>CAYJNT010000133.1:4952-9373 GCA_964370945.1 uncultured Hyphomicrobiales bacterium | reverse complement strand
TCAGGGAGTGTGTTCGTTGAGCACGATGCTTGTCGACAATGTTGTCCCTTTCGAAGCCGTGCTCAATCCGGACGCGCTGTCGAAGCGTCCGGCGCGGGAGGCGGACCTGCGCGGGGAGTTGCGCACGATGCATCTGTTGGCGCAGGAAATGGTCAAGTCGCCCGCCGGCGTGATGGATCGTTTTGTTGAACTTGCAATCGAGTTGTGCGACGCGGAGTCTGGCGGCATCAGCCTTCTGGAGGCGCGGCCCGACAGCCCGGGCATATTCCGCTGGTATGGTCTTAAAGGACGGTTCGCGGCGTATAAGGGCGGCACCACGCCGCGGGAGTTCAGCCCGTGCGGCGTCGTGCTCGATTCCGTGAAGCCGGTGGTGATGAACTATCCGGAGCGGCACTATCCATATCTTGGGGCAGACGGCCTGACGATCCCGGAATTGCTGCTCGTTCCGCTTCTGAATACGAGCGATGAAGCCGTCGGCACGCTCTGGATCGTCCACGGCGAGGGTGGGCAATTCACGAGGAATGAAGCGGACACGCTTGAGCGTCTTGCCGCCTTTACCTCGGTGGGATTGATGCTAAGCCAGACCATGGCCGAGAAGGACAAATTGCTTCAGAGCCAGGAATTGCTGATCCATGAGGCCAATCACCGCATTTCGAACAGCCTTCAGCTCGCAACCAGCATGCTTCATCTGCAGGCGAGACGCGAACCGGACACAACGATCCGCCAGAAACTCGAAGACGCCGTGCAGCGTGTCAACTCGATCGCGCGGATCCATCGCCGGCTTTATCGGACGGGCGAAATCGTTACCGTCGAGCTTCGTCAATATCTTCGCGATCTCTCCGATGAGATTGCCAACACCGTGAAGGGCCAAGGGGACGATCGCGAATATCATGTAAATATCCAGGCGCCCGAACTGCGGATTGCGACCGATATCGCAACCAAGATCGGGATCATCGTCAGCGAATTGCTGACCAATGCGTTCAAGCATTGCGGCGACACGCGCTCGTGTCTGGTGTCGCTGACTTTGAAGCAGCCTCTGGCGGAACAGCTGAGTCTCACCGTCGCCGACAATGGCGGCGGATTGCCGATCGACTTTGCGTTGGACGGCAGCAAGGGACTGGGAACGACGATCCTGAAGGCATTGACCGCGGAACTCGGCGGCACAATCACCGTTCAGCCGTCTGATTTGGGCGGGGCCTGCTTTTGCGTTAAGTTCCCAATTCCGAAACAATCCGATCACTCTTAACAGGTCAGATTCGGACCAACGCGACGTCGTCACGATCGTCGGAAACCACGGCGCATTTTTCGGAACGATCCTTGTCGCGAGGTGTTGGCGTGCGCGAACGCGACGCCGGTTGGCCAGAAGGAGGAGGCGACATGTTCAAATCCGAGCAATATCGCGCCAAAGCCGCCGAATATCAGGAACTCGGGAAGCAGACGGACGCCGTCAGCGAAATCCTTGAACTCAAGGTCCTCGAGCGAAGCTACACCATGATGGCCGACAACGAGGAGTTGTTGCAGAGCAATTTCGAGAAAACGGTGCAGGCGTCTCCCGCCGATCGTAGCGACGACGTTTTGGCGACCGAAGAGGAGCGCATCCTGCGCTGCCTCGGTGCGGCGCTCATCCTGCAGTGGAACACCATCCCGAGAAAACTGCAGCGAGAGCTGTTCGACAATGCGGGCGCCATGGGTGATCTGTTGCAGACCGAAACGCTCAGGGCGCAGATCGCGCGCTTCCTGCATCAACACAAAGATGACGCGCGCTAGCCGGAAGCGGTCGTTCGACGGTGAATGTAGCAGCGAATGGCTGTGATCGCCGACGAGCACTCTTCATATCTGCCCATGTATATTTTCAAGTTCCCTTCAGCAGCCGTCGGAACAGGTCTGGCGGTCCCATCTGGCCACCCTTGAGCATCACCTCAATCCCATCGAGATTCTCGTCGTGAGAATGCGCCCGGCAGAGGGCGACGCCGGGCGAAAGGTGACCTTTGAACGACAAGCCCCATACGTCGAGTGCCCGCAAGATCCAACTTGACGTATCACCGCCGGCGACACCCAGACGACGCAGCCGGACATCAAACAGCAGGCGGGCAACGAACGTCCCGGTCTCTTTTGCCAGCTCAAGTCCAGATAACGATTCCTCTGCCACAGGATCGTCTGCGAGTGGCGTCGTGTGCGCGATCACACTGCGGCCGGAATTGATAATTTCCGACACCTCCCGCACGAGTGCCGCGACATGATCGGGATCTCCGCGCGATAGCCGAGCGGCATCGATCGACACGCGCGCGAAATCACTCGCCGCCTCGATCTGTTGTCGCGTGACGGGCGAAAGGCTCCCCGCCAGGACAAACACAGGACCGTCCGCCGCGCTCACACGCGTTGAGCCGGAAGGCGCGGCGACCTGACCGGCTTCATGCCAGAGCGCGCAAAGGGCTTGCATCACGCCACTCGGGCCGACGGCTATGAGCCGGCGCTGGAGGGCCTCCCGCCAGATGATGCGCCCGACCGGTGCAAGATCGGCGGGCCGCGTCACGTCGAAGAGCAGCATCCTGCCGCCGTCTGCAATCGTCTGCTCGATGATCTGGTCGATGGCCTCCGAAGGTGCCTCGTAAGCCGGGTAAGGCACCGACGTGACGCGCTCCAATCCCTGCCGCTCGAGATGCAGCGCCAAGTCGGATTCCGTCATCGGCGTCACCGGATGGCATGACATCGTAGGGTGCCGATCGATGCGGAAAACCGGCCCTCCGGTTCCCGCCGCAGCGAACAGGTGTCCAAACACGCAATACCGTCCGATGTTCGGCTGACCGCCAACGATGGGGATGAAACGGCCGGGAATCGCCTCCGACATGACGCGGATCGCTACCGCGATGTTTCCGACCTGCGGCGAACTGTCGAAGGTCGAGCAAGTCTTGTAATGCACCACCGGCGCGTTGATCTTCGCAAAATACTCCGCCACCGGGCGAAGTTCGTTCTCCATATCATCAGGTTCCATCGAGCGCGCCGCGCCGGCGATACCGATGCAGTCGAGATCTCCGGAGGCCGCGAGCATGTCCGGGGTCGGAATGCACAGGAACAGGAGTGTACGCAATCCGCCTTGTGTCGCTGTCGCAAGCGCGTCGGTCGCCCCGGTGAAGTCGTCACCGTAGTAAGCAATCCGAGTCGAATGCACTGCGGGAGCCATCGCGTTATCCGCCAGGACGCGCACGTTCGCCAAGGAATTCCAGGGCGCGCTTCAACGCCGGCACATCGACGGCGCGGGCGTCCAGCGCCTCGCCGTTCTTAACGGCCTCCCACGCGGCGAGCAGGCTGGCGACACCGGCCGCGGGGCCATCGGGATGAGCGATGATTCCTCCGCCGCAGAGAAACAGAAAGTTCGGGCTCTGGGTGGCCGCATAGGTGATCGGCAGCGTTCCTGCCCACTGTCCCGATGAGAAGGCTGGCATGATGGCGTCGCCATCCGCGATCGGCGTCAGGCAATCGCGCGCCGCCGCCGTGACATCCGCGTCGACGTCGGCGAATTTCCCGCCGAGGCCGTGCACATGCATGTGGTCGATGCCCGCAAGGCGATAGAGCGTCTGATAGGCCGCGGCGGTCATGCCAAGGGCCGGATGGCGCGACATCATACCGAAACCGTTGCGATGACCGTGAACGGCCAGGTCGGTCGAACGGCGCAGCGTTTCGACCGCCGCCATCCCGCACCAATTCAGGCTCACCATCACGCACGTCCCGTCTTCGGCGGCGATCAGATCGGCGTGGCGCCGCATCGCATCAGTCTCATCCGAAATGTTGAATGCCACCATGACGCGGTGCCCGGTACGATCCTGATGCCGGCGCACCTGCGCCATGACGGCGCGGACTCGTTCGCCGATCGGCGCCATCAGGGGATCGGCGCAGACTTCATCGTCCTTGATGAAATCGAGCCCGGCCGCGCACAATTCGCCCGCCAACTCGCCGACCTGTTGCGCACTCATCCCGACATTCGGCTTGATGATCGTTCCGAGCAGCGGACGATCGAACACGCCTGCGAGCGTGCGCGTTCCGGCAATGCCCTGCCGTGGCATCACGAACTTGCGGCGATAATTCTGCGGCAGTGACAGCGACATCAGCTTCAGGCCAGTGGCCTCGCCGAGATCGTACAGGTTTCCAGCGACTGTGGCGGCCAGCGTTGCGAGGTTTGTTCCGATATTGGCGACAGGAAACGACACCGTCAGCAAAGCACGCCGATAAGGCCCGCCGATACCTTTGCGCTCAAGCCACGCGCTGCGCAGGCTTGGTGCCGGAACACTGTCAAGCTCATCGATGCGCTCGACGCGCGCACGGCTCCGTTCGCGCAGATGCTCCGTCTCGCCCGGCACGTGCAGGAATGTCCCGCTGGACTGCTCTCCCGCAAGCACTTCGGCGACGCGCGCCGGATCGAGCGG
>CAYJNT010000133.1:0-4852 GCA_964370945.1 uncultured Hyphomicrobiales bacterium | reverse complement strand
TGCTCGCCGACCTCGCCGCCCATTCCGACCTTGAATCCCTTCGCGCTCAGCCGCGCCATGTCGGCATCGAATTCCTGCGTCCAATAGGCGACATGCTGCAGGCCGCTGCCCTGTGTTTTGACGAAGTCGCGATACATCGTCGGCGCGTCATTGCGCTGCTGGATCAGTTCGACCTGAAGCGGCCCCGAATTGGCGAGCGCCACCGACGTATCCGGAAAGGACGGTTCACCACGATAAGTGAAGTTCACGACCGGCACGCGCTCGGCATAGAACCAGGGGCCAACCCCGACCACGCGTCTCCAGTAGTCCATCGCCGCGATAATATCCGGAACGACAAAGCCCAACTGCCGGATCTCTCCGAAGTAAACACTCACTGCCAACTCCTGTGTGGTTACGTCATTCCATAACGAGGCTTGGAAGCCAGGTTGAGAATACCGGGACAAATGTGACGATCGCGAGCGCCACGATCAGCGAGACGATGAAGGGGATGGCACCGGCCATTACGCGCTCGAGCGGGATGCGGCCGATATTGCTGACCATGTAGAGGCTGATGCCAACCGGCGGCGTCAGCAGCCCGATCATCAAGTTGAACACGACGACGATCCCGAGATGGATCGGATCGACTCCGGCCTGAGTCAGGCCGGGCGCAAGGATCGGGGTCAGAAGCAGGATCGCGGGCAGTGGTTCGAGGATGGTGCCGGCCAGAAGCAGGATGACGTTCGCGATCAGCAGCAGCACCCACGGATTATCGGAGAGCGCGATAAGGAATTGCGCTGTCAGCGTTGGAATTTGGTCGATCGCCAGCACCCAGGCGAACAATTCCGAGACGCCGACGATGAGCAGGATACCGGCGCAGGAAAGCACCGTTTCGCGCGCCGACTCGATGAAATTCGACCAGTTGAGCTTGCGATAGACGAACACCCCGATCAGAATCGCGTAGACCACAGTTATGCCAGCCGCCTCGGTCGAACCGAGAAAACCCGCCATCATTCCACCGATCAGGATTACCGGAGCAAGGATCGCGGGGGTCGCGATGAAGGTCTGCCGCAAGAACGATTCGCGCGTCACGACCACCGTGTCTACGGGCAAGCGCTGGCGCCGCGCTATAAACGCGACTTGGATCATGAGCACGGCCGCAATGACGAGTGCGGGAATGATTCCTGCCAGCATCAACCGCACCGCGGAGATCTCGGCCGTGGTCGCATAGATCACCAGCGGTATGGATGGCGGAAAGATCGGCCCGAGCGTCGCGGCCGCCATGCAGATGCCGGCGGAAAACTCGTCCTTGTAGCCCTGCTGCCTCATCATGCGAATCTGGATGCTGCCGAGCGCGCCAATATCCGCAAGCGCGGCTCCGGAGATGCCGGAGAAGATCAGGTGAGTGAGAATCGTCACGTAGCCCAGCCCGCCGCGAATGCGGCCGACCAGCATGCGGATGAAGTCGAACAGATGCTGGGTGATGCCGGCCGCGTTGAAGATGCTGGCCGCGAGGATGAACATCGGCACCGCCAGCAGCGGTGTCGAGTCGAGCGAGTTGACGGTGCGCTGCGCGATAACGGCCAGCGGCAGGTCATACCAGAAGATCACCGCACCGGCCGCGAGCCCCAACGACGCGGCGATCGGCAGGCCAAGGCACATCAGCGCCATGAACAGGCAGGTCGCAATGAGGCTCATCATGGCGTGTCGGCCTCATCCTTCGAGCCGGCCCCGAATGCCGCAACCGCCCGATCGATCGCGACGAGCAGCAGCAGCGCCATGCCGATGGCTGCCGGCAGGTAGAACACCAGATTGGGCATGCCGATTGCCGGTGTGGCGAATCGCGCGGCGCGTTGCATGAACTGCCAGCCCGCGATCAGAAACATCGCGGCAAAGACGACCATCAAGACGTCGTTTGTGATGTTGAAGAAGCGTTGTGGGCGCGCTGGCATCATATTAAGGAACATGTCGACTTTGACATGCTCGCCGCGGGCCAGAAGCGCAGGCACGGCCATGAAAATGACGGTCAATCCGGCGTAGCGCGCCAACTCGTCGGCCCACGACAGACCCACCACGAAGACCTCGCGCGCGACGATCTGCGTCATGATCAGCCCGGTTACGGCGATCAGCGCGACGATGGCCACCCATTCGGCCATCCTGCAAAGCCGCGAAATCATCGCGCGGAATGGATGCGTCATCTGCGGCGCCATTGGATCGATGGGTGAACCGGGGCAGCCCGGCCGGCATGCAGCGCCGGCCGGGAATGCCTGATCGGCTTATTTGATTGCCGCGATTTCCTTGTAGAGATCACCGTATTTCGCGCCGAACTTTTCCTGAATGACCTTGTTGACCGATGCCTTGTAGACATCGAGCTTGAGGCCGCTATCGGGGCCGATGACGGTCATTTTGAGACTCTTGAGCTTCGCGGTCTCTTCGGCTTCCTGATTCTTCACCATTTCGCTGGCGCGCTTGCGCACGTCCTGGGCGGCTTTACTCAGGGCGTCGCGCTGCGCCTGGGTGATTTTCTGCCAGACCTTCTCGTTGATGACGATGACCTGCGCGTTCATGATGTGCCCGGTCAGCATCAGGTGCGACTGGGTCTCGTAAAGCTTGCTGGAGAGAACGACGTTGACCGGGTTTTCCTGTCCCTGGACCTGACCCGTCGCCAGCGCGGTCGGGACTTCCGACCAGTCCACCGGGATCGGGATCGCGCCGAGTCCCTGCACGGCAGCCATATAGATCGGGAACGGTATCGCACGGATTTTCTGACCCGCGAGATCGGAAGGCTGCAGCATCGGCTTGTTGGAAGTGAGCTGGCGCGTTCCGAAATAATAGGCGTAGAGCACGCGCACACCCGCCGCCTTGATAAGCCCCTCGTTGAGCTTCTTCATGACCGGCGACTCGACGTCCATCACCTTCATCAGATGATCGTAGTCGCGATAGAGATACGGCGTGTCGAGAGCGCCGAACGGCTCATACAGCGACCCAATACCGCCCGCCGTGTTGTGCGAGAGAGCGATTGTTCCGGTCGAAACCGCTTCGGCCAATTCCTGCAACTTGCCGAGCTGCGAGGACGGGTAAACCGTCACCTTGATTTGACCAGAGGTGTTCTTGGCGATCGCGTCCGCAAGCATCTGGGCCTGGATACCAGCCGCACTTGTCGGCGGATTCATGTGACCGTAGCGCAATTCCACCGTCTGAGCACTTACCGCAACCGGCAGAGCCGCGACGCATAGTCCCGCCAGTGCAGCCATCAATATGGCCCCACGTGTCCGTCGGGATCCCAATTCCATGACGTTTCTCCCTATTGATGATTTTTGATGTTGTTATTTTGTTATTGTAACAAGCATAACGACGGCTCTTGACGCCGCGCAAAGCAATCATTCTGATGATTTTTGATGAAATCAGACAAAGCGGCCGATCCGCCCGAACGGACCCATAACGCCGATAGAACAGGCCAAAACGGCCTGCGGCCGCACGCGCGCGACATCGCGCGCGCAGCCGGCGTATCGCCCGCGACCGTCGATCGCGTGCTCAATCGGCGCCCCGGCGTCCGCGCCGCGACGGCGCAGCGCGTGATCGAAGCTGCGGCGACGCTCAACTACCTGCCTCGGGCGGAGTTGTATGAGGCGCTGCGCCCGAAACCGATGCGCCTGTCGTTTCTGCTGCCGTCCGGAACAAATCGCTATCTGCGCATGCTTGGTGAGCACATTTCGAAATCGAACGATCAGCTGAGCGCTTTCAACGTCTCCTGTCATTGCCATTTCGTGGAAGGCTTCAATCCGGAGGCGCTCGCGAAAAGCCTTCGCCATCATGCGCGCCGAGCCGACGGCATTGCGTTCATGGCGCTGGATCATCCTCTGGTCCGAAACGCCGCGGCAGAACTCGGCGCGCGCGGCATTCCAATGCTGACGCTGATTTCCGACATTCCCGGAACGCCGCGTACGGCCTATGTCGGCCTCAACAACCGTGCCGCCGGCCGCAGCGCCGGCCTGCTGATCGGCCGTTTCGTCGGGGAACGCCGGGGCAAGGTCGCGCTCATCGCCGGAAGTCGCAGCTACCGTGCGCACGAGGAACGTGAAACAGGCTTTCTCGGTATCATCGAGGATGCGTTTCCGGCGTTGACTGTTGTCGGGTTGCGCGAAGGGCATGACGACGCGACGCAAAACTATCGTCAGACACGCGCCTTGCTGGCGCAGCATCCGGACATCGTCGGCATCTACAACATCGGCGGCGCGTCGGACGGCATTGCGCGCGCGTTGCGCGAGGCTAATCGCGCGTCCATGGTGACGTTCATCGGCCACGGGCTTACGCCCGATACTCAGGCGGCTCTGATCGACGGCACGATGGACGTCGTGATCACGCAGGACCATCATATCATGGTGCTGAATTGCGTGCGTATTTTCACAAATCTGCGCGAGGGGCGGGCCGCGTTGTTCGGCATCGAGCCGATGCAAATAAGCTTGTTCGTGCGCGAAAACCTTTCGTAACTGACAGCCCATGAGTCTGTCATCGAGCTCCCATAAAGACAGAATACAGATCGTCCCGTCGGTTCGTCGCCGGTCTCCTAGGGAGTTTGCAAGCCGCATGAGCGCCCTTTTTGAAGAATTGGATTACCAACCGACACCGATCGGCGCGCTCAGCCTGTGCCGTCGTCGCGAGCTTTCACTCGGTGTCGATGTATTCGAAATCAAGCTTGGTGACGAATATCTGATGTCGAGCCTGTTCACGGCATCCGAGATCGCGTTGGCGCAATTGGGTCTGGCAGAGCTTTCCGGCACAGCGTTGGATATCGCTGTCGGCGGGCTCGGCCTCGGCTACACGGCGCGCGCCGTCCTCGAAAATGCGGCAGTGAATTCGTTGATCGTCATTGAAA
>CAYJNT010000132.1:5408-9411 GCA_964370945.1 uncultured Hyphomicrobiales bacterium | reverse complement strand
AACGGCAATGCGGCGAAAACAACGACGCAAAAGAGAAGAAGGGCGACGAAGCCGTCGCTCTCCCGGCGTATCCAGTCCGATGCGCCCGGACGCAGCGGCGCTGTTGTCATCGACCGAAGATGTCGGAGAACCGCTTTGTGTTGTCCTTCGCGTCGGTAAGCGCCCTGGCCGGATCGAGTGGCATCACCCTGATGTCCTTGCGGTCCGGAAAGCCTGCCGGCAGCGCGACTTGCGGGTGCGCCGGGATGTATCCCTGCTTGAGCGCGAGTTCCTGCCCTTCCTTCGAGAGCAGAAACGCGACGAAGGCGCGCGCGGCATCCGGGTTCTTGGTCGACTTCAGGATCGCGACCGGCTCACCGATCGCGGACACGCCTTCCTTCGGAAACACGAAGGCGACCGGCGCGCCTTTCGCCTTCTCGCGGATCGCCATGAAATCCACGATCATGCCGAACAGCTTCTCCCCGCCGGCGACCTGCTTGAGCACGTCGCCATTGCCGGATGTGGCGACCCCGCCGTTGACTTTCAGCTTGACGTAAAATCCCCATCCTTCGGCGAGATTGGATGTCAGCGTCGCGGCATGGATGAGGGCCGCGCCCGACGCGAGCGGCGACGGCATCACGACCTGCCCCCTGGTCTCGTCCTTCAGCAAGTCCGACCACGATTGCGGCCGGAACGGCGCCCTGGTGTTGTAGATGATGCCGGTGGTGATGAGCTTGGTCGCGAACCAGGTCCTGTCCTTGTCGTGCAGATCGGCGGCGTAAGACGCCACATCCGCTTCCGGATAAGGCAGCAACCGGCCGCCCTTTTTCAGATCTTCCATCGTCACCGCGTCGGCGATCAGAAGAATGTCGGCCTGTGCCGCGCCCGCTTCGATTTCGGCGCGCAGCTTCGCGACAATGCGCGGCGTGCCGTCGCGCACGAAGGTGATATCGACCTTGGGATATTTCGCCTTGAACGCGTCGATGGTCTGCTGCGCGTCCTGGTTCGGCTGGCTCGTGTAGAGAACGAGCTTGCCTTCCTGCGCGCGCGCGAGGACAGGCGCCACGACGACCAACATCGCAGCAAGAAACCAGCGAATGAAGATGTTCATGGGAAAGTCAGCGTTACCAGTATGTGACCCGCGATATCGCATGGAATTCAAGACACCGCGACGACGACCGGCCATCGAATACTGACTTGGTGTTTCGTCCGCCTTCGCTAAAGCTACGGCGGGACAGCCTTCGCACAAAACAGACTTGCCAGTCGAAGCTCCGAAGGAGCGAAGACTGGAGCGGGCGAAGGGATTCGAACCCTCGACCCCGACCTTGGCAAGGTCGTGCTCTACCCCTGAGCTACACCCGCATTCCTTGGGATAGCGGCCATTTGTCGGAACATTTGACCGTAACGGGCCTTCCTATGCCAAAACGCTTAAGCCTTTGCAACCGGCACCGTCCCAAGGCAAATAAGCGCTCGTCCGGCCACTTTAAGCCCTCATTTTGACCGCGGACATGCCCGCCTCACCCGACGACCTTTTCGCCTTTCTCGACCGCCTCGACATCGTTCACAAGACGGTGGCGCATCCGCCGCTTTTTACCGTCGAGCAGTCGCAAGCCTTGCGCGGGACGATTCCCGGCGGACACACCAAGAACCTGTTCGTGAAAGACAAGAAAGATAAAGTGTTTCTGCTGGTCGCGCCGGAGGATGCCACGATCGAGCTGAAATCCATGCACCGACTGCTCGGCGGCTCCGGGCGATTTTCGTTCGGTTCGGCAGAGCTGATGCGCGAACTTCTTGGCGTCGAGCCCGGCTCGGTCACGCCCTTCGGCCTCATCAACGACAAGGAGATACGGGTGAATGTCGTTCTCGACCGCGCGATGATGGATCATGAAATTTTGAACTATCACCCGCTGGTCAACACCATGACCACGTCGATTGGCCGCGCCGACCTGGTCAAGTTCCTGAAGGCCACCGGGCATGAGCCTCGGCTCGAAACCCTGTCGGCCGAGCCCGCGTTGCGGCCGCGAGGGTAATTGCAATCGGACCCTTGATAGCCATCTAATGGAACAAATTCAGAGCATTTCCAGGCGAACTGGATCCCGGTTCGCCGTCCGGAAATGCGATAGAACCAAAGCAATCAATCCGGAAGGACAGGAGCCCGCGTGAGCTTGTTGCAAAATGGCGGTACGGCGCCGGCCCCCGCCGCGGATGCGGTGTTTGATACCACCACCCAGACCTTCGTGAAGGACGTGATCGAGGAATCGCGCCGTCAGCCGGTGCTGGTCGATTTCTGGGCGCAATGGTGCGGGCCGTGCAAGCAGCTCACCCCGATCCTGGAAAAGGCGGTGCGGGCGGCCAAAGGCAAGGTGAAGCTTGCCAAGATGGATATCGACAAGCATCCGGACATCCCGGGCCAGATGGGCATCCAGTCGATCCCGGCCGTGATTGCCTTCGTCAACGGCCAGCCGGCCGACGGTTTCATGGGCGCGCTGCCCGAAAGCCAGGTCACGGCCTTCCTCGAACGTCTTTTGAAAGACCGCATCGGCGGCGAGGAAAAGGACCTGCTCAAAGCCGCCGACGACGCGCTGGCGGCGAATGATTTCACGGCTGCCGCCGATCTCTATGCGCAGGTGTTGGCGGCGGACAACGCCAATGTCGCAGCACTGGCCGGTCTTGCGCGTTGCTATGTCGGCACCGGATCCATTGAACAAGCGAAGAAAACGCTGGCGCTCGTTCCCGACGCCAAGCGCCACGAGGCGGCGGTCGCGGCCGCGCAGGCGGCGATCGACCTTGCCGAGCAGGCGAAATCCGTCGGCCCGGTGTCCGATCTCGAAGCCAAGGTCGCAGCTGATCCGGCCGATCACCAGGCGCGTTTCGATCTCGCCGTGGCGCTCAACGCCGCCGGCAAACGCGAGGCGGCCGCGGAGCATCTGATCGAGATCGTCAAGCGCGACCGCAAATGGAATGACGACGGCGCGCGCAAGCAGCTCGTGCAGTTTTTCGAAGCTTGGGGTTCGGCGGACGAAGCCACCGTCTCGGGACGGCGGCGGCTCTCGTCGATCCTGTTCTCCTAAAACCGCTGCGGCCGGTCGCCGCGCGGAGGCAAACGATGCCGATGAATGCGGTCTATCAAGGGCCCGCCGATCTTGCGGAAGTGATTCCGGTTTTTCCGCTGCCGGGCGCGTTGCTGCTGCCGCGCGGACAGATGCCGCTCAATATTTTCGAGCCGCGCTATCTTGAGATGATTGACGACGCGCTCGCCGACCGTCACCGGTTGATCGGCATGATCATGCCGGATGCCGGACATCCCGGCCCCGAAAGCCGGCCGAACTTGTATCGCGTCGGCTGTGTCGGACGCATCACGCAACTCGCCGAAAGCGGCGACGGCCGTTACCTCATCCAGCTCACCGGCATTGCGCGCTACCGCATCGAGGAAGAATTGAGGGTCTCGACCGCCTATCGCCAGTGCCGCGTCACTTACGTTCCCTTCATCGACGACTTCATCGCGCGCAAAGGTGAGGACGATGTCGATCGCGCGGCCGTGTTGCAGGCTTTGCAGAACTTTCTCGAGGCCAATAATCTGAAGACCGATTGGGAAGGCATCGAGACCGCGCCCAACGAGGCCCTGGTCAACGCGCTAGCCATGATGTCCCCGTATGGCTCCGCCGAGAAACAAGCATTGCTGGAAGCCCCCGATCTCAAGACCCGCGCGGAAATCCTGGTCGCCGTGACCGAGATAGAACTTGCAAAAAACAAGGCGCCGGGCGAAACCCCTCTGCAATAAGAAGCGTCCGTCGCGAGGAGACTGACCTTGACCAATAGTCCCGCAGGTTCGGTCGATCCGAAACTCGTTGATCCAAAACTTTTGGAAATCCTGGTCTGCCCGCTGACCAAGGGCCCGCTCGAATATGACGCCGCGAAACAGGAACTGATTTCGCGCGCCGCCAAGCTCGCTTATCCGATCCGCGACGGCATTCCGATCATGCTGCCGGAAGAAGCGCGCCGTCTCGACTGATTTTCATTTTCC
>CAYJNT010000132.1:0-5308 GCA_964370945.1 uncultured Hyphomicrobiales bacterium | reverse complement strand
TCGTCCAATGTCCAGAAGGTCATGTGGGCGATCGGGGAGCTCGGCATCGAGGCCGAGCGTTTCGATATCGGCGGGAATTTCGGCAAGAATCGCGAGCCGGCTTATCTCAGCATGAATCCGAACGGCCTCGTGCCGACCTTGCAGGACGGCGATTTCATCCTGTGGGAATCGAATGCGATCATCCGCTATCTCGCACGCGGGGCCGGCAAGCTTGAAGGCGCCAATCCGAAGAACACCGGCCTCGCCAATCAATGGATGGATTGGCAATTGAGCGTCGTCGGCCCGGCCATCACGCCCGCCTTCTGGGGCCTCATTCGCACGCCCGAGGACAAGCGCGATCTCGCCGCCATCGCGGCCTCGCAATCCAAGACCATCGAAGCGATGAAGATTCTCGACGCGCAGCTCGGCAAGACGGCCTATGTCGCCGGCAGCGAATTCACGATAGGCGATATTCCGGTCGGGGTGATGACGTACCGGTTCTGGCAGCTCGTGCCGCAGCGCCCGGAATTGCCGAACCTGCAGCGCTGGTACAAGAGCCTGCAGCAGCGCGATGCATTCCGCAGCGCCGTGGAATCCGTGCCGCTGACTTAAAGCGCCTCGCCGCGCAGAAGCTTCGGCACCTCGCCGGTGACGCCGGCGGCTTCGCGGATGAAAAACGCCTTCAGCGCCGGCAGCCGGTCGACGAGGCCCAAGCCCACGTCGCGCGCGAGCCGCAGCACATCCGACTGATTGGAGAACAGCCGGTTGAGGCCGTCGGTCGCCACTCCCATCGCCATCGTGTCGAAACGTCGCCAGCGCTGATAGCGCTCGAGCACGGCCGTGCCGCCCGGGTCGAGCCCGAGCCGCACGGCATCGACCACCGATTCCGCGAGCGCCGCGACATCGCGCAGGCCCATATTGAGTCCCTGCCCTGCGATCGGATGAATGACATGCGCGGCATCGCCGATCAGCGCCACGCGCTCGGCGATGAAGGAGCGCGCGACCGACAAACCGAGCGGATAAGCGCGGCGCGGACCGACAATTTCGATATCGCCGAGATGAAGTCCGAATCGCTTTTCGGTCTCGGTGTGGAAATCCGCGTCGGGCAGAGCAACGATCCGTTCGGCTTCTTTCTCTTCTTCCGTCCACACGATCGATGAGCGCTTGCCTTTGAGCGGCAGGATCGCGAACGGTCCGGCGGGCAGGAAATGCTCTTCGGCGCGGCCTTTGTGATCGCGCTCGTGTGCGATGGTCGTGACAATGCCGGATTGCCCATACTGCCAGCCGAAACTGTTGATGCCGGCCTGTTCGCGGATCGCCGAACGCGCGCCATCGGCGGCGACAAGGAGCTTCGCAGAGACCGTATTGTCGTTCGACAATGTGACGCTGATGCCGCCGGCCGCCTTCTCGAATGACGAAACCGCAACTGGCAAAAACGTAACGTCCAAATCCTGGGCGCGATCCGTCAGCGCGGCAATCAGCGGCGGATTCTCGATCATGTGCGCGAACGGCTCGCCCGGCTCGATCTCGCCGTCGAAGGTAAGAAATGTCGGGCGCAACGCATCGTCGAGCCTGGAATCGGTGACGACCATGTCGAGGATCGGCTGCGCGCCCGCTTCGACCTTGCGCCACACATCCATGATCTCGAACAGACGCCGCGCGGCCGCGGCGATCGCCGAGGCGCGCGCATCGCGCGAGAGCCTTCCAAGCGTTGGATCGGCAACGGTGACGCTGAAATGGCCGCCGAGGCCCTGACGCAACGCGATAGCAAGCGCGAGCCCCGCCAGCCCGCCGCCACCGATGAGAATGTCCGTCTTGGTCATGCGTCTGCTGTCGTTCTTACGCTTCCAAGCCCTAATATCATCCCGGCCTGCATTCCACCATTGCAGCAAATGCTGCCGCCTTGCTTGACTTATGCCGCCTGCCGCCGTCTTTCATCATCGTCCCTTGAGCGAAATCAAAGCCGCCGCATGTCTGCCGCCGTCCAGGAGCTTCTGAAAATTCTCGACCTCGAACCGCTCGAGGTGAATCTGTTTCGCGGGCGCTCGCCGCAGGTCGGCTGGCAGCGCGTGTTCGGCGGACAAGTGATCGGACAGGCCCTTGTCGCCGCGTGCCGCACCGTCGACGGGCGCCTGGCGCATTCCATGCACGCTTACTTTCTTCTGCCGGGCGATCCGAAGGTGCCGATCATCTACGACGTCGAGCGCACGCGCGACGGCAAGAGCTTCACCACACGCCTTGTGAAGGCGATCCAGCACGGCCAGCCGATCTTCACCATGTCTGTCTCGTTCCACAACAACGAGCCGGGTTTCGATCATCAGGCCAAAATGCCGAACGTGCCGTTCCCGGAAGATCTGCCGAACGAATCCGAAATTCGCGAACGCATCTTGCCGCAGATGCCGGATCCGGTGCGCAAATATTACGAGCGCGAACGCCCGATCGAATTGCGGCCGGTGGAGTTCGAGCGCTATCGCGGAAAGAAATTCGAGGATGGCCGCTTCAACGTCTGGATCCGCACCACCGGCCGCTTGCCGGACGATCCGGCGATCCATCAATGCGTGCTCTCTTACGCCTCCGACATGACGCTGCTCGACACCGCGCTGGTGCCGCATGGCCGCACGCTGTTCGAAAAGGATTTCATGGCCGCGAGCCTCGACCACGCGCTATGGCTGCACCGGCCGTTCCGCGCCGATGACTGGCTGCTCTACTCGCAGGACAGCCCGAACCTGCAGGGCGGCCGCGGCTTCGCGCGCGGCCTGATTTTCACGCGGGACGGGAAGCTGGCAGCATCGGTGGCGCAGGAAGGCCTGATCCGCCTGCGCCGGGAGACCTGACGTCTGATCCGGGGATCGCCTCAAATCCCAGCGGATGCCCACAGGCTGAGCGCCAAACCCGCCGCACCTCGCCAGAATCCGCTTAATTTCCGATCTTTTTGTCTATACCTTACGCAGGGATATCCCCAGTGTGGTGGTTCAGACGTTCCCTCAGCATCGCAGCGAGTCCATAAGGGAACGTCTGAACCAAAACCACACTGGGAATCTTAAAGTCCCAGTGTCCTTTGGAATCCGACGTTCGCTACCAAAGGCGCTGAGAGTTCAGGCGAACGTCGGATTCCGACACTGGGCGCGCCTGAACGCGTTGTCGTGCGCCAGGATACCGAAGCCAACCGGGGGCTTGTCGTGCAATGAAACTCGTTACCGCCATCATCAAACCCTTCAAGCTGGAGGATGTCCGCGACGCGCTGACCAAGATCGGCGTCAGCGGCATGACCGTGACCGAAGTCAAAGGCTACGGACGCCAGAAGGGGCACACCGAAATCTATCGCGGCGCCGAATATGCCGTGAACTTCCTGCCGAAGCTGCGCCTCGAGATCGGCGTCACCTCGGACCGCGCCAATGCCGTGGTCGAGGCGATCGCGGCGTCCGCGAAAACCGGACAGATCGGCGACGGAAAGATTTTCGTGACCGAGATCGACAAGGCGGTGCGCATCCGGACCGGCGAAACGGATACCGACGCGCTCTGAGCAGCGCGCGGCACAAATCAATTATTCAAATGGGGGGTTCAATGACCAAGGCGTCAAAGCGCCATTGTGCGCTCGCGATGATTGCGGCCGCGTCGTTCTTCGCAACGCCGGCTTTCGCCCAAGCGGCCAAAATCGATGCCGCCGACACGGCCTGGATGATCTCGGCCACCGGCCTGGTGCTGATGATGACCTTGCCGGGGCTTGCGCTGTTTTATTCGGGCATGGTGCGAAAGAAAAACGTGCTCGCCACCATGGCGCAAAGTCTCGCGGCGGCGATGATCTGCTCGCTGCTCTGGGTCGCGATCGGTTACTCGCTCGCCTTCACCGGCGAGGGTCCGTATATCGGCACCTTCGAGCGCTTGTTCCTGTCCGGCATGGCGATCGACGGCGCCAGCCCGCTCGCCAAGACGATCCCGGAAGCGCTGTTCATGCTCTACCAGATGACGTTCGCGATCATCACGGTCGCGCTGGTCGGCGGATCGGTCGCCGACCGCATCAGCTTCGGTTCGTTCGTGTGGTTCTCGATCCTGTGGCTGCTCGTCGTCTATGTGCCGCTGGCACATTGGGTGTGGGGCGGCGGATTCCTCGGAGCGGCTGGCGTGCTCGATTTCGCCGGCGGCACCGTGGTGCATCTCAATGCCGGCGTCGCCGGTCTTGTCGCGGCTTACGTGCTCGGCCCGCGCCGCGGATATGGCTCCGAGAACATGGCGCCTTACGATCTGTCGCTGGCGGTGATCGGAACGGGTCTCCTCTGGGTTGGCTGGTTCGGCTTCAATGGCGGCTCGGCGCTCGGCTCCGGGTCGCGCGCGGTCTACGCCATTGTCGCAACGCATCTCTCCGCCTGCGCCGGCGCGCTCACCTGGATGGCGCTGGAATGGCTGACGCGCAGAAAGCCCTCGGTGCTCGGCATGATCTCCGGCGCCATCGCCGGATTGGGCACGATCACGCCAGCATCGGGCTTCGTGCTGCCGTGGCACGGCATCGTCATCGGCTTGATCGCTGGCGCGGTCTGTTTCTGGGCCTGCACCTGGCTGAAGCAGAAGCTCGGCTATGACGACTCCCTGGATGTCTTTGGCGTGCACGGCGTCGGTGGCTTCACCGGCACGTTGCTGACCGGCGTATTCGCGACAGCCGCTATATCGGCGAGCGCCGACGCGGCCGGCACGTCCGGATTGCTCGAAGGCAACGCGCAGCAGGTCGTGACCCAGCTCTACGGAATCGCGGTGACGATCGTCTGGTCCGGTGTCGCCACCTTTGTGCTGCTCAAGGTCATCGATCTGATGGTCCCGCTGCGCGTCACCAAGCAGCAGGAAGTCGAGGGGCTCGACATCACCCAGCATGGCGAGGCCCTGCAGTAAGGCCCGCCCATCTCCTGTCTTGAGAGCCCGGCTTGTCCGGGCTCTCTTTTCGCCGAATCCCGCTCCAAAAGGCGCCTACTGCGACTGCTCAAAGACTGGGCAGGCATGGCGCGGCTTTGAGCTTGGCCTTTTGGCCAATGGCGGCGGAACCCGCCGCCTCTCCGAAAAGCTCTGTCATTGCAGCGATTTAAGGCCTGTTCCCCGAACTGGCACGCCGTTTGATTCGTAACCGCCGGCAACGCTCGCGGGGCATCACACCGTGCGGCCGCGTCATGTTGTTACCGCCCACATCGAGCGTCACGCGCGAGAGGGCCAACGGGGATCGAACCAATGAAAATCGTCATGGCCGTCATCAAGCCATTCAAGCTCGACGAGGTCCGCGACGCACTTACTGCGATCGGGGTGCACGGCATGACCGTCACCGAGGTCAAGGGATACGGGCGTCAGA
>CAYJNT010000131.1:0-9464 GCA_964370945.1 uncultured Hyphomicrobiales bacterium | reverse complement strand
CTCAGGATGAGGCCGGATAGAGAGCGTCGGCGCTGAATCGCGATCTCACGTCCCGCGTTCCGCCCGCCACTTGGCATATTCCTTCTGGGTCGCTTCGTTCGGCGGATAAAGGCCGACGATCGAGGCGCCGCTTTTCACCTTCTCGGTGACGAAGGTCTCGAAAATGTCCTGCTCGAACGCTTCGTGCGCGACCTCCTCGGCGATCCTGGCCGGGATCACGACCACGCCTTCGCCGTCGCCGACCAGGATATCGCCGGGATAAACCGGAACGCCGCCGCAGCCGATCGGCACATTGAGGTCGACGGCATGATGCTTGATCAGGTTGGTCGGCGCCGACGGCCCGGCGCAATAGGTCGGGATGGCCAGTTGCGCGATCTCCATGGAGTCGCGCAAGCCGCCGTCGGTCACCACACCGGCCGCGCCGCGGATCATCATGCGCGTGAGAAGAATGCTGCCGGCCGACGCGACCGAGGCGTCGCCGCGGCAATCCATGACCAGCACATGCCCGGGCGGGATCGCCTCGACGGCGGCACGCTGCGGATGGTTCGGGTCCTTGAACACGTCGATAACGTCGAGGTCTTCGCGCGAGGGGATATAGCGCAGCGTGAAAGCCTCGCCCACCATGGTCGGGGAATCCGGATTGAGCGGCGCGACGCCCTGGATGTAGGCGTTGCGCAAGCCCCGCTTGAACAGCACGGTGGTCAGCGTCGCCGTCGATACGTGTCTCAGGGCGCCGCGGGCCTTGTCACTCAGGCGCATGTCAGATGTCCCCTCAGGTCGAGCTTGTATTGTGATATGACGACAGTAAGGTCTGCGTCCGCTTTTGACCATGATGTCCGGTGAATAACAACCGGGATCGCCATTGGGACACGACCGAACAATCGAACGGCGTTGCGTTGACGCCGTATTGCCATTACATCGGGCGTCGTCCGGCAATGCCGGGCGGATTTTTGCAGAGGCCTTGAATGCGCGCTGAAATCGAATCCATCGTCGAAGACATCAAGCGGTCGCTCGGACTGCTGAGGAGGCATCTTTGACTTCGACAAGGCCAATATCCGTCTTGCCGAACTGAACCGGGCTGCCGAAGACCCCAATCTCTGGAGCGACACCGCGCGCGCCCAGAAGGTGATGCAGGAGCGCACCGCGCTCGAAGACCAGCTCAAATCGATCGGCCGCATCGAGCAGGAGCTCGACGACCAGGTCACCATGATCGAGCTCGGCGAGGCCGAGAACGATCCGAAGACCGTTGCTGAGGCCGAAGAGGCGCTCAAGCGGCTCAAGGCCGACGCCGCGCGGCGCGAGCTCGAGGCGCTGCTCTCGGGCGAAGCCGATCCCAACGACACCTATCTCGAAGTGCATGCCGGCGCCGGCGGCACCGAGAGTCAGGACTGGGCCAACATGCTTGCTCGCATGTACACGCGCTGGGCCGAGCAGCACGGCTTCAAGGCCGAGTGGCTGGAGGAGACACCGGGCGAAGAGGCCGGCATCAAGTCCGCGACCTTGCAGATCAAGGGCCGCAACGCCTATGGCTGGCTGAAAACCGAGAACGGCGTGCACCGGCTGGTGCGAATCTCACCGTATGATTCCAACGCGCGCCGCCACACGTCTTTTGCCAGCGTCGAAGTCTATCCGGTGATCGACGATCGCATCCAGATCGACGTCAAGGAATCGGACGTGCGCGTCGATACGCTGCGCGCCAGCGGCGCCGGCGGACAGCACGTCAACAAGACGGAATCGGCGATCCGCCTGACGCATATCCCGACCAATATCGTGGTTTATTGCCAGAACGACCGCTCGCAGCACCGCAACCGCGCGCAGGCCTGGGACATGCTGCGCGCGCGGCTTTACGAGCGCGAATTGAAGAAGCGCGAGGAACAGGCCGCCGCCGATCAGGCCAACAAGACTGATATCGGCTGGGGCCACCAGATCCGGTCCTACGTGCTGCAGCCCTATCAGATGGTGAAGGATCTGCGCACCGGCGTATCGACCTCGAATACCGGCGGCGTGCTCGACGGCGACCTCGACCAATTCATGGAAGCCGCGCTCGCGCAAAAGGCCTTTGGCGGCGGACCCGACAGCGTCGAGGACGTGGATTAGCAACCGACTCAAGGGCCGCCATCATACTCTCGATCCTCACCCTGAGGAGCATTGCGAAGCAATGCGTCTCGAAGGGCGAGGCCCGCGCTCACATAGGCCTAATGGTTCGAGACGCGGACTTCGTCCGCTCCTTGTATTAGCGCGAGACGCTATCTTGGGTGGGTGCCGCGACGACTAGGCCGGCACTTCGTCGGCGCCCTTGTAGCGCGCAAAGAGCTTGCTGCCGCCGGGGCCGAAAATCATCACCGCATAGACTTCCGGCGGACTGCCCGGCACTTCCATGCCCGGCGAGCCGACCGGCATGCCCGGCGCGGCAAGACCCTTGGCGTTGGGGCGCTGCGCCAGTAGGCGGCGGATCGCGCTCGCGGGCACGTGGCCTTCGATTACATAGCCTTCGACTTCGGCCGTGTGACAGGAATAGAGATCGGACGGCACGCCGAGGCGTGCCTTCACGCGATTGATCTGCGGATCTTCGACGATCTTGACCGCGAAGCCGTTGGCTTTGAGATGATCCGCCCAGGCCTCGCAGCAGCCGCAATTCGGGTCCTTGGTGACCGTGATCGTTGTGTCGGCGGCAAAGAGCGGCCGCGCCGGCGCAATCACAAATGCGGCGCCAAGCGCGACAAAGCCGCGGCGGGATAACCCAGGATGCCCTTGGTCGGCTAAACGAGATCGCGTCATCGCAATCGCTCCGTGTCAGCGCAGCCTCGCTGCAGATAGATTATGCCACAAACCGAAGGCTGCGACGAGTAACGCATCAGTGATGGCCGTGATAGCGCTGGACCACGGCGTGGCCGTAGCCGCGCGCGATCATGAAGCGGTTGACCGGAAACGCCACCGCGCTCGCCGATAGCGCGACGGTCGCGGCATTGCTCCAGGCCAGCGCGGTGCCGATGACCATGCCCAGGACCTCGCCGATGGCGCAGCCGGTGAGGCAATGCGTGGTCGCGCTGAAGGCGACACGGTTGAGCGAGGCCGCCGGCATGTCCCGGCGATCATGGAGGTGGGTGTGGGCGGTGTGATCCATCGTTACGTTATCCGGCTCGGTGGAGTCCTAGCGGCCCATTCTGCCCAGTATCGTTTTCATTTGCGCGATTTCCGCGCTCTGTCCGGAAATGATCGACTTGCAAAGGGTCGTGATCTCCGCGTCGGTGATTGGCGCATTCTCGCACATCAGCACCGCCGCGCCGTGATGCGGAATCATGGACTTCAGAAACTGAACGTCGCCGACGGCGGCTTGCTGCCGAATCAGGAGAAAGAAGCCGACGAGTGCGATCGTGCTGCCGGCGAGGACGGCGATATTCAGCGCAGCATTCTTGTACATCGCCCGCATCACGATAAGTTCAATGATGACCATCGGCGCGGTCATGAGTCCGGCCATGTAGGCCTGATTGACGTTGGAAAATACATTCTCGAAGCGGTCGACCATCGCATACATGAGAATGTACATCGCAATAAACGACAGCACCGCCATGACGGCGAGGTGCCGGTAATAGTGGCTATGCATTATGGACTCCATTCCAGCGTCCCGTGTTTGCAAACTCCTGATGGTAATCGCCGGTTCCTTTGCCGCCTTTTCGCCCAACTTTCGCTGCCTGGAGGTTAGGCTGGCCATGTCCGTGGCCGGCATCTATATTCCGGACCTCTCAGGGCCGAATCCCATGCAGCGCCGCCGAACGATGATCTTGGCACTTGCCGTTGTGCTTGCCTTCGCGGGCAGCACAGCGCCGCGCCATGTGCGCGCGGCCACGCAGGATCACCATCCGGCGGCCAGCGAGCAGCGTCAGCATTCGCACGATCGCGCGGGCGTCAATCATTCCCGGGATCACGGCATGGCGGTCGAGACGCACGCCACCACCGACGCGACGCACGATCATGCCGGCAGCGCGCCGGTGTCCGACCAGGGCTGCTGCTACGCCTGGTGTTACTCGGGCGCCCTTATTCACGCGGCCGAGTGGCCGGTGATGTCGCATGCGCCCAATGAGGATGCAGCCTTCGAGCGCCCGTTCCGAATCGCCGTTTTTTCGGCGGGGATCGATCCTCCCCCCCGATAACCGCGCTTTTTTGAGAGCCGCGAGCGCCCCGCCGTAATCGGCGTCGGTCCAACGCGCGTCATCTCACCACCCGTTGCCTCATATCGGCGCAATCATGCGAACGGCATTTCGCCGTGCGCGAGACCGCGCGGATGCCGGCGGCGGATCGCGGTCGCTGCGAGACGCATGGCGTCGGCAGTGTTGGTTCGTTCTGCTTCGAGACACTGGACATGAAACTCATCGTTGTTGCCCTGACGCTGCTGGTCGCGGCGTGCAAGCCATTATCGACACCGCTCGCAGGCGGCGATCCATCCGATCCGTCCGTTCCGGTTCCGCCAGTGCGTTACCAGTCGAGCCTCGGCGCTTACGAGCCGCAGCAGCCGGCCAATCCCGCGCCCTGGCGCCAGCAGAACGAACAGGTTGCGCCGAAGGGGAAAAATCCATGAGCGCGCGGAAGGGACATCCGGCCGCGCTCGCCGCGGCGTTGTTTGCGGCCTTGCTCGTGAGCGGCTGCAAGAGCCTGACCGCGGATGGCGGCATGGTCTTTGTCGAGCAGGTCGCGGACACCGAATTGCGCAAGGACGTGGTAGCGATCCGGACACCCGATCAGGCCGAGGAAGTGTCGGCGCGGGTCGCGGCATTGCTGCGCAAACCGCTGACGGCGGACAATGCCGTGCAGATCGCGCTTCTCAACAACCGGGGCTTACAGGCCGCGTATAACGCGCTTGGCATCGCGGAAGCCGAGATGGTGCAGGCGCATCTGCCGCCGTCGCCGACCGTGTCCATCGAGCGATTGGCTAATCCGCTGGAGCTCGAAATCGAGCGCCGCATTGTCGGCAATATCCTGGCGCTCGCCACCTTGCCGGCGCGCGCATCGGTTGCCGCCGATCGGTTCGAGCAGGCGAAACTGCGGGCCGCCGAGGAAACGCTGCGGACCGCCGCGGAAGCGCGGCGCGCCTTCTACACGGCCGTTGCCGCGCGCCAGACCGCGGCCTTCCTCGACCAGGCGAAATCCGCCGCCGAAACCGCGGCCAAGCTTGCAAAACGTCTTGGCGAAACCGGCGCCATGAACAAGATCGACCAGTCGCGGGAATACGTCTTCTATGCCGAGATCACCGGCCAGCTCGGCACCGCCCGCCAGCGCATGGGCAGCGAACGCGAGAAGCTGATTCGCACGCTTGGACTGTGGGGGCACGATCTCAAATTCGCGCTGCCGGGCTTCCTGCCGCAATTGCCGCGCCGGCCGATGACGTCGCCTGAAATCGAAATCCAGGCTGTGGAGCGCCGGCTCGATCTGCAGGCGGCGCGCATCGAGGTCACGGCTTTGGCGAAAACCTACGGGCTCACGCAGGCGTCGCGCTTCGTCAATCTTCTCGAATTGTCTGGAATCCGGAAATCCGTGCAGGACCGGGAAACCGGCACGTGGGAAGGTTCGCGCGGATACGAACTCGAAATCCAGATTCCGATTTTCGACCTTGGCCAAACCAGGGTGCGGATGGCGGAGCAGACCTATATGCAGGCGCTCAACCGGCTTGCAGAGAAGGCGGTCAATGTCCGCTCGGAAGCGCGCGAGGCTTATCGCGGCTATCGCGCGGCGTACGACATCGCGCGGCATTACCGCGACGAGGTGGTGCCGCTGCGCAAGATCATCTCCGATGAAACCATGCTTCGCTACGGCGCGATGCAGATCGACGTGTTTTCGTTGCTGACCGAGGCGCGGCAGCGGATCAATTCCAACATGCAGGCGATCGACGCCCAGCGGGATTTCTGGCTGGCGACCGTCGATCTCGGCGTCGCCGTCACCGGCGGCGGCGTCAGCGGGATGCGCGGGGGCGGAGCGTCAATGGCTGCGGCGCCGGCCGGCGGCGAAGCAGGACACTAGGGAGCGCGACCCGGCGAAGGTGGGTACCGGTTCGCCGCAAGGGCGCGCGACAACGCAAGAAAGAGAGCGCGACCCGGCGAAGTGGGTACCGGTTCGCCGCAAGGGCGCGCGACAACGCAAGAAAGAAGGACAACAACAATGCTATCGAGACGCAAATTCATCGGCACGTCGGCCGCAATTCTCGCCGGCGCGAGCGCCGTCACCGGGCGCGCGCAGGCCGCGAGCATTCCGGAAGCGCCGACCACGAACACCAACACGATGCAGAAGCCGCTGGTGCCCTCGAGCGGACCGGATTATCAGCCGGTGGCGACGCTCAACGGCTGGACGCTGCCGTGGCGCATGAACGGCGACTGGAAGGAGTTTCACCTCGTCGCGGAGCCCGTGGTACGCGAATTCGCTCCCGGCATGGTCGCGCATCTGTGGGGTTATAACGGACAGTCGCCGGGCCCGACCATCGAGGCTGTGGAAGGCGACAAGGTGCGCATCTTCGTCACCAACAAGTTGCCCGAGCACACCACCATCCACTGGCATGGCATGCTGCTGCCGAGCGGCATGGACGGCGTCGGCGGACTTGTGCAACCGCACATCAAGCCGGGCCAGACCTTCGCCTACGAATTCGTGCTGAAGAAAAGCGGCACGTTCATGTACCACCCGCACGCCGACGAAATGGTGCAGATGGCGATGGGCATGATGGGCTTTTTCGTTATTCATCCGCGCGACCCGAAATTCATGCGTGTCGATCGCGATTTCGTGTTCCTGCTCAACGGCTATGACATCGACCCCGGCAGCTACATGCCGAAGGTGATGACGATGCTCGATTTCAACTTGTGGACCTTCAACAGCCGCGTGTTTCCCGGCATCGATCACATGGTGGCGAGCAAAGGCGACCGCGTGCGGGTTCGGGTGGGGAACCTGTCGATGACCAATCATCCGATCCACATGCACGGCTATCATTTCGAAGTGACCTGCACCGATGGCGGCTGGGTGCGGCCGGAAGCGCGCTGGCCGGAGGTCACGATCGATATTCCGGTGGGCGCCATGCGCGCCTACGAATTCGTCGCCGACGAGCCGGGCGACTGGGCGCTGCATTGCCACAAGTCGCATCACACCATGAATGCGATGGGCCACAACGTGAAGACCTTCATCGGTGCGCCGCAGCGCGATCTCGTCAAGGCCGTGCGCAAGCTGACGCCGGACTACATGGCGATGGGATCGGCGGGCATGGCGGAGATGGGCGAAATGGAAATGCCGATGCCCGACAACACGCTGCCGATGATGACCGGCTTCGGCCAATTCGGCCCGATGGAGATGGGCGGCATGTTCACGGTGATGAAAGTGAGGGAAGGGATCGCGCGCGACGATTACAAGGATCCGGGCTGGTACAAGCACCCGGACGGCACGGTGGCCTACGAGGTCGCGAGTGCAGCCGCGCCAGCGGCGACGCGCAATGCGCCGGCCGCAACCGGCAAGCCGACGATGGAAATGAACGTCGTCAAGCCCGGCGCAAAGGGCGGGCACGGAAGCCAACACTGACGAAGAGCCGACGTCGAAACGAAAGGACCATGATGATCAGCAGAGCAGTTATGGCTGTCTGACCCCGGTCACCGCGAAGCGGGAACGATCGGAACTGTGACGGTGAAGTAATCGTTGGAATCAAACTGAGAACGGAGAACCAGAATGCGAAGAGCAAGCGTGTTGGCGGCGATCACGGCCGCGTTCGTAGCCATGCCGGCGATTGCGTCCGCGCAATCGGCGTCGATCGACGGACAAGTGACCAAGGTCGATGAATCCGCCGGCAAGATCAGCATCAAGCACGGCCCGATCAAGAAACTCGACATGGATGACGGAATGACCATGGTCTTCCGCGCGCAGGATCCCGCCATGCTGAAAACGGTGAAAGCCGGCGACAAGATCAAATTCGACGCCGACAAGATCAACGGACAATTCACCGTCACAAAAATCGAAAAGGCCAAGTAGAGCCTGGCGACCCGGTGTGGTTAACCACGCCGGGTCGTCGTTTGTCGCCGAGCGGAACAGCCACGCAAATGACTGAAGCGGATCATCAAAATGTCATTAATGACACTAATGTCCGGATTGCATTCTCCCCGCGAACTAACACGGCAGGATGAAAAACCGGCCAGTAGCAAACGACCCGTAATCGGGCTGTAGAAATTTCCCTTCTAGGCAGGACCAAGGAGCAGTGAGAACTGTGGTGCCGGCGCTGGCCGGTGCTACAGCAATTTCGCGTAGCGTTGGAGCAAGATTGAACCAATGCGTTCGTCGGCGTGACTACAACAAAACGAGCAACACCCCGCCATGAGCGGGTGTGGCAATAACCTTCAATCAAGCTGGAGCAAATCTATCCATGACTCGATCAATCCTTCTTTCGACACTCGTCTTTTCCCTCGCCGTCTTGGCGGGGCCCGTGTCGGCCGGACCCGGAGCGGCTGGCCACGGTCACGATTCGAATTTCTCGGCCGGCGAGCCCGGCGACCCGAAGAAGCCGGCGCGCGTCGTACTGGTGACCATGAACGAGGGTTCCGGGAAAATGATGTTCATGCCCGATCGCGTCGAGATCAAGCGCGGCGAGCAGGTCAAATTCATGCTGCGGAATAACGGCGAGCTTGATCACGAATTCGTCCTGGCGACCGCGGCGGAAAACGTCAAGCACTCCGAGGAGATGCGGAAGAATCCGGAAATGGAACACGACGATCCGAATGCGAAACGGCTCGTTCCGAAGAAAACCAGCGAAATTGTATGGAAGTTCAGCAAAGCCGGAGAGTTCGAGTTTGGCTGTCTCATTCCCGGCCATCGTGAAGCCGGCATGATCGGGACCATCGCCGTCAAATAACAGGATCGCGGCGCGACTTGAATCGTCGCCTGTTCGAGCAGTCGGGGCTGGCATTCGCCGCCCCGATATTGCTTTTCACGCCATCAGCCGAACCGTTTAGCGCGACGCTTTGATGTTGCGCCGGCGGCGCGTTCAACTGCGACTAACGGCTCGTTGCATCCTCACGCCGGTCACGTCGTCGTCGATTCGGCAGCATACGAGACAACAGGTCGTCGCGGCGGACGAGCTGATGCCAGAGCGCGGCGGCCGCATGCACGAGCACGAGGCCGATGCCGATATAGGTGAAGGCGATATGGAGCGGCGAAAAATAACGCGCCGAGACATAGGCCGCGACGGTGCCGGTGATGACGAGAATAAGGATCGCGCTATAAAGCGCGACCTGGCTAAGACGAGCCAAACCACGCTCCAGCCGCGTCATGCCTTGCGGCATTTCAGGCGCGCCGCGGAAGACGCGCAGCGCCAACAGAACGATCGCCAGCAGCAATATCGCCCAGCCGCTCCAGGCGTGAACCTTGTGCAGAAGAAGGTCGACGGATTCGGGTTTGATCCCGAACGGATTGACGTGATGGGTGCGCCGGATCGCGCCCGCGGTCGGAAATTC
>CAYJNT010000130.1:5906-9503 GCA_964370945.1 uncultured Hyphomicrobiales bacterium | reverse complement strand
ATTGATGTTCTGGATCGGCTGGAAGAAGATCTGAATGCCCGGCACGACGTTGGCGGTGCGGCGCAGGCGCTGGATCACCTCGGTCATCGGTTCGCGCCGTTCGCTCTTGTCCTTGAGCGCGACCAGCATGCGTCCGCTGTTGCCGACCGAGTTCGGCCCGCCGGCGCCAACCGTGGAATTGACATAGGCCACTGCCCGGTCGGCGCGCACGAGATCCGCAACCTTGTGCTGACGTTCCACCATCGCCGGGAACCCGATATCGGTCGCCCCTTCGGTAATGCCGATCATGAATCCGGTATCTTCGGTCGGGAAGAAGCCCTTCGGCACGACGATATAAAGCCAGACCGTGCCGGCGATGGTCGCCAACGTAACCATCAGCATGACCGACTTGAATTTCAGGCAGAGGTCGAGTGTCCATTCATAGGTGCGCAGCATCGCCTGGAACATCGCCTCGAAGGCGCGCAGGATAAAATTCTGTTTCTGCTCCTCACCATGCTTGCGGGCGCGCAGAACGCGCGCGCACAGCATCGGGGTGAGCGTCAGCGAGACGATGCCCGAAATCACGATCGCAATCGCGATCGAGACCGCGAATTCGCGGAACACGCGGCCGACGACGCCGCCCATCAGCAGCACCGGAATGAACACCGCGATCAGCGAGATCGTGATCGACACGATGGTGAAGCCGATTTCGCGGGCACCCTTCAGCGCCGCCTCGAACGGCCGCATGCCGCCTTCGATGTGCCGCACGATGTTTTCCAGCATCACGATGGCGTCGTCGACCACGAACCCGACCGACAAGGTGAGCGCCAGCAGCGTCATGTTGTTGATGGAAAAGCCGAACGCATACATGGCGGCGCAGGTGCCGATCAGGGACACCGGCACGGCAAGCGCCGGGATGATGGTCGCCGACGCGGATCGCAGGAACATGAAGATGACGAGGATGACGAGACTGATGGCGATCAGCAAGGTTTCCTGCACATCGAACACGGCTTGGCGGATTCCCAACGATCGGTCGAAGAGCGGCTGCATCTCGATCGATGGCGGCACCTGCGCGCGGAAATTTGGCAGCTTTGCGCGCACGGAATCGACAACCTCTATGGTGTTGGCGTCGGGCTGGCGCTGAACGGCGATCACGATGGCGCGGGTATCGTTGAACCAGGTGGCGATCTTATCGTTTTCCACGCCGTCGATCACGCGCGCGATCTCGGTCAGCTTGATCGGCTGGCCGTTGCGATAGGCGACGACGACGTCGCGATAGGCGCTGGCGTGTTCCATGGCGCTCGTGGCTACGAGCGTGATGTTCTGGGTCGGACCCGCCAGCGTGCCGACCGGTGCGCTGGAATTGGCCTTGGCGACGACGGTGCGGACGTCATCAAGCGAGATGTTGCGCGCCGCCGCGGCGACCGGATCGACCTGCACGCGCACGGCAAATTTCTGCTCGCCATAGACCAAGACCTGCGCGACGCCGGCCAGTTGCGAAATCTGCGGCGCGATGACGGTCGCTGCGTATTCGTTGATCTTGGATAGCGGCAAGGTCTGCGACCGCATACTGATATAGAGTACCGGAAAGTCACCCGGATTGACCTTGCGGAAGCTCGGCGGCGTGGTCATCTCGACCGGCAGACGCCGCGCGGCAACCGAGAGCGCGGTCTGCACATCGAGCGCGGCACCATCGATATTACGGTCGAGATCGAACTGCACCGTGATCTGGGTGCTGCCGAGCGACGACGACGACGTCATCGAGGAAATCCCGGCGATGGTCGACAATTGGCGCTCGATCGGAGACGCCACCGACGCCGCCATGGTTTCCGGGCTCGCACCGGGCAAGCTCGCCGACACGCTGATGGTCGGGAAATCGACAGCCGGCAGCGCGGCGACCGGAAGCAGCCGATAAGCGAAGGCTCCGAACGCAATGATCGATGCCGTCATCAGCGTGGTGAAAACCGGACGGCGGATGCAGAGTTCGGAAATATTCATGCTCAGGACCCTGCACGATTGCTGCGCGGAGCCACCTTGGTGCCGTTCGACAGCAACAGCTGGCCGTCGGTGACGACGGTCTCACCGCCTTGCAAGCCGGACGTGATCACCGACTGGTTGCCGAATGTCCGCTCGACCTTCACCGGCTGCACCGCCGCGGCGCCGTCCTTGACGACAAAAACGAAGGGGCCGCTTTGGCTGACCTGAACGGCGGTTGACGGAACGATCACGGCGTCTTCGTTTCGCAGCGTCAGCTCCGTGTTGACGAGCGTGCCGGGCCACAGGATCTCGTCCTTGTTCGGCATGGTGGCGCGGATCATCACCATGCCGGTCGCCGGATCGACGGTATTCTCGATCATGCTCACCGTACCACCGGATCGCCGCGTCTCGCCCGGAATGATCGCCTCGACCGTTGCGGTCTCGGCTTGCAGCGCCTGACGCACATCGGGCAGCGTCTTCTGCGGAACCGAGAAACTGACATAGATCGGCGAAAGCTGATTGATGGTGGCGAGCGCGATCGTGTCGGCGGCGCGCACGAAATTGCCGACCTTCACATTGGCCTGGCTCATGCGCCCGGAAATCGGCGCCCGGATTTTCGTGAAATCGAGCTGGACCTTCAGATTTTCCAGCGTCGCACGATTGGACTCGGCGGTAGCGCGGGCGATGTTGGCCTGTGTCTGCGCGTTGTTGAGCGTGACCAGCGTGGTCGCGTTCTTGGCGACGAGTTCGCTATAGCGCTGCACGTCGCGTTCGGCCTGTTCGAGCTGGGCCTGCGCGCCGTCGATGACAGCCTGGACGCGCTTGATTTCGGCCTCGGTCTGGCGGCCGTCGAGCGTGAACAGAAGGTCGCCCTCCTTCACCCGCGCGCCATCCGAGACGTGCACGGCCATAATCACGGAATCGACACGCGACTTGATGGCGACGCTGGCAATGGTGGTCACATTGCCGAGCGCCTCAAGGCGCACCGGCACGACTTTCTTCTGAGCGATCGCAGTATTGACCGGTACGACGCGGGCGGACTGTCGCGACTGCGCTGCTGCGTTGTTGGTCACCCAATAGGACCGGGTCAGGAAAAAGGCCGCCGTCACGGCGACAATGGCGCCCGCCGCAAAGAGCAAGGTCCGTCTGGTCATTCCCGCAATTCGGCCCGGGTTCTCCCGAGGCTCCTCTGCCGTATGGGCCCCTGGGCAGACCCTTAGGATTCAAGGCGAATGGGTATCACATTCGGCCTTTGCGCCGCATTAAAAGTCGGTTAGGCGGTAAACACCGCGGGTTCCGCTATATGCCCGCGCCGTCCCCAAAACTCCTCGAAATGCGGATTTTTCCGATGCGCATCGCCACCTGGAATGTGAACTCGATCAAGCAGCGCATTGAAAACCTCACGGCTTGGCTCAAAGGGCGCCAGCCCGACGTCGTCTGCCTGCAGGAGACCAAATGCGTCGACGAGGCGTTCCCGCGCCTGGAGCTGGAAGCCCTCGGCTACAACGTCGCTTTTCACGGGCAGAAGGCGTTCAATGGGGTCGCGATCCTGTCTAAATACCCTTTTGACGAGGTGACGCCGCGCCTGCCGGGCGAGGATACCGATGAACAAGCCCGCTTTCTCGAGGCCACAATATCCGT
>CAYJNT010000130.1:0-5806 GCA_964370945.1 uncultured Hyphomicrobiales bacterium | reverse complement strand
AAGTTCCGCTCCATCACCAATCTTGGCCTCACGGATGCTCTGCGCGCCACGACCGATGCGCCGGGCCTCTACACCTTCTGGGACTATCAGGCCGGCGCTTGGCAAAAGAACCATGGGCTGCGCATCGACCACATCCTGCTCTCGGCGCAGGCCGCCGACCGCTTGGTGACCACCGGCATCGACCGGCATGTGCGCAGCTGGGAGAAGCCGTCCGACCACGTCCCGGTCTACGCCGACCTCGCGATCGGCTGATCGTCAAGAAGCGGCATTTTTTGTTCGCCCCCGCGAACGCGCGCGGTGGCTGCATTCCTGCGCTATCCGGTTTCGCAGGTCGGAATGCGGTTTCATTTTCTTCGCTCCGATGCCTTGCCACCGCCGCCGCGATGAGGCGGAATCCATCTGCATAATTCCGGATCCACGGAACACACCGCCGCCGCGCGGGCATGTCGTGCGAGCGAGCGGCGCGGAGGGGAAACGTTGAACGAGTTGCCGATCGCGCGCGAGCGCACCGGGCATATTGGCGATGCCGCGCCGGACATGATGGTCGATGAATTTACCGGCCGGAAGCTCGCCGGGTTTGCGCGCTTGCTGTTTGCGATTTCGGCGATCGTCGTGACCTGCCTCTCGCTCAATCAGCTTCTCAACCTGCACCTGTTCGTCGGCATCGTCTTCATCGAGCAACGTTATCTTTATCTGCTTGCGGCGGCGTTGCTGCCGCTGATCTTTCTGATCTTTCCCGCGCACAAGCATTCGTCCAATGCGGTCGCCTGGTATGATTGGCTGCTGGCCGCTCTCGCCTTTGCGTTGCTGATCTGGTTCGCCGTTCAGGCCGAGCGGATTCTCTCCGAGGGGTGGGAATACAGCGCGCCGTGGCTCGCGAAGATCTGCGCCGGCATTCTCTGGTTGCTGATCCTGGAAGGGCTGCGCCGCACCAGCGGATGGCCGATGACCATGATCGTCGGTGCAATATCGCTTTACCCGGTGGTCGCGGGCGCCATTCCAAACCCGTTGAAGGGAAGCCCGCAACCGCTCGACGACACCCTCGCCTACCACCTCGCCAGCGCGGAATCGGCCTTCGGAATCCCGATGCGCGCCTTCGCCGAAATCGTTGTCGGCTTTATCATTTTTGGCGTTGCACTCAACTGCACAGGCGGCGGTCGCTTTTTCAACGATCTCGCTTTCGCGCTGGTCGGCCGCTGGCGCGGCGGCGCCGCGCAGGTCGGCATCGTTTCCAGCGCCCTGCAGGGCTCGATCAGCGGCAGCGTGATTTCGAATGTGATCTCGTCCGGCGTCGTGACGATCCCGGCGATGAAACGCAGCGGATTTCGCGCCGATTATGCCGGCGCCGTAGAGGCCGTCGCCTCGACCGGCGCCGTGCTGATGCCGCCGGTGATGGGCTCGACAGCCTTCGTAATGGCGTCCTTTCTCGGCAAATCCTACGGCGAAATTGCACTCGCGGCGGCCATTCCCGCGCTCCTGTTCTATATCGCGCTTGTCGTCCAGGTCGACGCTTACTCGGCGCGGCTTGGACTGGCGGGCATGCGCGCCTCCGAATTGCCGAAACTCGGCGCCGTCATGAAGGAGGGCTGGTTCTACATCCCGGTCTTCGCGCTCCTGGTGTTCCTCCTGGTCTCGCTGCAGGAGGAAGCGTTGGCGCCGTTCTATGCCACCGGCCTGCTGCTCGTGATCAACCAGGCGCTGCCGTCGCATCGCATGAGCCGCGCGCAGCTGATCGATTTCGCAGCCGCGGTCGCGCGCGGCCTTGCCGAGCTCGTCGCCATCTTGCTCGCGATCGGTTTCATCATCGGCGCGCTTTCGGTCACCGGACTCGCAGGCACACTCGCGAACGATCTCGTCTATCTCGCCGGCAATGCCCCGCTTGTGCTTCTGGTCATGGGTGCCTTGACGAGCTTCGTCTTCGGCATGGGGATGACAGTCACCGCCTGCTACATCTTCCTCGCGATCGTGCTTGCGCCGCCGCTGATCAAGGCCGGTCTCGATCCGCTCGCGGTGCATCTTTTCATCATGTATTGGGGCATGGTGTCCTTCATCACGCCGCCGGTCGCGCTCGCAACCTTCGCAGCCGCACCGCTTGCGGGCGCCTCCGCCATGCGCATCGGCATCCAGTCTGTCAGACTTGGCACCGCGATCTATTTCGTTCCATTTTGCTTTGTCCTCAACCCCGCGCTGTTGTTCAAGGGCGATCCGTTGACCGTGACGATCGCAATCGGCGCCGCCTTCGCCGGCATGGTCGCGATGGCGGCGGCTTTGCAAGGTTTCGTGCTGGGGATCGGGCCAATCCCCAATCACGCGCTGGGCTGGCTTGCCCGATTATCGATGATCGCCGGCGGCGTTCTCCTTGCCATGCCGGCGCCGCGCGTCACAGGCTTGTCATTCGGCGGCAATCTCGCGGCCGGCGCAGCGCTTGCGGCTGCCGGACTTGTGATCCTTTCAATTTCGCTTCGCGTTACAGAGAAAGAGAAACGGAGGACTACGCCATGATCGCATTCAACGGAATCGCCCGCTACGCGTTCCTCGCCACCGCCACGTTCGCCTTGTCATGCGCGGCGGCGCACGCGCAGGCCGTCAAGCTGCCGGAGACATTGACCTGGACCGCCTATGACGTCGGTTCCGGCGGCTACAACCAAGCGGTCGCCATCGGCAATGCGCTGAAAAACAAATATCAGGTCAATCTGCGCGTGCTCCCGGGCAAGAACGACGTCTCGCGCAACATTCCGCTGCGCGACGGCAAGGTGCCGTTTTCCGCCAACGGCGTCGGCGGCAGCTATCTCGCGCAGGAAGGCGTCTATGAATTCGGCGCGCGCGACTGGGGCCCGCAGGGCGTGCGTTCGCTGATCCTGAACAATTCCGACGCGCTGCTCACGATCGTGACGGCCAAGGACGCCGACATCAAAACCGCCGCCGACTTCAAGGGCAAGCGCGTGGCCTGGGTGGTCGGCGCACCGTCGCTGAACCAGAATATCACCGCGCTGCTCGCCTTCGCGGGTCTCACCTGGAACGACGTTAAGAAGGTGGAGTTCGGCGGCTTCGGGCAGGCGATGGACGGCATCATCAACAATCAGGTCGACGCGGCGTTTTCATCGACGATCTCAGGCCCTGCCTACAAAATTGCCTCCTCGCCGCGCGGCCTTCATTACCCGACCTTCCCGCATGGCGACAAGGCCGGCTGGGCGCGCGTGCAAAAGATCGCGCCGTTCTTCGTTCCCGCCTTCGGTACCGAAGGCGCCGGACTGTCGAAGGACAACAAAGCGGAAGCCGCGACTTATCCTTATCCGGTGCTGATGACGATGAAGGCGACCGAAACCGACCTCGTCTACAACATGACGAAAGCGATGGTGGAAACCTTCAACGACTACAAGGACGGCGCGCCGGGCAACAATGGTTGGGATCTGAAGCGCCAGATTTTCGCTTGGGCAATCCCGATGCATGACGGCGCCGTACGCTATTACAAGGAACGCGGCGTTTGGACGGCGCAACACCAGACCCACAACGAAGCGCTGATCAAGCGACAAGACACTCTGGCCGCCGCTTGGAAAGCCTATACGGCCAAGACGCCGGCGGATGACGGCGAATTCGCCAAAGGCTGGATGAAGGCGCGCGCGGAAGCGTTACGCAAAGCTGGCCTGGACGTGGTGCTGGAAGCCTGGTGATGGCCGCGGATTAATCGCGCCGGTTTTTCAGCCAGCGCTCAAGGAAGACCAGTGCCAGCTGACGCTCGTCGTCACTTGCTTTCTTGAACGCAGCGTCGTGCATCTCGGCGATCCATGCGTCGTCGGGCGCAGCATTGTCGCGCGCGAGCGTGAGCCACATCAGACCGAGCGCGGGCTGGCGCGGCGCGGCTCCGCCCTTGAACAACACGTTGCCAAGCACCGCCTGTGCACGCGACTGACCTTTGTTGGCCGCAAGGCTGAGCCAGCGCACGGCCTGCCGCGAGTCGCGCGCCGTGCCGATGCCGTCGAGGTAGAGCCGGCCGAGGCTGTATTGCGCATCCGCGTCGGCGAAATAGGACGCGGCATAAGCGTACATCTCGCGGGCGCGGTCCCGGTCAACCTTTACATCCGAATTGGGGATGCCTTTCAGGTAATAGTGCCCGAGCTGCACGAAGGCGTTCGCCACGAAGCGCGCCTGCGGCATGTTCGGGTTATCTTCGGCATGGGTATCGGCGATGCGGCTGAAATAATCGAAAGCACGCAGGTCGCTGCGCGGCACACCGTCGCCCGCCGCATACATGCGCCCGAGCTTCCATTGCGCCAGCGCGTGGCCCTGCTCGGCGGCGTATTGCAGCGAGGACAATCCCTTTTCTTTTTCGCCCGCGCGCAGCGATTGCGCGCCGCTGACGAAGGCCTCGCGTGGCGAAACCTGCGGCACCGGCGGCTTTACGTCCGCGGGCGTGCGGGTGCCGTCGAAGGCGAATGCAGGCGCCAGCGTGAAGCACGCGCAAGCGAGCACGATGCGGGAGAGGCTATTGGTCGGCATAGCTGACCTTCTCCGCCTTGCCGCCCGGATGCGTCACCGCGCCATAAAGCGCGGGCCCCACCTGCTGGCCGTATTTCCAGAGATAACCTGAACCGAATTCGCCTTCGCGCGGCTTCCACTGCGCTTTGCGCTTGGCCAGTTCGTCGTCGGAGAGCTTCACATTGAGGATGCCGTTGTCGGCGTCCAACTCGATGATGTCGCCGTCGCGCAGGAGCCCGATCGGCCCGCCGATCGCCGCCTCCGGTCCGACATGGCCGACGCAGAAGCCGCGCGTCGCGCCGGAGAAACGTCCGTCGGTGATGAGGGCGACCTTGTCGCCCATCCCCTGGCCGTAGAGCGCGGCCGTGGTGGACAACATTTCGCGCATGCCGGGGCCGCCGCGCGGTCCCTCGTAACGGATGACGAGAACGTCACCCTCTTTGTATTTCTTGTTCTTTACCGCTTCAAAGCAGGCTTCCTCGCCGTCGAAGCAGCGTGCCGGGCCGGTGAATTTCAGATTCTGCATGCCCGCGACTTTGACGATCGCGCCTTCGGGCGCGAGATTGCCTTTAAGGCCGACGACGCCGCCGGTGACGGTCAAGGGTTTCGACGCGGGACGCACGACATCCTGATCCGGGTTCCACTTCACGCTCTTGAGATTTTCGGCGATCGTGCGGCCTGTCACGGTCATGCAGTCACCGTGCAGGTATCCGCCATCGAGCAGCGTCTTCATCAGGAGCGGAACGCCGCCTGCTTCGAACAAATCCTTGGCGACATAACGGCCGCCGGGTTTCAAATCCGCGATATATGGTGTCTTTTTGAAGACCTCGGCGACGTCGAACAGCGTGAACTCGATCCCGCATTCGTTGGCGATGGCGGGTAGATGCAGCGCAGCATTGGTCGAACCGCCGGAAGCCGCCACCGTTGCCGCTGCGTTTTCCAGTGCCTTGCGGGTGACGATGTCGCGCGGGCGGATGTTTTCGCGCACGAGGTCCATGACTTTTTCGCCCGCTGTCATGCAGAAGGCATCGCGGATCTCGTAAGGTGCCGGCGCGCCAGCCGAGTAAGGCAGCGCGAGACCGATCGACTCCGACACCATCGCCATCGTGTTGGCGGTGAATTGTGCGCCGCACGCGCCCGCGGACGGACAAGCGACATGTTCCAGTTCATCGAGGTCGGCGTCCGACATGTCGCCGACCGAATGCTTGCCGACCGCTTCGAAGACGTCCTGCACGGTGACCGGCCTGCCCTTGAACGTGCCGGGCAGGATCGAACCGCCGTAAATGAAGATCGAGGGCACGTTCAGCCGCACCATCGCCATCATCATGCC
>CAYJNT010000129.1:0-9570 GCA_964370945.1 uncultured Hyphomicrobiales bacterium | reverse complement strand
ACCCAGCTTCAGCGCGACCTGACGATGAGCAATGCCGCGCGCGGCCATGGCAACACGCGCGTCGATCATCTGGTGGTCGCCGACATGGTGACGCCGGGTGCGCGCGTTCTCGACGTCGGCTCCGGCGACGGCGAACTTTTGCGGATTCTCTCCGAGACGCGCGACGTCGACGGCCGCGGCATCGAGATTTCACGCGAAGGCGTGAACGAGTGCGTGGCCAAGGGTCTCGCGGTGATCCAGGGCGACGCCGACACCGACCTTGCGGATTATCCCGACGACGCCTTCGACTACGTGATCCTGTCGCAGACCCTGCAGGCGACCTGGCAGCCGCGTCTGGTGATGGAGCACATGCTGCGCATCGCGCCGCGCGCGATCGTGTCATTCCCGAATTTCGGGCATTGGAAAATCCGGCTGAAGCTCCTGTTCGGCGGGCGCATGCCGCAGACTGATAATCTGCCGGGCACGTGGTATGACACGCCGAACATCCACTTCTGCACGGTGAAGGATTTCCGCGAATTGTGCGACGTGGTCGGCGCCGAAATGGAAAAAGCGGTGGCGCTGAAAGCGTCAGGAAAGCGGCTGCGTCTCGCTGCGCCGTGGTGGTTCTGGAATCTGTTCGGCGAGCAGGCGGTGTTTCTGCTCAAGCGTCGGCATTGAACGAACGTCGCACAACCAACGTCGCACTCGCGCGCGCGAATTTTTCTTAACGTCTGTGACGCCGCGCCGAAATTATGATGTCGCGCGTGCCTCAATCCGGAAAAATTGCGTCAATCCGTAGATTGTTACATCACATTACAATCAATTGATTCATTGCCTGCATATCGTCCCATTCTCGCCCCGATTGAACTTCATCGCGCGCATGGCCGCGCGGTTGCGCGGCTGAATCATGAATCGATCCTGAGCGCGGGCGCGCCCAGGTTCGTGGGGCTAACAGGGCATCAACATGGGACGAACTGATGCAATTGATCAAAACGAAGAAAGGTGCGCTTGTCACCTCATTCATGGTGTTTGCACTTGTGACGACGGCTTTCACCGCGGCCGATGCGCGGCCGCGTCATGGCAAGGTGCGGCAGCATGCCGCCACATTCACGGGTGATGCCGTAGTGGACGACCGCTACGCGCATGTGCAGGGCGGTGTCATGCAGGGCGGCCTCACGCCGATGCGGGCGGCCGCGCGTCAGACGCATCGCCAGAGCGCGCCGATGAACGCCATGGCGTTCGGCGGCGGCAGCGGCCTCATCTCGCAGGCGCGCGCCTATCTCGGATCCAATCCGACCGGCCGCTCGAGCCTGTGGTGCGCGCGGTTCCTGAACATGGTTCTGGAGCGCACCGGCCGCCGCGGCACCGGTTCGGACATGGCGAGTTCATTCGCCTCGTTCGGCAGCCGCGTTTCCGGTCCGCAGGTCGGCGCCATCGCGGTGATGTCGCGCGGCAAGCGCGGCGGTCACGTTGGCATTGTCAGCGGCATCGACGAATCGGGCAACCCGATCATCATCTCCGGCAATCACGGCGGACGCGTCGCGGAATCGACCTATCCGCGCGGGCGCATCTACGCCTATGTGATGCCGTAACGTCGGTCGCGTTTTCGGTATCGTATTGAAGAAGACTTGCGGGACCGCGACGATGTCGCGGCCCCGTTTTTCCTTTTCGTCACCCTCCCCACAACGGGGAGGGTAAAGATCACTTATGAATCAGCGTTCCGGCGCCGTGGTCAGTGAACAATTCGAGCAGCACCGCATGCGGCACGCGGCCGTCCACGATCGCGACGCCTTCGACGCCGAGCTCGAGCGCATTGATGCAGGTCTCGACCTTCGGGATCATGCCACCGGAAATGGTGCCGTCGGCGATCAGCTTGCGCGCCTCGTTGACCGACAATTTCTCGATCAGTTTTTTCGACTTGTCGAGCACACCCGGCACGTCGGTGAGGAGCAGTAGACGCTTGGCTTTCAGTGCGCCGGCAATGTGCCCGGCAAACGTGTCGGCGTTGACATTATAAGTCTCGCCGTTTTTTCCGGCGGCGACCGGCGCCAGCACGGGAATGAGTTCGCGGCCGAGGATCTGATTGAGCACGGTGATGTCGACTTTCTCCGGTTCGCCGACGAAACCGAGATCGACAAGATCGGCCGACGCGACATTGCCGGCCGGGGCAACCTTGCGCGCCGTCACCATGCCGCCGTCCTTGCCGCAGAGACCGACCGCCTTGCCGCCGGCTTGATTGATGTGGCTCACGATCTGCTTGTTGATCGAGCCGGCCAGCACCATTTCGACGATCTCGATGGTCGCGGCATCGGTGACGCGTAAGCCCGCGGCGAATTGCGACTTGATGCCGAGCCGCTTGAGCATGGTCTCGATCTGCGGCCCGCCGCCATGCACGACCACCGGATTGACCGCGGTCTGCTCGAGCAGCACGACGTCGCGGGCGAATTTCTGCGCCGCGTCTTCCTCGCCCATGGCGTGGCCGCCGTACTTGATCACCACGGTTTCCTCGTCATAGCGCTGCATATGCGGCAGCGCTTCCGAGAGGATGCGGGCCTGTTCGAGCGGGCTGGTCGGCTTTTCGGTCATGTCGGGATGTCTCTTGGGCGTGCCGGCAAGGGTTTTACCCGATTGACGCCGTCGGGGACAATGCAAACCGCCTATGCGGTCAGCGCTTGCGTTCCGCAACAAGGCGGGCAATTGCCGCCCGCAATTCCGGAATGCCTTGGCCCTTCAGGGCGGACGTCACGAGGATGTCGGGGAAGGCGGCGGCGCGTTTTGAAATGACGGCGCCGATCGTGCTCAGGCGATCCTCCAGCTCCTTGGCTTTAAGCTCATCCGTTTTGGTGAGTACGATCTGATGGCTGACGGCGGCTTCGCCCAGGGCCTCGAGCGCGGGCTGATCGGACTCCTTCAAGCCGTGCCGCGCATCGACCAGCACATAAACGCGGGCGAGATTGGCGCGGCCCTTCAGATAAGCGTGGATGAGCTTCGTCCATTCCGCGACTTTCGCTTTCGGTGCCTCAGCATAACCATAGCCGGGCATGTCGACGAGGCGCAGCGCGCCGTCATTGCCGAAATAGATCAGCTCCTGGGTGCGGCCCGGCGTATGCGAGGTGCGGGCGAGGCTCTTGCGGCCGGTGAGCGCATTGATCAGGCTCGACTTGCCGACATTGGAACGCCCGGCGAATGCGATCTCGATCCCGGTCATTTTCGGCAGGGTTTCGAGCGAGCTTGCCGCCCAGAGAAACTGCCATTCGCCCGCGAATAATGCCCGTCCGGCATTGATCTCAGCGGACGTGAAGCCGGCCGTCATGGCGTAGCAATCGCCGTCAGGACGACGGCGAATCCTTTTTCCTGGCGAATGTCGCCTTGATGTTGTCGAACAGCTCGATCTTGGCGCCGTTTCTCTTCATGATGATCGATTGCTGCGTGACCGAGAGTGCGTTGTTCCACGCCCAATAGATCACCAGGCCGGCCGGGAAGCTCGCCAGCATGAAGGTGAAGACCAGCGGCATCCAGGTGAAGATCATCGCCTGCGTCGGATCCGGCGGCGACGGGTTGAGCTTCATCTGCACCCACATCGTGATGCCCATGATGATCGGCCACACGCCGAGCGCCAGAAACGCCCCGAAGGCCGGGATCGTGGTCGGATCGTAAGGGATCAATCCGAACAGATTGAACAGATTGGTCGGATCGGGCGCCGCCAGATCCTTGATCCAGCCGTAGAACGGTGCGTGCCGCATTTCGATAGTGACGAACAGAACTTTATAGAGCGCGAAGAAGACCGGGATCTGCACCACGATCGGCAGGCACCCGGCGAGCGGATTGATCTTCTCTTTCTTGTAGAGTTCCATCAGCGCCTGCTGCTGCTTCACCTTGTCTTCGGCATAGCGCTCGCGGATCGCCATCATCTCCGGCTGCACCGTCTTCATCTTCGCCATCGAGGCGTAGGACTTGTTGGCGAGCGGGAAGAAGGCGACCTTGATGACAACGGTGACGGCCAGGATCGCCAGCCCGAAATTGCCGAGCCACTTGAACAGCCAGTCGATCAGCCAGAACAGCGGCTTGGTGATGAAGTAGAACCAGCCCCAGTCGATCAGCAGCTCGAAGCGGTTGAGGCCGAGGTCCTTGTCGTAAGCGTCGATGACGGAGGTTTCCTTGGCGCCGGCGAACAGCCGCGCCTGCGCGGCGCCGGTGGCGCCCGGCGCGATGGTGACCTGATCGAGCAGGTAATCGGTCTGATAGCTCTTGCGGGTGTCGCCGAGATCGCCGGCGGAGAAGCGCGCCTGCAGGTTGGCCTTGACGTCGGGAAGAAGCGTCGCGGCCCAATATTTGTCGGTGATGCCCATCCAGGCATTGGTCACCTTGAACGAGATCGTCTTTTTCGACTCGATGTCCCCGTAGCCGACTTCCTGCAGGCCCTGATCGCCCATCACGCCGACGAGGCCTTCATGCAGGATATAATAGCCGAGCACGTTCGGCTTACCGTGGCGGGAAATCAGCGCATAAGGATAAAGAGAGACGGGTGCCTGTCCCTTGTTGGCGACGCTGTCCTCGATCGTGAACAGATATTTGGCGTCGACCGCGATTGTGCGGCGAAACTCAAGCCCTTCGCCGTTGTCGTAAGTCAGCGTGACCGGACGTTTGATGCCGAGCGTGCCCGATCCCTGTTGCGTCCAGACCGTGTCGGGTCCGGGCAATTTCACGGTGACGCCCGCGGCCGGCACCCAGCCGAATTCGGCATAGAACGGATGCGGGCTGCCGGACGGCGAGAGCAGCACGATCGCCGGCGATTTCGGATCGACGGTCTCGCGATATTTGGTCAGCGTCAGGTCGTCGATGCGGCCGCCCTTGAGCGCGATCGACCCGCCGACCGTCGGTGTCTCGATCGCGATGCGCGGTGAAGCGGCGATCACCGCCTGCCGGGTGAGTTGCGCTCCGGGCGCCGGCGCGGCGCCGGGTGCCTGCGGTGTTGTCGATTGCGTCTGCGGTTGCGCCGGCGCACCCGCAGCGCCCGGTGCCGGTACCGCGCTTGGCGTTCCCGGCGCCTGCGTCTGCTGCTGGCGAAGCTGCGCTTCCTGCTTCTGCTTCTCCATCTGCGGCATGCCGACGAAATATTGCCAGCCGATAAGCACCAATGCGGAGAGAGCAATGGCAAGGATGGTGTTTTTCTGGTCGGTCATCGGGTGCTCTTAATGGCGATGGGCGCGGCGAATGGCGCCATCGAAATCCTGCTTGATGCGGTCGAACGGCAAGGCCAGCGCGGCGCGGCGTCCGACCAGCACATAATCATGTCCGGCGCGAATGCGATCTTTTCCCGCGAGCCGGACGATTTCGCGCAGGCGGCGGCGCACACGATTGCGCTCCACCGCATTGCCGACTTTTTTGGAGACGGTGAAGCCGACGCGGGCAGGTCCCTGATCGCTGCGGCTTTTGGCTTGCAGAACGAATGCCGCGGCCGGAATCTTGACCCCGGTTGCCGCGGCCAGAAAGTCCGCCCGTTGCCTCAATCGTTCCATCGGCATGAGCGGGCCGAGAGGCCCGCTGCGGCTCAGGCGCTCAAGCGCTTGCGGCCACGCGCACGGCGCGCGGCGATCACTTTGCGGCCGCCGGTGGTGGCCATGCGGGCGCGATAACCGTGACGGCGCTTGCGCACGAGCTTGCTCGGTTGATAGGTCCGCTTCACGGTCTGTTCTCCGCTGGGCTTTTAGGCCGGTTGTTCAGGAATGTCGCGCCGGACGATGCCTGCACGTGACAGGGCGGTCGGCACCGAAGTTAGGCGGGCTTATAAGGGAGGGGGGCCTTGCCCGTCAATGCGACGGCCGGCCCTATGGCGGCCGTTCACGAGCGTTGGTCCGCGATCACGATTTGCCTCAACTATCAGTGACATGCCCCTTTCGACGGGCGGAGTGGTGTAGGGGAACAGCGTGCTGCCGCAGCCCTAGAACCCAAGGCCCTGAAATCGTGTCGCAAGACGTGACCGAGCGCCCGAACCAGGCCAGCAAAGTCGTTAACGGACAAGCCAGGTCCTCTGCGCCGTCCCTCAAAAGGCTGCTGCCGCTTGCCGTTATCGTCATTCTGGCGGCGACCGTGTTTGCCATGGGCTGGCACCGCGCCTTGTCCCTGGAAACGCTCATCAGCCACCGATCCGCGATCGCCGTCTTTGTCGATCGCCATACCCTGATGGCGGTCGCGGCCTTTATCGGGCTTTATATCGCGGTGGTGGCCATGTCGCTGCCCGGCGGGACGATCCTGACCATTTCCGGCGGCATTATCTTTGGAACCATGCTCGGCGGCGGGGCCTCCGTCATTGGCGGCACAATCGGTGCCACGATCCTGTTCCTGATCGCGCGCACCGCATTCGGTGAAATTCTCACGCGCCGCGCCGGGCCAAAGCTCGCCCGCCTGGCCGAGGGCTTCCGCAAGGATGCCTTCAGCTATCTCCTGTTTCTGCGGCTGGTGCCGATCTTCCCGTTCTCGCTGGTCAATCTCGCGCCGGCCTTGTTCGGCGTCGATCTCGGCGTCTTCGTCGCCGCCACCTCCGTCGGCGTGATCCCGGCGACCTTCACCTATGCGTTTGTCGGCGCCGGCCTTGACAGCGCGATCGTCGCGCAGGAGGCCGCTTATAATGCGTGCATGGCCGCCGGGCGGCCCGATTGCCGGCTCGATTTCGATCTCAAGGCGGCGCTGACATTTGAATTGTTCGCCGGCTTCGCCGCGCTCGGCGTCCTTGCGCTTGTGCCGGTCGTGGTCAAGCGGCTGCGTGCGCGCCGCAAGAACGCATAGTCCCGGGCTGATCCGATGCCAGACACTCTCACTCCCGACATTTGCGTGATTGGCGCCGGCTCCGGCGGATTGTCGGTCGCCGCCGCGGCGGCCGCCCTCGGCGTGCCGGTAGTGCTGATCGAAAAAGGCAAGATGGGCGGCGACTGCCTGAATTTCGGCTGCGTTCCCTCCAAGGCCTTGATCGCGGCGGCAAAGCGCGCGCATGCGGCGCGCTCGGCGGCGCCGCTCGGCATCGACGCGAATGTGCAGGTCGATTTTGCGCGCGTGCACGATCACATCCGCAGCGTCATCGCCGCGATCGCGCCGAATGATTCGGTCGAGCGGTTCACCGGGCTTGGCGTTCGCGTGATCAAGGGTGTCGCGCGCTTCAAGGACGCCGGGACGATCGCAGTGAACGACATCGAGGTGAAAGCGCGCCGCTTTGTGATTGCGACCGGTTCGTCACCCTCGGCGCCGCCAATTCCCGGTCTCGATGCGGTGCGCTATCTCACCAACGAAACCGTCTTTGATCTGAAGGAATGCCCGGAGCATCTCGTCGTCATCGGCGCGGGTCCGATCGGGCTCGAGCTCGCGCAGGCGTTCCGGCGCCTCGGCGCGCAGGTGACGGTGCTGGAAGCGGCGGCGCCGTTTGCGAAAGAAGATCCGGAATGCACGGCAGTGGTTCTCAATCAACTCGCGCGCGAAGGGATCGACATCCGCGCGAATGTGAAGATTGTGCGGATCGAGAAGGGCAGGGGCAGCGTGCGCGCTGTTCTGGCAACGGACAAAGGCGAAGAGAAAATCGAAGGAAGCCACCTTCTGGTCGCGGCCGGCCGCCGCGCCAATGTGGACGGTCTCGGCCTCGATGAAGCGGGGATCAAATACGAGCGGCGCGGCGTGATCGTCGACAAAGGTTTGCGCACGAGCAACAGGCGCGTTTATGCCATCGGCGACGCGGCCGGCGGGCTGCAATTCACCCATGCCGCCAATTATCACGCCGGCCTTGTGATCCGGAACGCGCTGTTCCGCCTGCCGGTATCGGCGAATGACGATCTCGTGCCGCGCGTCACCTTCACCGATCCCGAATTGGCACATGCCGGGCTGACGGAGGCACAGGCGCGCGAGCGCCACAAAAAGATCGCAGTGCTGCGCTGGCCGTTCCATGAAAACGACCGCGCCCAGGCCGTGCGCGATACGCACGGCCATATCAAGGTGATCACGACCCAACGTGGTAAAATTCTCGGTGCGACCATTGTCGGAGCGGAAGCCGGCGAAATGATCACCACCTGGGCCCTTGCGATCGCGCAGGGAATGAATATCCGTTCCATGGCCGGTGTGGTCGTTCCGTATCCCGTGCGTGCGGAAGTTGGTAAAAGGGCGGCCATCGGTTTTTTTGCGCGGACTTTGACGAGCCCTGTGGTGCGTTCCATCATCGCATTCCTGCGGCGCCTCGGATGACCTAATGAGCGATAGAGACGACGCTCGAAAATCGGCTGCTGAAACGGCGGGCATACCGGCGCCGTACCGCTCCTCCATGCGCTGGCTCGGCCCTGGATTGTCCGGCAAGCTGCTCGGCCTGACGCTCGTCTTCGTGATGCTGGCGGAAGTGCTGATCTATGTTCCCTCGATCGCGAATTTCAGACTGAACTGGCTCAACGACCGGTTGGCGGCCGCGCATACCGCGGCGCTCGTCCTCGATGCGGCGCCGAGCGGGATGGTGCCGGAGGAGCTCGCGCGCCAGATTCTCGGCAGCGTTGGCGCGCGCGCCGTTGCCATGAAGATGGGGACGCAGCGCCGCCTGCTCGCGGTCGACGACATGCCGCCGACCATCCATCGCGAGATCGACATGCGCGACATGCGCTGGTTTACCGCCATTCGCGGCGCGTTCTACTCGATGTCCGATCCGTCTGATTGCGTGCTGATGGTGATCGGCCCGGCACCGCGCGGCGGCGAGTTCATCGAGGTCATTATGGACAACTTGCCGCTGCAACGGGCGATGCTGCGGTTCTCATGGAACATCCTGCTGCTGTCGCTGATCATCTCGGCGATCACCGCCGCGCTGGTCTATCTTTCGCTGCATTACCTCTTCGTGCGCCCGATGCGCCGTATCACCGCCAACATGACGGCGTTCCGCGCCGATCCGGAAAATCCGGGCCGGGTTCTGATCGCATCGCGCCGCGCCGACGAGGTCGGCACCACCGAACGCGAACTGGCCACCATGCAGCGCGACCTCGCCACCATGCTGTATCAGAAGAACCGGCTGGCCGCGCTCGGCCTCGCGGTCTCCAAGATCAACCACGACCTGCGCAATCTGCTCGCTTCCGCGCAACTCGTGTCCGATCAATTGCTCGATCTGCCGGACCCGAAGGTGCAGCGCTTCGCGCCCAAGCTGGTGCGCGCACTCGAACGCGCGATCGCGTTCTGCCAATCGACATTGTCTTACGGCCGCGTGCAGGAAGACCCGCCCGAGCGCACGCCGATCGTGCTCGAAATGCTGGTCGAAGAGGTGCGCGAAACGCTCGGCCTCGAAGGCGAGAGCACGATCGGCTGGATCGCGGCGATCGAGCGCGGCATCGAGGTCGATGCCGATCAAGAGCAGCTATTCCGCGTGCTGCTCAATCTGACCCGCAACGCCACGCAGGCGCTGATGACGCGCACGCCCAACGATCCGATCCGCGACCAGATCCGCGTCACCGGCCGGCGCGAGGGCGCGGTCGTGGTGATCGAAGTGTCCGATACCGGACCGGGCTTGCCGGCCAAGGCGCGTGAGCATCTGTTCGAAGCCGTGCAGGGCTCGACCCGGACCGGCGGCAGCGGGCTCGGGCT
>CAYJNT010000128.1:0-9578 GCA_964370945.1 uncultured Hyphomicrobiales bacterium | reverse complement strand
GCAAAGAGCCCGCTCGTGTGGTGGTTCAGAAGTCCCCTTGCGCGATGCGGCGAGTTCATCAGGGGACTTCTGAACCAAACCACACTCGAATCATAACGTTCCTAGTGTCGCGGTTCGGAAGTTCGCCCGCATCCTCAACTTGCTCCGAAGCGAACTTCCGAACCAAAGCGACTCTATGATTTCTAGTGTCCCTTTGGACCCGAAGTTCGCAAAAGTGCCTGCTGAACAATCGTGCGAACTTCGGATTCGGGACACTGGGCCAAACCTTCAATGCAATCTCCGCCGCACCGCACGGCGCGGCTCAGGCTCCGCCGCATGCTCGGAAAACAATTCGGCGAGCTTCTCGGTCATCGCGCCGCCGAGCTCCTCGGCGTCGACGATGGTGACCGCGCGCCGGTAATAGCGCGTCACGTCGTGTCCGATGCCGATCGCGATCAGCTCGATCGGCGAGCGCGTCTCGATTTCCTCGATGATGTAGCGCAGATGCCGCTCGAGATAATTGCCGGGATTGACCGACAGAGTGGAATCGTCGACCGGCGCGCCATCCGAGATCATCATCAGGATGCGCCGCTGCTCGGTGCGGCCGAGGAGCCGCCGATAGGCCCAGTTGAGCGCCTCGCCGTCGATATTCTCCTTCAGCAACCCTTCGCGCATCATCAGGCCGAGATTTTTTCGCGCGCGGCGCCACGGCGCGTCGGCGGATTTGTAGATGATGTGACGCAGGTCGTTGAGGCGGCCGGGATTGGCGGGCTTGCCGGCGGCGAGCCAGGCTTCGCGCGATTGCCCGCCTTTCCAGGCGCGGGTCGTGAAGCCGAGAATCTCGACCTTGACGCCGCAGCGCTCGAGCGTGCGCGCGAGAATGTCGGCGCAGGTCGCCGCGACCGTGATCGGACGGCCGCGCATCGAGCCGGAATTGTCGAGCAGCAGCGTCACCACCGTGTCGCGGAAATTGGTGTCCTTCTCGCGCTTGAACGAGAGCGGGTGCATCGGGTCGACGACGATGCGCGAGAGCCGCGCCGGATCGAGCATGCCTTCGTCGAGATCGAATTCCCAGGCGCGGTTCTGCTGCGCCATCAGGCGGCGCTGCAGGCGGTTGGCGAGGCGGGCGACCACGCCCTGCAAATGCGAGAGCTGCTTGTCGAGATAGCCGCGCAGGCGATCGAGTTCTTCCGGCTCGCACAGATCCTCGGCCGCGATCTCCTCGTCGAACTTGCCGATGAAGGGATGATATTCCGGCCCGCGATATTCGGGGCCCGTCCCGCGCGGCCGCCAGGGCTCGGCGGGAGATTCGGAATCGCCCATATCGGCGTCATCGGTCATCTCGGTCGATGGCGCATCGAGCGCCTCGGCGGCGGCGTCCTGCGTCTCGTCGCTCGCACCCTCGGCCTCTTCGAGACTCATGCGCTGCAATTCGTCGGCGTCGGCGGTTTCGCCCTCCTCGCCGGAATCGTCCTGACGGCGCTCCTCTTCGCTCTCGTCGCCTTCTTCCTCGTCTTCGGAATCGGCATTGCGGTCCTCGCCCATGTCGAGCGAATCGAGCAGATCGTGGATCGCGTCGCCGAAGCGCTGCTGGTCCTCGACCAGCCGCTCGAGGCGATCGAGCCCGCGGCCGGCCTTGTCCTCGATCAGCGGACGCCAGAGGTCGACAAGCTTCTTCGCCGCCGGCGGCGGCGCCTGGCCGGTCAGCCGCTCGCGCACCATCATCGCGATCGCTTCCTCGATCGGCGCATCGGCGCGATCGGTGATGTCGTCGAATTTGCCGCGGTGGAATTTGTCGTCGAGCATGGCAGCGAGATTCTTCGCAACGCCGGTCATGCGGCGCGCGCCGATCGCCTCCACACGCGCCTGCTCGACCGCGTCGAACACCGCGCGCGCCTGCTGGCCGCCGGGAATCAACTTGCGATGCACCGACGGATCGTGACAGGCGAGCTTGAGCGCGAACGAATCCGCGTGTCCGCGCACGATCGCCGCTTCCAGCTTGTTGAGCTTGCGAGCGGGCTCCGGCAACCGCACCTTGCCGCCCGCGATGCCCGGCCGCTCGGCGGCGTAATTCACCTCGAGCTCGGGCTTCTTGGCGAGCGCGCGCAGGCAGCCGGTCACCGCGCGCTTGAACGGCTCGTTCGGCGCTTCCTTGGCAGGGATCTTCGCTTTGTAATTCGAGGACATGCGTTACCGGCAGATCTCAGTTGACAGGCGGCCGCGGGCGGTCTGCGCCCTCGGATATAGCTTGGAGCGGTTTCGGTGGCGAGACGCCCATGGATACATAAACACTCATCAGCCCTTCGACACCAATATCGGCAGGCTTCACCCAGGCCGCGGGCACATAGATGAGACCGCCGCCCACCGGTACCGGCGCCGAGGGCACGAGGATCGCGTGATAGGGTGCGCCGTTGAGCATGATCGGCTCGCGCGCCGGAAGCAGCGCAAGGACCGCGGCGCCGCCGGCGCCGCCGAAATAGCACCAGACCGGACTCATTCCGCGTAGCCCGTCGCGATCCTTGGTGTCGACGACGTCGACGAAACGCTTGGTCAGGTCGTAGATGCTGCGCACAAACGGTATCCGCTGGATCACCGAATCGATGAGTTCCGAGAACTGGCTGCGCATGCGCGATTCAACGATCAGGCCCATCAGATAGATGATGAGGATCATGATCGCCATGCCGATCAGGTAAGCCGCCCATTCCTGCGCGGAAAATCCGAGGCCGAGTACGGTCATGAACTGGCCGAACACGCTGTGCGGCCCGATATAGTCAAAGATGAACGTACCGAACCACGCCACCAAGGCGACCGTGATTGCGATCGGCAGCACCAGGAGGAGACCGGCCAACAACGTCCGTGTGAAGTGACCCATGCGGCATACCGGAAGCGTTGAACGACAAAAGCCCCGCGACGCACCCCGCCGCCGCGTCGCGGACGGCGAGCGACATTCCTCAGCCGCCGATCACGTCAGCGCGACATTCACGGACGATTCCGGCAGCTCGACGCCGAAGCAGCGCTGATAGAATTCAGCGACGATCGGCCGCTCGAGCTCATCGCACTTGTTCAGGAAGGTGACGCGGAAGGCGAAACCGACATCGCCGAAAATGTCGGAATTCTCCGCCCAGGTGATCACCGTGCGCGGCGACATCACCGTGGAGATGTCGCCGTTCATGAAAGCGTTGCGCGTGAGATCGGCGACGCGCACCATCTTGTTGACGATGTCGCGGCCTTCCTCGGTGCGGTAATGCCGCGCCTTGGCGAGCACGATGTCGACTTCCTTGTCGTGCGGCAGATAATTGAGCGTGGTCACGATCGACCAGCGGTCCATCTGGCCCTGGTTGATCTGCTGGGTGCCGTGATAGAGGCCGGTGGTGTCGCCGAGACCGATGGTGTTGGCGGTCGCGAACAGCCGGAACGCCGGATGCGGCTTGATCACCTTGTTCTGGTCAAGGAGCGTCAGGCGGCCCGAGGTTTCCAGCACGCGCTGGATCACGAACATCACGTCCGGGCGGCCGGCGTCGTATTCGTCGAAGCAGAGCGCGACATTGTTCTGCAGCGCCCACGGCAAGATGCCGTCGCGGAATTCCGTCACCTGCAATCCGTCGCGGATCACGATCGCGTCCTTGCCGACGAGATCGACGCGGCTGATATGGCTGTCGAGATTGACGCGCACGCAGGGCCAGTTCAGCCTGGCTGCGACCTGCTCGATATGGGTCGATTTGCCGGTGCCGTGATAGCCGGTGACGATCACGCGGCGATTGCGGGAGAAGCCGGCGAGAATCGCAAGCGTGGTCGGGCGGTCGAACAGGTAATCCGGATCGACCTCGGGCACATGGACGTCAGGCTCGGAATAAGCCGGCACCTCCATGTCGCTGTCGATGCCGAAAACCTGACGCACCGACACCTTCATGTCCGGCAGGCCGGCGATTTCTTCTGTTACTGTAGCCATCGGTTCTCCGTGGCTCCGGCCGTGCCGGAGCGCGACTCAATCATCGTACAGGGCGGAATTTCCGAGAAACTAGCAGACTTGCGCCCCCGGAATAAACCCGGTGCCGTGCATGCCAGTCATCAATTCTGGCAATAAGATAGTGTCGGATGGCCCGTTTTTCGAGGCCAATGGGCAGGAACCGTCAGCAGAAACCGACAGATTTCAAATAATTGTAAGCCTGGATGACCTCGACCAGGCGATCCTCGGTCGAGCGGTCGCCACCATTGGCATCCGGGTGATGCCGCTTCACGAGCTCATGGAAGCGCGCCTTGATCTCGATCCGCGTGGCGCTGAATTCCAGACCGAGCGCGTTGAACGCCTTGCGTTCGGCATTGCGGATGGTGCGGCTTTCCGGCTTCTTGCCCGTTGCCGAGTTCGCGCGGCCATGCCCGCCCAATTCCTGGAACAGGCTGAACGGATCGAGGCCGTTCTCGGCGTAGAATTTTCCCGGGTCTTCGTATTTGCCGGTGCCCATTTTCCAGGTCGGCCGGTGACCGGTGATGGCGTCCTTCTGATATTTGAGGACGTCGTCCTCGCTCATGCCCTGGAAAAAATTGTAAGACTGATTGTATTCGCGGACATGGTCGAGGCAGTAACGCCACTGCTCGTTCTCGCGGCCACGGCCCTTCGGCGCGCGATGCGTCGACGCCTGCTGGCAGCCCGGCCATTCGCACATATGCGCGGCCTTGCGCGGGCGGCGATCGGCTGACGGCTTCACCCGGATCTTGTCGAAATACGGCGAGTCGAATTTCATGGCCATCGTCGATTATGCGGACTTCGCCTCGTTACCTTCAAGCCTTGACAACCACGATGACGCCTTGGTTGACGCGGTTCGAGCATCGGTATTTGACGGCGAGACCTAAACTTGGCTTATGCCGTTATCATGACCACCAAAGATGTGATCACACAAAAATTGACGAGCGCTTTCACGCCCGAAAGCCTCAAAATCGTGGATGAATCGCACCAGCACGAAGGCCATGCGGGCCACCGGCCGGGCGGAGAGACCCATTTCCGCGTTTATATCGTGTCGGAAGCCTTCCGCGGCAAGACGCGTGTCGCGCGCCATCGTCTGGTCAACGAGGCCTTGGCGGCGGAACTGGCCGATCGCGTGCATGCGCTCTCCATTCACGCCTCCGCCCCGGGCGAAAACGGCACCTAGAGCCTGATCCGATTCAATTGAATCGGATCAGGCTCTGGATTCTTTTAGTTGTCGCGCAATCTTGCGGCGAACCGGCCTCCACTTCGCCGGATTGCGCTCTAGCGTACCTCCATTTGAGAATAGCGGCGGCCGAGCGGCGTGATGCGCAGGGCCGTGATGCGGTTGCGGCTTTTTTTCAGGACGCGAAAGCGGAAGCCGTGAAAGGTGAAGCTCTGTCCCACTTCGGGAATCGAGCGCGCCTCGTGAATCACAAGGCCCGCGATCGTCGTCGCCTGCGCATCGGGCAGGCTCCAGTCCATCGCGCGGTTGAGATCGCGGATCGCGACCGAGCCGTCGATATGAACCGAGCCGTCGAGCTGCGTTTTCACGCCGGGAATATCGACGTCGTGCTCGTCGCTGATGTCGCCGATGATCTCTCCGACGATGTCGTCGAGGGTCACGAGACCCATCACCTGGCCGTATTCGTCGACGACCAGCGCGAACCGCGTCTTGCGGCGGCGAAAGGCCTTGATCTGCTCCGCGAGCGGCGTCGTACCGGGCACGAACCACGGCGGCGTCATGATCGCGGCAATATCGATCCTGGAGGCGTCGCCGCCCGCGGCCTGCAGGCTGCGCAGCACGTCCTTGGAACGGAGCGTGCCGACGATATTCTCCGGATGATCGCGCCACAGCGGCAGGCGCGTGTGCGGCGTCGCCAGCATGGTCTCGACGATCTCCTCCGGCGGCAGATCGACATCGATCGTCGCCATCTCGGTGCGGTGGATCATCACGTCGGAGACTTCGAGCTCGCGCAGATCGAGAATGCCGCCGACCATGTCGCGGTCGATTTTCTCGACCCCGCCCTGCTTGTGCATGAGCTCGACCGCGCCGCGCAATTCCTCGTGCGGAGACAGGATCGGCTGATTCTCGCCGACCTTCATGCCGAACAGCCGCAACACCCAGCGCGCGAACGCCTCGACCGCCGTCAGCACCGGGCCGAATAGCCCGACCACGAATTGCATCGGGCGCGCGACCCGAAGCGCGGTGCGATCCGGCGCGTTGAAGGCGGCCGTCTTCGGAATGATCTCGGAAAAGACCACGACAACAATCGTCATGATGACGGTGGCGTAGACGATGCCGACTTCGCCGAACCAGGCGACGAGGATGCCGGTGGTGAGCGAAGACGCGGCGATATTCACCGCATTATTGCTGAACAGGATCGCGCCCAGCAAACGCTCGCGCGAGGCCAAGAGCTGGTTGACGATCCGGGCGCGGCGGTTGCCGTGCTTTTCCAGCCGCGCCATTGCCGCGCGGGACGAGGCGGTGAGCGCGGTTTCACTTCCAGAAAAGAACGCGGACAGCAGCAGACAGACGAAAACGATGCCGAGCGCGATCCAGTCTTCCTGTGTCATAGCCCTGCAAGTTTACCGGACAGAAATTCCCGAACTTCCGACGGGTCGACATTCGCCGCGATGAAACTCTTGCCGATGCCGCGCACCAGGATGAAGGTCAGCGTTCCGCGCTTGACCTTCTTGTCCTGCGCGATCAGGTCCATCAAGCGGTCGGCATCGAGCTTCTCGTTGGAGAAATCGGAAATCTTGACCGGCAAGCCGGTGGCGGAGAGATGCCGGACAACGCGCTCGGCGTCGGCTTGCGGCAGCAGGCCTTTTTTCGCGGAATATTGAAACGCCAGTGCCATCCCGATCGAGATCGCCTCGCCGTGCAGCAGACGATCGGAGAAACCGGCCGCCGCTTCCAGCGCGTGGCCGAAGGTGTGGCCGAGATTGAGCAAGGCCCGCTCGCCGTTTTCGCGTTCGTCGCGCGACACGATCATCGCCTTGGTCCGGCAGCTCACCGCGATGGCGTGCTCGCGCGCGGCGGCGCCGGCGAAAATGTCTTTCCAGCTGGTCTCGAGCCAGGCGAAGAAATCCGCGTCACCAAGGAGACCGTATTTCGCGACCTCCGCATAGCCGGCGCGGAATTGCCGCGCGGGCAACGTGTCGAGCAAGGCGGTATCGGCGAGCACCAGAACCGGCTGATGGAACGCGCCGATCAGATTCTTGCCCTGCTTCGAGTTGATGCCGGTCTTGCCGCCGACGGATGAATCGACCTGCGCCAGCAAGGTGGTCGGCACCTGGATGAAATCGAGTCCCCTTCGCACGGCCGAGGCTGCGAAGCCGGCGAGATCGCCGATTACGCCGCCGCCGAGCGCGATGACAAGATCGTTGCGCTCGATGCGCGCGGCGATCAGCGCTTCGCAGACCTGCTCGAACACGGCGATGCTTTTTGAGCTTTCCCCGGGCGGTACGGCAACATGCGTTACGCCGATGCCGGCGGATTCGAGCGCGCGGCGCGCGGCGGCAAGATGCACGCGCCCGACATTCTCGTCGGTGACGATGGCCGCGCGGGCTCCCGGCCGCAACGCCGCCATGCGCCTTCCGAGCTGCGAGAGCACGTCGCGGCCGATCACGATGTCATAGGCGCGGTTGCCGAGCGCGACGTCGACGACGATCGAATCGTTTGAGCGCAGCGGCGCGGTCATGGCGCGTTCTCCAGACCGGCGCCGGCATTCATCACCGCCCGCATCCGGTCGAGAATTTCCTCCACGATGACCTCGTGCAGCACCTCGCGCGACTCCACCGTGATGTCGGCTTCAGCATAAACCGGGTAGCGGGCGTCCATCAGTTGCCTCAGCGTCGCGGCGGGATCGGCGGTTTTGAGCATCGGCCGGTCAGTGCGCCGCTTGATTCGCTTCATCAGCACGTCGAAATCCGCCTTCAGCCAGACCGAAACGCCCTTCGTCCGGATCAGCGCGCGCGTATCCGGATTCATGTAAGCACCGCCGCCGGTCGCAAGCACCTGCGGGCCGCCCTCGAGCAGCCGCGCGATCACGCGCGCTTCGCCGGATCGGAACTCGGCCTCGCCGCGGGTCTCGAAAATATCCGGGATCGACATGCCGGCCGCTTCCTCGATCTTGGTGTCGGCATCGACGAAGGGCAGGCCGAGCCGGCCGCCGAGCTTGCGGCCGACCGACGACTTGCCCGCGCCCATCATGCCGACCAGCACGACCGAGCGGCGGCCGAGCGTCGCGGCGATCGCGCCGTCCTGCGGCGAGGCGGCCATTTTGTTATGCAACACGGCGTCCGGCATGGTAAATTTCATCGTCAGATTCTTCGCAAAGCTTCTATCTCAAAAGCGGCAACAAGTCTCAACATGCCGACCCTGTTTCGATTCCTCGCTGTCGTCGGCATTATCGGCGGCCTGATCTACGCCGGGATCCTGGCGCTCGCGACCATGGGCGAGCCCCAGCCGCGGGAGATCACCGTCACGGTCCCGCAGGACCGGTTTTTCAAGCAGCGATGACCCGCGCGAGCGCCAGCCGGACAGGCCGTGCGGACAAGAATTCCGATGCGACCCTGATCGCGCTGTTCCTCGACATGCTCGCGGCCGAGCGCGGCGCGCGCGAGAACACGCTCGCGGCCTATACGCGCGATCTTGAGGATTATTCCGCGCATCTCTCCGCGAGCGGGCGCGGGATCGCCAAGGCCACGACCGACGACGTCCGTTCGTATCTCGCGACGCTCGGCGCCGGCGGGTTTGCGTCATCGTCGATCGCGCGCAAATTATCCGCCATCCGCCAGTTGCATCGTTTTCTCTACGCGGAGGGAAAGCGCAGCGACGATCCGGCCGCCGTCCTGGAAGGGCCCAAGCGCGGACGCAGCTTGCCGAAAGTGCTTTCGGTCGCCGATGTCGATCGCCTGCTCAACGCCGCGCGCGATGCTGACAGGGCCGAGAAATCTCCTGCCGCGCGAGCACGCCACGCGCGGCTTTATTGTCTGCTCGAAGTTCTCTACGCGACCGGCCTTCGCGTTTCCGAGCTCGTCGCGTTGCCGGCCTCGGCGGCCAAACGCGACCAGCGCATGCTGATCGTGCGCGGCAAGGGCGGCAAGGAACGGCTGGTGCCGCTCAACGACGCCGCGCGCAACGCGATGAAAGACTATCTCGCCTTGCGCAAGGCCGCGGGCGCGGATGACTCGAAATGGCTGTTTCCTTCTTTCGGCGAGAGCGGGCATCTCAGCCGACAGCATTTCGCGCGCGACCTGAAGGCGCTCGCCGCCGCGGCCGGGCTCGATCATCGCAAAGTCAGTCCGCATGTGCTGCGTCACGCCTTCGCGAGCCACCTTCTCCAAAATGGCGCCGACCTGCGCGTGGTGCAGACGCTGCTCGGACACGCTGATATATCAACCACGCAGATCTACACGCATGTCCTCGAAGAGCGCCTGAAAGGGCTCGTTCGCGACCTGCATCCGCTTACGGACGGTTAATTGGCGCTGCCCTACCCTTTGCTTGACTTGAATACCGCTCAAGGGCCAGTTACGCCGCCCCGGACCCTAGATCACGATGTTTTGGATCGTACCGATCCAAAACATGAACGTGATCGGTTTTGTAGGTTTAAAGCATGATGTTGTCCGA
>CAYJNT010000127.1:8175-9690 GCA_964370945.1 uncultured Hyphomicrobiales bacterium | reverse complement strand
CGCCGGAGAGGACAATGGCGGGGATATTCACGGTCGCCGCCGCCATGATGCAGGCAGGCGTCGTCTTGTCGCAGCCGGTCATCAGCACCACGCCATCGAGCGGATAGCCGTAGAGGATCTCGACCAGGCCGAGATAGGCGAGGTTGCGGTCGAGCGCGGCGGTCGGCCGCTTGCCGGTTTCCTGGATCGGATGGACGGGAAATTCGAAGGCGATGCCGCCGGCCATGCGGATGCCCTCGCGCACACGCTGCGCGAGGTCGAGGTGGTGGCGGTTACAGGGCGACAGGTCGGAACCCGTCTGCGCGATGCCGATGATCGGCTTGCCGGAGCGCAGTTCCGCGCTGGTCAGCCCGAAATTGAGATAGCGCTCGAGGTACAAAGCCGTCATGCCCGGGTTTTCCGGATTGTCGAACCAGAGCTGCGAGCGCAGCGTTTTTCCGCGCGGATGCGGAGTTTTCGACTTCTTCGACATGACGTTTCCCCGGGTGTTGCTGGTTTTTGTCAGACCAGTTGCAGAATGCCGTCAACGTGCCCGAAAAATCAATCGCGCGGATTGCAACACGTGCGGACGAGCTATGCCCCTTCGGGCTCCGCAGGCGGAACGAACAGCAATTTGTCGACGCGCTTGCCGTCCATATCGAGCACTTCGATCCGCCAGCCCTCCATCATGAAGGCCTCGCCTTCGGAGGGGATGCGCGCCAGCCGGTCGAGCGCGAGGCCGGCGGCGGTATGGAAATCGCCATTCTCAATGGCAATTCTGAATTTGGTGGCGACCTCTTCCACCGGCGTGCGGCCGTCCACCAGCCAGGAGCCGTCGGCGCGCCGGCGCATATGCGCAACGCCGGTATCGTGTTCTTCCGGGATCTGCCCCGCGACCGCACCGAGCACATCGGTCAGCGAGACGAGCCCCAGGAAGTCGCCGTATTCGTCGACCACAAACGCAATATGGATCGGCGTCTTGCGGAACGTTTCCAGCACCCGCAGCACGGAAATATTTTCAGGGACGTAAGTCGGCTCGCGCAGATTTCCTTCGATGTCGATCTTGCCGTTGGCCACGAGACCCAACACCAGATCACGCTTCTGCACGACGCCGAGCGGCCGCCCGATGTCGCCGCCGCGCACGACCACGAGCCGCGCATAGGGGCAGTCGGAGACCTCCCTTGCGATCGTCTTTGCGTCGTCGTTGAGGTCGATCCAGTAAACGTCAGGACGCGGTGTCATCAGCGACGTTACCGGATTGTCGGCGAGCGCGAGCACGCCGTGGAGCATCTCTTTTTCGATCGGGTCGATCGCGCCGGCTTCGGTGCCTTCGGCGATGGCGAGCTTGACCTCCTCCTCGGTGACGTTTTCGGAGCGCTCGTCCCGGATGCGCAGGATTATCAACACCAGCGCGGTCGTCTTTTCCAGGAGCCAGACCAGCGGCCGCGCGATCAGCACAATGTAGTGAAGCGGCCCAGCGACACTCGACGCGATGCCTTCCGGATTGGTCAGCGCGATGCGCTTGGGAACAAGTTC
>CAYJNT010000127.1:5184-8075 GCA_964370945.1 uncultured Hyphomicrobiales bacterium | reverse complement strand
AGACGCAAGCGGCGTGACGACACCACCGCCATTTCGGCGAGCGCGAAAAAGCCGTTCAGCAGGATGAGGCCGACAATGATGGCAAGTTCAAGCCAGACCGTCATGATGCGGGTGTTCTTGCACGCCCGACGCCGTTATCGCAATTGGGTGCCGCAAGGCCGTTGACGGCAGCGCCGTCGCCCGCGCAAATAGCTGCCGGAACAAGGGCGTAACGCCCGGAGCGTGAGGAAACGACAAGGAAACGGCCATGCTGAAAACGATTGCGGCATTCGAGCGCCTCGGCGAGGAAAACGCTTTCGCCGTGCTGGCGCGCGCCAATGCGCTGGCCGCATCCGGGCGCGACGTCATCAATCTCGGCATCGGCCAGCCCGATTTCCGCACGCCCGAGCACATCGTCGAAGCCGCGATCAAGGCGCTACGCGACGGTCATCACGGCTATACGCCCGCGACCGGCATTCCGGCGTTGCGTGAAGCGGTCGCCGCCGATTTGCACAAGCGGTTTTCGGTCGAGGTGTCGCCCGACAGCGTGATGATCATGCCGGGCGGCAAGCCGACCATGTTCATGTCGATCGTCATGTTCGGCGAGCCGGGCGTGGACATTCTCTATCCCGATCCGGGCTTTCCGATTTACCGCTCGATGATCGAATATACCGGCGCCAATCCGGTGCCGGTGCCGGTGCGCGAGGAAAACGGCTTTGCGTTCTCTGCCGAAGAGACGCTGAAGCTGATCACCCCGAAGACGCGGCTGCTCATTCTCAATTCTCCGGCCAATCCGACCGGCGGCGTCACGCCGAAATCCGAGGTCGACAAGCTGGTCGCGGGTCTCGAGAAATTTCCCGACGTCGCAATCATGTCGGACGAGATCTACGACCAGATGACCTATGACGGCGAAAAGCACGTCTGCCTTCTCACCTATCCGTCGATCCGCGACCGGCTGATCCTACTCAATGGCTGGTCGAAGACCTACGCCATGACCGGCTGGCGTCTCGGCTACGCGGTGTGGCCAGGCAAGCTTTACGATTACGCCCGCAAGCTCGCGGTCAATCTGCATTCCTGCGTCAACGCGCCGACGCAATATGCCGGCATTGCCGCGCTCACCGGCCCGCAGGACGCGGTCGCGAAAATGGTCGCGGAATTCGACAAGCGGCGCAAAGTCGTCGTCGCGGGCCTGAACAAGTTGCCGGGCGTGTCCTGCGCGACCCCGAAAGGTGCGTTTTATGCCTTCCCGAATGTGAAGCAGACCGGCTGGAAGGCGAAGCCGCTCGCCTCGTCGCTGCTGGAAGATTCCGGCGTCGCCATCATCGGCGGGCCGGATTTCGGCATCCTCGGCGAAGGCTATGTGCGCGTGTCCTACGCCAACTCGACCGACAACATCCTGAAGGCGCTCGATCGCATGGGCGAATTTCTGGCGAGCCGCAAGGCGGCGTGACGTCACGGTTTGACCGCGAACCTGAATCCGATCACGACGATGGCAAGTCCGACGAGCCGCGTCGCGGTCGGGATTTCCCCGATCACGACAATGCCGAGTCCGACGGCGAAGACCGGCACGAGCGCCGGGAACATCGAGGCGCGGCTTGAGCCAAGCAGCGAAACCGAGCGCGCATAAAGATAAATCGGCACGGCTCCGCCGAGAAATCCCTGCACGAAAGCCTGGATGAGATTTTCCGTCAGTCCGGCGGCGATCATCGATTGATAGCCGAAAACCAGGCCGTGAAGGGGCGCGACGATCAGAAGCGCGAGAACGCTGACGACGGCCATGGCGTGCGCTCCGCTGACCGACCATCGCCGCAGCGCCACGCTGAAGCAGGCCCATAGCGTTCCGGCTCCGACGAACAGGAGATCGCCGCCCGCACCATGTGGCCCGATGGTCGCGAGCGCTTCCGCGCCGAACAGCGACAGCCCGGCAAGAATGATCACGATGCCTGCGATGCGCGCGACGCTTAAACGCTCGCGCAACATCCACGCCGACAGCAACGCGCCCATAACGACCGCGGTCGCGGGCTGGATCACGGTGCCGTGGCCGAGCGGCACGATCGTAAAGCCGGAATAAGCGAGAAACGCCTGCAGCGGCCCGGCGAACAGCATGAGCACGAGGCCGCGTCTCCAGCCGACGCCGCCGAGGTCGGACAATCCCTGCCGCGCTAAGAAAGGCAGCATCAGCGCACCCGTCCACACAAAGCGGTGCAGCGCGAGATCCGCCGGCGCTATGCCGATCTCGATGCCGTGTTTGGCAACGGCGAAGGCCAACGCCCAGCAGAACGCGGCCGCGATACCGCTCGCGATGCCGATCACGACCGGCGACAAGGTGCGGCTCGGGCTTGCAGCCAAAACGGTCTCCGAATTCCTGGATGGCGCGAACCGGATAGACGGCCGCACCGTCACTGACCAGCACCGCAATAGAGTGTCAGCCATGCGGCGTCGAATGACTTGTTGTGATGCGGGCGCTCATTTGACGGGCCGAGGGGGCCTCTCTAACGTCCTGCCTGTTCGTGTGATGACGGGATTGCCGTGGCCGCTCCGCGCTCCTCCTCCGAAACAACTGCCCGCCGGTCCGCTTATTTTCGCGAAGAACACGAGATGCTGCGCGATCAGGTGCGCCGCTTTGTCGAACAGGAAGTGAAGCCGAAGGCTTCGGCCTGGGAGGAGCAAGGCTTCGTGCCGCGCGAAGTGTTGCGGCGGATGGGCGAGCTCGGTTTTCTCGGCGTGCGCTACCCGGCCGAATATGGCGGCTCGGACATGGACACGCTCGCGACGGTCGTCCTGTCCGAAGAGCTCGGCCGCTCAACCTTTTCCGGTTTTGCCATCACGGTGCTCGTTCATACCGACATGGCGTCGGTGCACATCTTTAACGGCGGATCGCGAGCGCAGAGAGACAAATACATGCCGGACAT
>CAYJNT010000127.1:0-5084 GCA_964370945.1 uncultured Hyphomicrobiales bacterium | reverse complement strand
CGCGTTCAGGCCATCGGCGGCGGGGCCACCGAGGTCATGCTGGAAGAAGTGGCGAAACGGCTGCGTTGATGAGATAAAGTGGTCAAGATCGCGCTCTTGGACCGGCGGGACCGTTCGTTTTTCGGGGTTGGGATGAAGTTCATCACGGGTTTGATCGTTTCGGCTGTTGTCTCGCTTCTGTTGATGGCCGGCGCGGTGCTGGCGTTGGGGCACGTCTGCTCGCCGCAGGGCTGGATGGCCCCCGCGGTCAAGCCCGTGCCGATCCGTTTCGATGACGGATACGGATACCGTCTCGAGTCGCCCGCGCTCCTGCTTCGCGTTCAATTCGCCGCGCCGCCCGGCAATGCCAAATCGGCGCCGGCACCGCTCGATTGGCGGCGCAACTTCCTGTGCGAGATCAAGGCCACCGATGTCGCGATCGCCGGCTTCGGCCTGTTCCTGGTTTTGTCGATCGTGTTCCAGAGCCTGTTTCAGGGCCTCTTCATGCGGCGCGTGCTGGCCGCGAGTGACCGCACGGGGAGGGTCGTGGACGACGCGCTCGTGGCCGCGCAACGCGCTTACGTTTTCCTGCGCGAATTCCGCGTCAACCTCGTGAAGAATCCGCTCAACGAGGAAATCGCGACCTGCACCATCCAGCCGATCTGGGAAAATACCGGCGCGACCCCGACCAAAAACGGCCGCAGCCACATCAACTGGAAATTCTTCGAACGCTCGATCCCGTCTGAATTCGATTTTCCGGATTTCGACGAAGTCGGAAATCGCATTCTGTCCTATGACGCCTACAAGCCTCTGATCGTCGGCCCGCGCGCGACCGCGCTTGCGCCGCTGCTCGATATCGAGCCGGGCATCTTGCGGCAGGTGCGCGACGCGCAGGGCCGCGTGCTGGTCTGGGGCTGGGCCGAATACGATGAAGTGTTCGGCGACGCCAGGCGCCATCGCACCGAGTTCTGCTACCAGCTTGTGGTGACGGGGTCGCCGGCCTCCTGGGTCGGCTTCAGCCAATACAAGGCCTATAACGGCGTCGACGAGGACTGCGCGAAAAAGCCGACCGCCTTGGTGCGGTCGTTTTGACAGGGTGTGGTTTTGGTTCAGAAGTCCCTTGATTTCCGCCGTGAGTCCGCAAGGGGACTTCTGAACCAAAAAAACCACACCAAAGACTATACGTCGCTAGCGTCTTTGGAATCCGAAGTTCGCTACCGACGTCTCTGCTAGATCAGGCGAACTTCGGATTCCGGACGCTAGCTCGCGCGGCGGTCATCATTCTGCTAATCGTGATCCCTTAAATCCGGCCAAGGACGGCGGCGGCATTCGATCATGGACCCGAAACCCGGACTTCTGATGTTGTCGCGGCGCTTCGCGCCGCTGTTCTGGACGCAGTTCTTTTCTGCCTTCAACGACAATTTTCTCAAGAACTCGCTGGCATTTCTCATCTTGTACCGGCTTGGCGGCGAGAATAGCGGGGCGCTGATCACGCTGGCCGGCGCCGTTTTCATCGCGCCGTATTTCTTCCTGTCCGCGCTCGGCGGCGAAGTCGCCGACCGCTACGACAAGGCGCTGATCGCGCAACGGCTGAAGCTTGTTGAAATCGGCGTCGCGGTGATCGCGATCGCCGGTTTCATGCTGCACTCGATCGTCATTCTCTTTATTGCCCTGTTCGGATTCGGCGTGATCGGCGCATTGTTCGGGCCGATCAAGTACGGAATCCTCCCCGATCATCTGCTGCGTCGCGAATTGCCGAAAGGCAATGCGCTGGTTGAGGGCGCGACCTTTGTCGCCATTCTGCTCGGCACCATTGTCGGCGGGCTGGCGGCGAAAGATGGCGGCGATCCGGCGATTTTCTCCGGCATGATCATGGTTTTCGCGATCCTGTGCTGGCTCGCGAGCCTGCTCATTCCACCCACCGGCGAAGGCGCGCCGCATCTTGTGGTGTCGAAAAATATCGCTGTGTCGACCTGGGGACTGATCCAGCATCTGCGAAGCGATCAGCGGCTGTGGTGGGGCGCCCTGGTCACGAGCTGGTTCTGGCTGGTCGGTGTGATCGTTCTGTCGCTGCTGCCGACACTGGTGAAAGAGCTGCTCGGCGGCAATGAATTGGTCGGCACCCATTATCTCGCGATCTTTTCCATCGCGGTGGCGGTCGGCTCCGGCCTTGCCGCTTGGCTCGCCAGCGGGCGCATCGTGCTGTTGCCGACATTGATCGGCGGCGTATTGCTTGGCGTCTTTTCACTCTATCTCGGCTTTTCCGTCTACGGCGTGGCGCCGCCTGCGCAATTGTCCGGACCGGAGACCGTGTTCGCGACGGCGCGCGGCTTGAATGTCGCGTTCGCCATGATCGGACTGGCGATCGCGGGCGGCCTTTTCATCGTCCCGGCATTCGCGGCCGTGCAGGCCTGGGCCGGCGCGGATCGCCGCGCGCGGGTGATCGCCGCGGTCAATGTGCTCAACGCCGCTTTCATGGTGTCGGCGACGGTTGTCGTAGCGCTCCTGCAAAAGTTCGGCGTCGGCATACCGACGCTCTTCCTCCTGCTCGGCCTGCTCAATCTCGCGGTCGCGGTCGCCATCAGTCTCACCATGCCGACCCGGCCGTTCAACGATTTCCTGCTGATCCTCTATCGCGCGGTCTTCCGCGCGGAGGTGAAAGGGCTGGAGAACCTTGCCAATATCCCGCCCAACAGCATCATCGCGCTCAATCATGTCAGCTTCCTCGACGCCGGCATCGCGCTATCGCTTCTCGGCATCGAGCCGGTTTTCGCCATCGACACGGCGATGGCGAAGAAATGGTGGGTCCGTCCGTTCATGCGCATGACCCGCGCGCTGCCGATCGATCCGCTCAAGCCGATGGCGACGCGCACGCTGATCCACGCGGTGCAAGAGGGCAATACGCTCATCATCTTCCCGGAAGGGCGTCTCACCGTCACCGGCTCGTTGATGAAAGTTTATGACGGCGCCGGGCTGATCGCCGACAAGTCGGACGCGACCATCGTTCCGGTGCGCATCGACGGCCTCGAATACAGCTATTTCACGCGGCTGAAGGGTGATCAGATCCGCCGCCGGCTGTTTCCGAAAGTCAAAGTGACCGTGCTCGAGCCGGTAAAATTGCAGATCGATCCGGCCCTGCGCGGAAGGCATCGCCGCCAGGCGGCCGGTGCCGCGCTCTATCAGATCATGTCGGATCTCGTCTATCGCACCACCTCGACCGACCGCACGATTCACGCGGCGCTGGTCGAAGCCGCCTATGTTCACGGTATCAAGCGGATCGCGGTCGAAGACACGGTGACCGGCGCGCTCACCTACAAGCGGCTGCTCATCGGCATTTCCATTCTCGGCCGCAAGCTGATGCCGCTGGCCGAGGAGGGCAAGGCGGTCGGCGTCATGCTGCCGAACGCCAATGGCGCGGTGGTGACCACATTCGGCCTGATGTCGGCCGGCCGCGTGCCCGCCATGATCAATTTCACCGCCGGCGCCGCCAATATCCTCGCCGCTTGCAAGGCGGCGCAGGTGAAGACGATCGTCACCGCGCACGGTTTCATCGAGCGCGGTAAGCTCGACGCGCTGGTCGAGAAACTTTCGGCCGAAATCCCGTTCGTCTATCTCGAAGACGTGCGCGCGACCGTGGGCTTGGGCGACAAGCTGCGTGGCCTTTTCACCTACAAAAAGCCGCTGGTCGCGCGAAAATCCGACGACTGGGCCGCGATCCTGTTTACGTCGGGCTCGGAAGGCGTCCCGAAAGGCGTCGTCCTCTCCCACCGCAACATGCTGACCAACGCCGCGCAGGCCAAGGCGCGCATCGATTTCGGCCGCAAGGATCTCGTGTTCAACGTGTTGCCGATGTTCCATTCCTTCGGCTTGACGGTCGGCACCGTGTTGCCGCTCGTCTCCGGCGTGCGGATTTTCCTTTATCCTTCCCCGCTGCATTACCGCACGGTGCCGGAGCTGATCTACGGCCTCAACGCCACGATCATGTTCGGCACCGATACATTCCTCAACGGCTACGCGCGCGCTGCGAATGCCTATGATTTCTACTCGCTGCGCTACATCCTGTCCGGTGCGGAGCCGGTGCGTGAATCCACGCGCAGGGTTTACCTTGAGAAATTCGGCCTTCGCATCCTTGAGGGCTATGGCGTGACGGAAACCGCGCCCGCGCTCGCGCTCAACACGCCGATGTTCAATAAATTCGGCACCGTCGGCCGCCTGCTGCCCGGCATGGAGGCGCGGCTTGAAAAGGTCGAGGGCGTCGACGAAGGCGGGCGGATGCTCGTGAAGGGCCCGAATGTGATGCTCGGCTATCTGCGCGCCGAAAATCCCGGCGTGCTCGAACCGCCCGAGCACGGCTGGCACGACACCGGTGACATCGTCGAAATCGACAAGCAGGGATTCATCACGATCAAGGGCCGCGCCAAACGCTTCGCCAAAGTGGGCGGCGAGATGGTGTCGCTCGCGGCGGTCGAAGCTTTGGCCGGCGAACTTTGGCCGGACCATTTGTCCGCCGTGGCTTCGGTTCCTGACGCGCGCAAGGGCGAGCGGCTGATCATGTTCACGCAAAATCCCGGCGCCACGCGTTCGGACTTCATCGCCTTCGCGCGCTTCCGCCACGCCTCCGAATTGATGATTCCGTCCGACATTGTCGTGATGGAGAAATTGCCGCTGCTCGGCACCGGCAAGGCCGATCTCGTGGCGATCGGCAAGCTCGCGATGGAGCGTGCCGAGGCGACAATGCGCAAACCCGCCGTCATCGCCTGACGTGCATTTTTGCCAATAAAGACGGGCCTTTGCGTGATCCGTCGAAGTCGCTTCAACCTTGCCTCAACCTTACCTTTGCGTTGAGCGAAAGCCGACACCTTTCATAAACAATACGGATTCAAGCAATCTTCAGCATAGGCCGAGAAGCCTTTTTTGCTTCACCAAATCAACACTACCCAAGTCCGATAGTGCATCCGACAAGAACGTTAAAGTTCATTCGGATTTGGGAACGGCGTCGTGCGCAGCTCAACCATCGTGATGATCGCATTCGCGGTCGTGTTTGGATTGCTCGCGGTTTTCATCGCGCAGTCCTGGCTCAACAGCCAGGCCGAGATGCGCATGAA
>CAYJNT010000126.1:2747-9711 GCA_964370945.1 uncultured Hyphomicrobiales bacterium | reverse complement strand
TTGAAGACACTGTGGTTGAGGACATGAAACAGCGCCGCCGTCATCGCGAGCGCGGAGGCGGTGAGCATTGCGTTCGCCTTGAAGGCGAGGGCGAGGGCCAGCCCGACGAACACAATGCCGACATTCTCGATCGTGCTGTAGGCGAGAAGTCTCTTCAGATCACGCTGCATCAGGGCAGAGAGCAGGCCCATGACTGCGGTCCCGCCCCCGAGCGTCAACACCGGCACGCTCCACCACCATTGCGGTTCGCCGAGCAGATCGAAGGTGATCCGCACGAAGCCGTAGACCGCGACCTTGGTCATCACGCCGCTCATCAGCGCCGAGACGTGGCTCGGCGCCGCCGGATGGGCGAGTGGAAGCCAGACATGCAACGGCATCAGACCGGCCTTGGAGCCGGCGCCGATCAGTACGAGGACAAGGACGACGGCGGCAACCTCGGCCGAGGGATGATCCGCGCGGATGGCGGCGAAGGCGTAACTGCCATCCGGTCCGGCGAGCAATCCATACGCGAGCAGAAGCGCGAGCGTCCCAAAACTCGCCATGACGAGATAGACGTAGCCGGCATAAACGTTGTCGCGTACGCGGTGGTTGCTCACGACAAGCGCCCATGACGACAGCGACATGAACTCCCACGAGACGAGGAAGGTGAAGGCGTCGTCGGCCAGCACCACGAGGTTCATGCCCGCGAGGAAGGCCGGATAGAACGGCAGCACCCGTTCCGGCGCCGCCTCGTGGCGGCCATAGCCGAGCGCAAACAGACTGGCCGCGGCGGCGCCGAGATTCACGACGATGAGAAAGAACGCGCTGAGAGCATCGATGCGAAAATGCGCGCCGAGCCATGGCAGTCCGACCGGCAGCGTGATCGCCGACGGCACGACCGCTCCGTCGACGAGGAATGTGAGCGCGGCCATCATGACGATCAGCGAAGCGATCAGGCTGGCGCCGTAAATGACCGGCCTCCCGGCCGGCGAACGGGCCATCGCGACGGCGAGCGTTGCGGCAGCCAACAGCAGCGCGACGAACGCCAATATGACCGTTACCGTCACGGTGCCGTCGCCTTCAGCCGCACGCCACGGCCGCCGGCGCCGCTGACGGCATCCTCGCCGATGAATTCGACGCCGGCTTTTTCCAATGCGGCGATCAGCTTCATGAGGGAATCGACATTGCCACGGACGACATCATCGCTGCCCTCCATGCGCTGGATCGTCGGCAGGGAGAGCCCGGACAGTTCGGCAAGTTTGCGCTGATCGATATCGAGCAAGGCGCGTGCAGCTCGAACTTGCGTGGCCGTGATCATGCGCTAAATCCCCGCGCCGCAAGGCAGAAATTATGATAGATGCTGTTTATAGCATATATATCGTATGTTCAAGATAGATAAGTGATGTTTTAAACATCAATCTGTTGAAGCGAGCCAATCGCCATCGGATCCGGACGATTCCAGACACCGGGCGGTCCGGCCGCAATCCGATTCGCGCCGCGTCGATCGGCGTATTTTCAGCGCGCAGTCTTTATGCGCTACTGCGCACTGCCTAAATCCCGTCGTACGAGCTTCAACTGAATTTGGTTCTGACGCCTCGCGTATCTCTGGGTGCCTGTCGGCTATATGTGCGGCCACGAGGACACTCGCTCAGTTGGAGCGCGAGTATCGCGTCGCGTACCGTTAGCCACAATGACATCGCAATAGATCAGCTATCGAAGAGATTGATGGCTTCTAAGTCTCCGGTGGCAGGAGCTGGCCGACCCAGATGCCGCGTTCCACCTGATCGCCGATGATGGACGCGATGGTCGCACCGGCGAAGCGGCCTAGTCGTGTGACCGGGCGATCGGCAGGGTGGGAGAGGACCAATCGGCGCACGGGTACGGGGTCAATCAGCGCTGCGCCGGTCAGCCGCCCGCCCTTGATGTCCTCGTGGATGGGCGGGAGTGGAAGAACCGTCCATCCGTGTCCATAGCGCACCAAGTCCTTTAGCGTTGCGTAAGAGTCTGCCTCGACAACGACATCGAGCGTAATCCCGACCTCTGCGGCGCAGTGCTCGACGATCGTCCTCAACCCGTGTCGAACGCTTGGCAGCAACAGACGCTTGCCGCTGAGTTCCTTGAAGGGAATCGCCCGAACCGTTGAGAACCCGGCTTCGGCAGGACCGATCGGAAACAGGTTCTCCAGCAGAAGAGGGCGCGACCGTAATGATCGAGCCGGGCGCGGATCATAGAGAATCGCAAGATCGATCTCGCCTCGATGCAGCCAGTCGAGCAGATAGCCGGTATAGGCGCTGACCAGGCGCAGCACGACCTTGGGATGCGCCTTGCCGAACGCTGCTACGAGCGGGACTGAAATGATGTCGGCGACGGTCGGCGGCAGTCCGATGGCGATCTGTCCGGTCAGGGGCGCGTCGGCATCCGACGTGCGCGCTCTGATTTCGTCGAGCTCAGCCATGACGCGCAAGGCGTGGGCGAGCACATCGCGGCCTTGTTCGGTGACGGTCATGCCACGGCCGTGACGAACGAAGAGGCGAATGCCAAGCTCCTCTTCGAGCATGCGCACCTGACGGCTGAGAGCCGGTTGGGCGATGCGCATCCGATCTGCGGCCTTGCTGAGACTGCCGAGTTCGGCGACGTGGATGAGAGTTCGGAGCTGTCCGATATCCATTACCTATAGAATATCGTTATATCTGCTCACGAAAAAGGGTCAGAGCATTATCAAAATGAAATAGCTACCTTGGCTCGCGATTGCCAAAAACGACATCGGGAGGTTCGGCCGTGCGGAGCGCCAAAGTGGTCCCTGACTCGGATGATCAATCGGACCGCCAGTGGCCTGCGGACCTCTATCGCGTCCTGAAGGCCGCGAATGTGCGTCAGATGGCTTACGTCCCCGACGCCGGGCACAGCGCACTCATCGACTTGTTTTCCGCAGATCCTCACGTCGTCTCAAACGTGCTCACGACGGAGGAGGAGGGGATCGCGATTGCGGTCGGCGCCTGGCTCGGCGGCCAGCGCAGTGTCCTCCTGATGCAGTCGAGCGGTGTCGGCAACTGCATCAACATGCTGTCGCTTCCGGTGATCGGACGGTTTCCGCTGCTGATGCTCGTGACGATGCGGGGCGAATGGGCGGAGTTCAATCCCTGGCAGGTGCCGATGAGCCGTGCCACGCAACCCTCGCTCGAGGCGATCGGATTGCGCGTCATGCGCGCGGAGACGGCTGACGATCTGGTCGAGACCGTCGAAGCTGCGGCTGCATTGGCCTACGAGGCCGATCAGCAGGTTGCCGTCCTTATCGGACAGCGGCTGCTTGGAAAAAAGAAATGGTGACGCCGATGACCCGCTCCGTTTCCACGCAGCCAAGCTCCCTCGCACGACGTGAGGCCGTTACGGCGCTCCTTCGCAACAGGGAGAACATGCTCGTCGTCGCCGGCCTCGGCTCTCCCACTTACGATCTGCACGCTGCGGGCGATCGCGATGACAATTATTATCTGTGGGGCGCGATGGGTGGCGCGGCCCTGATCGGGCTCGGTCTCGCGCAGGCCCAGCCTGACAAGCGCATTCTCGTTATCACCGGCGATGGCGAGCAGCTCATGGCCTTTGGCAGCCTCGCCACCATCGTCGCAGCGAAGCCGCGCAATCTCGATATCGTGGTGCTCGACAATCATCACTACGGCGAAACCGGAATGCAGGCGAGCCACACCGGGCACGGCATCGACTTTGACAAGGTCGCCGCGGCTTGCGGATTCGCGTCGACCCGCACGGTCCGCACACCGGAAGAGGTCGAGGACCTCGCGAAGACGCTCCGCTTGCCGTCCGACGGGCCGCGCCTCTTCGTCATCAAGGTCGCCGCGGAAAATCCGCCGCGCTCGCTGCCGTCGCGCGACGCGGTGTTCATCAAGAACCGGTTCCGCGCGCATCTCGGCTTCGCGGCCGGATGACGTGAGCATGGCTCCCCTGACTTGCTTCGCCAACGCGATCGGAGGCAGTGTTTAGCGCGACGACGACAGGCGGCGAGGGAAAGGTCAGTTATGACGATGATCGGTTTCGTGGGGCTCGGTCGAATGGGGCGGCCGATGGCCTCGAATCTGTCCCGCAAGGGCTTCAGGTTGGCCGTGCACGACATCAATCGCGATGCGGTTGCCGAGCTTGAGCTGCTTCAGGCGAAAGGTGTTGCGTCCGTTGCGGACGCCGCGCGCGACAGCGAGATCGTCGTCACGATGCTGCCGGACTCCGACGTGGTCGAGCAGGTTGTCGCCGGCGGCGGCGGCATCCTGCAACATGCCAAGCCGGGCACGCTCATCATGGACATGAGCACCATCAGCCCGAATGTCACGGACGCGCTTGCCGCAAAAGCTGCGGAAAAGGGCATGACCTTTGTCGACGCGCCGGTCGGGCGGCTGGCCTCGCATGCCGACCGAGGCGAGTCTCTCTTCATGGTCGGTGCGGCTCCTGCGGATTTCGAGCGCGTGCGCCCGCTGCTCGAGGCGATGGGCAATACGATCCATCATTGCGGACCGGTCGGAGCCGGCATTCGCACCAAGCTCGTCAACAACTTCCTGGCCGTCGCCTCCTGCCAGTTCAATGCCGAAGCGCTCGCTTTGTCGCAGCGCTTTGGTCTCGATCTTCAGCGCACGCTCGATGTCCTTTACGGCACCACCGCGGTCAACGGGCAGCTCAAGATCGCCTGGCCGGCGAAGGTGCTCAGCGGCGACACGGCGCCTGGCTTCACCATCGATCTCGCGCACAAGGATCTGAGCCTCATTCTCGATGCGGCCAATGCGGCGCGCGTTCCGATGCCGATGGGCGCGGCGGCGCGGGAGGCCTTCAGCGCTGCCCGCGCGAGCGGCTTTGGCGCACAGGATTTCTCCGCAATGGTCGATGTCCTGTGCCGGTTCGCCGGCATCGAGAAGCCCCGGCTCAAGAGCTGACGGATCACGATGCGATCATCGTCATCAGAAACCGTGGCGATCGTCGGCGGTGCCATCGTCGGCAGTTCGATCGCCTATTTCCTGCGCGACCTCGGTTTCATCGGGCGCGTCGTGGTCGTGGAACGCGATTCGAGCTATGCCAGATCATCGACGGCATTGTCGGCCGCTTCGATCCGCACACAGTTCGGCTGCGCCATCAACATTCATATGAGTCTGTGTGGGGTCGCGTTCTTCCGCACGATCAAGGATCGATTTGGCCCGGATGCCGATATCGGCTTTACCGAGCGGGGCTACCTCATCGTCGGCTCGCCTGAAGTCGCACAATCCCGGAAGGCGGGCGTGGCGATGCAGGTGGCGGAAGGCGCCGATGTCGTCGCGTTCGCGCCGCAAGACGCCAAGCGCCGCTTTCCGTGGCTGAATGTCGATGATCTCGGCATTGCGACCTTCGGAGAGAGCAATGAGGGCTGGTTCGATGCCTGGTCGCTGCTGCATCTCGTGCGCCGCGCCGCACGAGAGCGGGGAGTGACCTACATCGATGGGCATGCACAAGGGATCGACGTCCGCAACGGGCGCGTCACCGGTGTTCGTCTTGCCGGCGGCGACACCGTTGCCGCGGATTGGTGCGTGAACGCAGCCGGTGCAGCGTCAGCGGCGCTCGTCCGGGACCTTGGTTTCATCCTGCCCGTCGGGCCTCGCAAGCGCACGGTGTTCTGCTTCAAGGCGCCGCTCGATGGCCGAAACTTCCCGATGCTTTTCGACACCACCGGCGCCTGGATGCGCCCGGAAGGAGACAACTTCATCGGCGGTATCGCCCCTGTGTGCGACAACGATCCGGACGCCACCGGCGATTTCGAGCCCCAATACGATCTTCTGGAAGATGTGCTGTGGCCGGCGCTCGCACATCGCGTGCCGGCACTCGAGCAATTGCGCCTCGATCGGGCCTGGGCCGGCCACTACGAGGTCAACACACTGGATCACAACGGCATCATCGGCCCGCACGATGAAATTCCGAACCTCATCTTCGCCACCGGCTTCTCCGGCCATGGCCTTCAGCACGCGCCGGCAACCGGCCGCGGTGTGGCGGAATGGATTCTGCATGGACGATATCAGACGATCGATCTGTCGCCGCTCGGCTATGAGCGGATCCGCGCAAACGCGCCCGTGCACGAGACGGTGGTTTACTAACGATACGAGAGGCAAGGAACATGAAGCTCGCAGGGAAAGTCGCCGCTGTGACCGGCGCCGCGCGCGGCATCGGCAGGGCAATCGCGGAACGGTTCCTTGCGGACGGCGCCAAGGTCGTGATCGGTGATATCGATGGCGCGCTTGTTGCGAAGACGGCAGGTGAGCTCGGGAAACCGAGCGATGTGCGCGCCGTCGAAACCGATGTGAGCAAGCGCGCCGATGTCGATCGTCTCGTCGCAACCGCCGTCGAGGCGTTCGGCAAGCTCGATGTCATGGTCAACAATGCCGGCATCGCCCGCAACTATGACTTCCTCGCGATCCCTGAGGAGGAATTCGATGCCGTGATCGGCGTCAATCTCAAGGGCGCATTTTTCGGCGTCCAGGCCGCGGCGAAGCAGATGGTGGCGCAGGGCAGCGGTGGTGTGATCATCAACATGTCTTCCGTCAACGCGCATCTCGCCATTCCCGCGCTTGCGACCTATGCGATGTCAAAGGGCGGCATGAACCAGCTGACCGCCGTTGCCGCGGTGGCACTTGCGCCGCATCGCATTCGCGTCGTCGGCGTCGGACCGGGGACGATCCTGACGGACATGGTGAAGACCGCGATTTTCTCGTCGGATGATGCGCGGCGTGCCGTGCTGTCGCGGACGCCGATCGGGCGCTGCGGCGAACCGAGCGAGGTTGCGTCGGTCGCGGCATTTCTGGCGAGCGACGACGCATCCTACATCACGGGGCAGACAATCTATCCCGACGGCGGCCGGCTTATTCTCAACTATACCGTTCCGGTCGCCGACAAGTGACGTAGAGTGGATGTCCTCGATAGAGGGAAGTGACCCGATGGCTCCGGCAATCGATCTCAATTCGGATCTCGG
>CAYJNT010000126.1:0-2647 GCA_964370945.1 uncultured Hyphomicrobiales bacterium | reverse complement strand
CGATAGAGGGAAGTGACCCGATGGCTCCGGCAATCGATCTCAATTCGGATCTCGGCGAAGGCTACGGCGCGTGGCGCGCGGGCGACGATCGCGCCATGCTCGACCTCGTGACCAGCGCCAATGTCGCTTGCGGCGGCCATGCCGGCGATCCGGAGACGATGCACGAGACATTGAGTCTCGCGCGAGAGCGCGGGGTCGTGGTCGGTGCGCATCCGGGCTATGCCGATCGCGAAGGCTTCGGCCGCCGGCTGATTCCCTGCACCACGGCCGAAGTCGAGCGCCTCATTGCCGCGCAGGTCGGCACGCTGATGGGCATCGCTGCACTGGTCGGCATACCCGTCGCATATGTGAAGCCACACGGCGCGCTCGGCAATCTGGCGGCGGACAACCGCGAGGTGGCCGATGCGATTGTGCGCGCTGTCGCGGCGATCTCGCCGAAGCTCGCGATACTCGCCATCTCGGGCACCGAGCTCGAGCTTGCGGGCAAGGCGAAAGGGCTCGCGGTTTACAGCGAGATCTTTGCGGACCGCGGCTATCTCCCTTCAGGGCGCCTCGTCCCGCGCAGTCGGCCCGGCGCCATGATCGAGGACGCACAGGCCGCGGCGAAAAGGCTGGTGGAGTTTCTCGGGACCGGCGTCATGCCCACGATCGATGGCCCGGCCATCCCGCTGCAGGCGCATTCCATCTGCGTGCATGGCGACAGCGACGGCGCGGTTGCCATGGCGCGCGTCGTCCGCGACGCGTTGACATCCAGGGGATTCGGTTTGAAGCCCTTCCTGAAATGACCGCAACGCCGGCGACAGCTTCGGGCTTTCCACGTTTTCGAGCCGTCGCGGAACACGGCGTGCTGGTCGAGTTCGGCGACGTGATCGGCCGCGAGGTCCATGATCAGGTCCGGCGTCTCGATTCTGTGCTCGCGTCAAAGCCTTTCGACGGCTTCATCGAGACCATCCCCGCCTACACCAATCTGCTGGTCTGCTTCGATCCGATTCGAACCGATCATGCCGCGGTGCGGACGGCGGTCTCGACGCTGCTGCATGATGACTCTGCCGTCCTGCCGCGCGGCGCCGTTCACGAAGCGCATGTCTGCTACGACGCCGAGTTCGCACCCGATCTGGCGGAGGTCGCAGAACGCACGGGGCTCACGGCCGAAGAAGTGATCGCCGTGCATCTTGCCGGCGACTACAGCGTTTTCATGTACGGCTTCGCGCCGGGCTTCGCCTATCTCGCCGGCGTTCCGCAAACCATCCAGATCCCGCGCAAGCCGAGCCCGGTCCGCGGCATCGCGTCCGGCAGCGTGCTGATGGCTGGGCCGCAATGTCTGGTCACCACGCTGGTGATGCCGACCGGCTGGTGGATCATCGGCCGCTCGCCGACCAGGATCCTTCGTGACGATGATGCCGAGCACCCGGTCCTGTTCGACGTCGGCGACACCGTCAGATTCAGGCGCATCGATCGCGCCACCTATGATGCAGAAGAGCGGCGTCGCTGACCATGACTATCGCCCGCTTCGTCGTCTCGCAGGTCGGACCGCTCGTCACAGTTCAGGACGGAGGCAGGCCGCGGCTCATGCGTTTCGGCGTCACCGAATCCGGTCCGATGGACCGCGGGTCCTTCGCGGTCGCCAATATCGCGCTCGGCAACAAGGCCGCCGCACCGGCGATCGAGATTTCAATGGGCGGGCTGAGCCTCGAATGCGTCGAGGGCAATGTCACTTTCGCTGTGGCTGGCGGCGGCTTCCATGTGACGCTGGATCAGGTGTCGTTCGGCTCGTGGTGCGTCGCGACGCTGCGCCCCGGCTCGCGCCTCGTCATCAAGCCGGGTCACTGGGGCAGTTGGGCATATCTGGCGTTCGCTGGCGCGTTTCAAGCCAACACGTGGCTCGGCAGCGCTTCGACGCACGGACCGTCCGGTTTTGGAGGAGGAAAACTCGCCGCGGGCCAAACACTTGTCGTCGACAACGCAGAGGTGCGGGAGGAGCGCAGTGGCGAGATCCCGTGCCCGGTATCGGCGCGGCCGCGCAATTCGGTCCGCGTCGTGCTTGGGCCGCAGGATCGCTTCTTCGCGCGCGAGAGCATCGAGCTTTTGCTGTCGGAGACTTTCACGCTGACCGATGCCTATGACCGCATGGGCGTGCGGCTGCGCGGGCCATCGCTGAAGCCGAGCTCCAGGCTCGACATGCCCTCGGAGGCGATTGCGCGCGGTTCGATCCAGGTCTCCGGCGACGGCGTGCCGACGGTTCTGCTTGCCGATCACCAGACGACGGGTGGCTATCCGAAAATCGCGACGATCATTTCGGACGATCTGGACGGCTTCGTGCAACTGCGCCCGCGCAACCGGGTCGCTTTCACAAGCATCACGCCCGAGGCGGCCATCCAGACGACGCGAACTCACCGTCACACATATGACCAGTTCCTTGCCAGCCTGCAGGACCGTGCCAGACCGCTGGCGCTGAAGCTCAATTCGGTGAATCTCATCGATGGCGTGACCAGCGCATCGTCGCAAATCGATCGGCTTTAGGGCCATCGCGCACCGGGCATGATGAAGCGCGGGGGGTGACACCTCTGATTTCGCGCGCGCACATCTCGAGTTTACCCGAGATTGGCGAACTCAAAGTGACGCAAGTCGGGTAAACCCGACTTGCGTG
>CAYJNT010000125.1:7487-9755 GCA_964370945.1 uncultured Hyphomicrobiales bacterium | reverse complement strand
CGATTTTCGAACAGGAGAGTGCGATGGCGGGCAGCGTGAACAAGGTGATTTTGGTCGGCAATCTCGGCAAGGACCCGGAGATCCGCCGCACCCAGGACGGCCGTCCGATCGCGAACCTGTCGGTCGCCACCTCGGAGAGCTGGCGCGACAAGACCACGGGCGAGCGCAAGGAAAAGACCGAGTGGCACCGCGTCGTGATCTTCAACGAAGGCCTGTGCAAGATCGTCGAGCAATATCTCAAGAAAGGCTCGAAGGTTTATCTCGAAGGCTCGCTGCAGACGCGCAAATGGACCGACAAGGACGGCAACGACAAATACACGACCGAGGTCGTGCTGCAGGGATTCAATTCGTCGCTGACGATGCTTGATGGCCGCGGCGGCGGTGGAAGCAGCAGCCAGGATTCCGGCGGCGACGATTTCGGCCAGAGCGGCCCGACCGCGTCGCGCAAGCCCGCGATGGCCGGGGTGGGTGCCGGTGGCGGCAAGCGCGACGACATGGATGACGAGATTCCGTTCTAGGGCGCCGGCCGCGCCGCGAGCGTCGACGTCACTGTCGCGCACAGGGCCAGAAACGTCATCCCGGCATTGACGGCGTGTGAGTATTCCCAGTCGGTGCGCAGAGCGCGCCAATTCTCAGGCACCTGTGTCCAAAACGCGGTCGCGAGATTGGCGGGCTGCGTCCAGGTGAAGAAGATGACCAGTGTCAACGCGATGCCGACGGCGGCCGCGAATGCGAGCAGGGCGGATGTCCGCTGACCGCGCAGCATGTAGGCAAGCAACAGGTTCACAATCAGCGCGGCGATCAGGACGATTCCGAACAGCGCCCAGCCGCGATAGATCGACTGAACGGTGAAGTATTCGGTTTGTGCAAGCCCGATCTTGTTCGGCAGTTCGAACAGATGCGCCCCGCCCGGAATAAGCGCGAGCGCGGTCAGAATGATCGCGTGGAATTGAACGATGCGTAACGGCATGGTGAAATCCAATGGCTCGGCCTTATGGCTGATAACCGCCAACCCATGCCGGCGTTCCGAAGTCGAGTAGATCGCGACAATGCATGGCGCCGAACCCTCCAATGTGCGGCTTTGTCTCCCGGCGGACGACATTGCAGCGCGTTGAGTCGCCATTGCTTCAGGCGTAGCCTGTTTGCGGGACTGGCCTATGACATGCGGGCGGTTCCCCACATTGTCACATGCCGGTGAACCCCGTCTGACCGCCCAGCGACCAATGGGTGGGACCGCCTGTTCGCGCGTTGGCGCGCAAGGAGGGCGACATGACCGTTCGGCATCGCAATTCGTTTTGTATGCTCGGCCTGGTTACGGGTGCATCCGTCATTCTCGGCTGCGCGGCCTGGGCCGGCCCCAACAGCATCAGCGTCAGCCCGAGCGTGAGCGGCGGCGCGTTCGCGCGGCCCGACATCACGAACCGTTCTCTCAATGTCGGACGCAATATCGCGCCGCTCGGTGTGCGGGATTCGACCGCCGACACCGGCAAGAAAAAGAAGAACACCGCCAAGACGAACGAAACCGAGAGCTTTGAAAGCAAGGTGCTGCGGACAAAGCAAAAGCTGCAAATGAAGAAACAGGACGCCGTCCTGCGCAGCGGGCGGAAAGGCCGCCCGGCGACCGAAGGCTCGCCGCAGCCCGATCCGCCGAAAATCGTGCAGCCGGCGGTCACGACATCGCCGGCCGCGAGCGTCGGCGTTGGCGGGCCGTCGATCGTGCTGCCGCCGGGACTGGAGAGCCGCTTCCAGGACAAGGCCGATGCGCAGGCGATCGACGACATCAAGGCGCTGGAGGCGGCGATTGTTGGATTGCCGCAGCGCCAGGGCGGACGGCCGGGCGAGAAATCGCCGCTCGGCGACGACGGGTTGCCGGGCACCGTGCCGGAACCCAATGCGACAGTCCCTGGTGCGCCGGAGCGCCCGAGCGCGGAAGACATCCTCGCTGGTCGCCCTTTCGGCGGCCGGCCTGACAACAAGCACGATATCGCGCGCGGCTATCCGGGCGCTGCTGGTGGCGCAGTGCCGGATCGGCGCGGGCAGGCCGCGGACGGATACACGACGGTCGTTGGAACTGTGACCCGGCCCGGTGCGCGAGAGGGCGAAAAGGAGACGGTGCAGGTTCAGATCCAGTCGAACGGCGACCAAGTGGTGATCACGCAGACGTCGCGATCCGACGGAACGACTGTGACGCAACAGGAGACTTACGCACCTAGCGGCAACGGCTGGCGCTCGACGCCGAGCTCGGTCGCGATCGGCATCGATCGTCCC
>CAYJNT010000125.1:0-7387 GCA_964370945.1 uncultured Hyphomicrobiales bacterium | reverse complement strand
CGGCAACGGCTGGCGCTCGACGCCGAGCTCGGTCGCGATCGGCATCGATCGTCCCGACGGCACCTTTACGTACCGTGTTGAAAACTACAACAGAAGCGGTGAGGTCACGTACACGGCCTATGGGAATCAGAACGGCACCATCCGCGACGTTGATGGGCCGGGCCAGCCTGATCAACCCGCGCCGACCGACGATTATCGCACCGGCGGCAAGGACAATTGCGGCTGGGTGCCGGGTATCGGCTGCACGGCGAGAATTGTCAGTCCGCAAGACATGACCAGACAGCCGGGCCGTGGCGAGCGTTCTGAAAGGCCGGTGGCGAATCTGCCCGACAGCGATCAGGTGACCAATCCGGCGGAAGGGCGCGAGGGTTCGGTGGGTTTCCGCGCGCCGGTCAATCCGGGCGGTCCGTCGTCGCCCGATCCGGAGCGCAATCCGGACGCGCCAACACCGCGCTGACGACCGCGCATCGGTTACGGCGGCGGGTCGAATCCGGATCATGACCTTGCCGCCGGATGCACTAAAATGACGGCATGAGTCTCGCGCCGCTTTTGCAGGTGTCGCCCGCCATCCAGATTCACGCCGCCGCGGCTGCCGCGGCCTTCCTGCTCGGGCTCACGCAATTCGCGCTGCCGAAAGGCACGACGCGTCACCGCATCGCCGGCTGGACCTGGGTGTCGCTGATGGTGGTCGTCAGCGCGACGGCGTTCTTCATTCATGAACTGCGAATCTGGGGCCCGTGGAGCCCGATCCATCTGCTCGCGATTTTCACGCTGGTGACGTTGCCGCTCGCGGTTTTGCACGCGCGGCGGCACCGCGTTCCCAATCACAAACGCGCCATGGTCAGCATTTTTCTCGGCGCGCTGGTCGTCGCCGGGCTCTTCACGTTGATGCCGGGACGCATCATGCATGCGGTGTTTTTTGGGCCCTGAATCGCGTCAAAAAGAGCGCCGCAAACACCCCAAAATGCAGCTTCGCTGCGGGGCGGCGAGTGTCATCCGACCGCGTATATAAGGCTTTGAAAAACAAGATAAAAAATGTTCTTTCGGAGCGCGCTTTGCGTTGGCTTTCGCAAACCAAATCGGCTACAAAAACCGCCTCTGGATTCGCTCTGGATTTAGCACTTGTCCGACACTGAAAATCAGGGTCCGGGCGGCTCACAGCCCTCGGACATCCGCCCCGTTTCCATCGCCGAGGAGATGAAGCGCTCCTACCTCGATTACGCCATGAGCGTGATCGTGGCGCGCGCTTTGCCCGATGCGCGCGACGGACTGAAGCCCGTGCACCGGCGCATCCTCTATTCGATGCACGAGAACGGCTACGACTGGAACAAGCCGTATCGCAAGTCGGCGCGCGTGGTCGGCGACGTCATCGGTAAGTATCACCCGCACGGCGACCAATCGATCTATGACGCGCTCGTGCGCATGGCGCAGGATTTTTCCATGCGCGTGCCGCTGGTCGACGGGCAGGGCAATTTCGGCTCGGTCGACGGCGATCCCGCCGCCGCCATGCGATACACCGAAGTGCGGCTGGAGAAGGTCGCGCAGAGTCTGCTCGACGACATCGATAAAGACACCGTCGACTTCCAGCCGAACTACGACAATTCCGAGCGCGAGCCGGTCGTTCTGCCGGCGAAATTCCCCAATCTCCTGGTCAACGGCGCCGGCGGCATCGCGGTCGGCATGGCGACCAACATCCCGCCGCACAATTTGGGCGAGATCATCGACGCGACGATCGCGCTGATCGATGATCCCGCGCTCGGGATCGAGGCGCTGAACGCGATCGTCCCGGGCCCGGATTTCCCGACCGGCGGCATCATTCTCGGTCGCGCCGGCATCCGCTCCGCCTACGCCACCGGCCGCGGCTCGGTCGTGATGCGCGGCAAGGTCGAGATGGAGACGATCCGGAAGGAACGCGAAGCCATCGTCATCACCGAAATTCCCTATCAGGTGAACAAGGCGACGATGGTCGAGCGCATCGCCGAACTCGTGCGCGAGAAGCGGATCGACGGCGTCGCCGACCTGCGCGATGAATCGAGCCGCGAAGGCTATCGCGTCGTGATCGAATTGAAGCGCGAAGCGGTTCCCGACGTGGTGCTCAATCAGCTCTATCGCTTTACCCCGCTGCAGACGAGCTTCGGCTGCAACATGGTGGCGCTCGACTCGGGGCGTCCGCAGGTGATGAACCTGAAGGACCTGCTGTCGGCCTTCATCGCCTTCCGCGAAGACGTCGTCTCGCGGCGCACGAAATTCCTGCTCGGCAAGGCGCGCGACCGCGCGCATATTTTGGTCGGTCTCGCCATCGCGGTCGCCAATATCGACGAGGTCATCAAGCTCATTCGCGCTTCAAAGGACGCCAATGAAGCGCGCGACGCCTTGATGGCGCGCGAATGGCCGGCCACGACCGCCGCTTCGCTCATCGCGCTGATCGACGACCCGCGCCACAAGGTCTCGTCGAAAGGCACCGCCAGGCTGTCGCTCGAACAGACCAAGGCCATTCTCGATCTGCGGCTGCAACGCCTCACGGCATTGGGCCGCGACGAGATCAAGGACGAACTCGACAAGCTGGCGGCGGAAATTTCCGATTATCTGGAAATCCTGCGCTCGCGCGCGCGCGTGCAATCGATCGTGAAGGACGAGTTGAAGGCGGTGCGCGACGAATTCGCCACCCCGCGCCGCACCGTGATCGCAGAAGAGGAAGGCGAGTTCGACGCCGAAGACCTGATCCATCGCGAAGAAATGGTGGTGACGGTGTCGCACCAGGGCTACATCAAGCGCGTGCCGCTCTCGACCTACCGCGCGCAGCGCCGCGGCGGCAAGGGCCGCGCCGGCATGCAGACGCGCGAAGAGGATTTCGTCGCCCGCCTGTTCGTCGCCTCGACGCACGCGCCGGTGCTTTATTTCTCCTCGCGCGGCAAGGTCTACAAGGAAAAGGTCTGGAAGCTGCCGGTCGCCGCGCCCCAGGCGCGCGGCAAGGCGCTGATCAATATCCTGCCGCTGCACCAGGACGAGCGCATCACGACCTTCATGCCGCTGCCCGAGGACGAAAGCACCTGGGCCAATCTCGACGTGGTGTTCGCGACCACGCGCGGCACCGTCCGGCGCAACAAGCTCTCCGATTTCGTCGACGTGCGCCCCTCCGGCATCATCGCCATGAAGCTCGACGAGGGCGAGGCGATCGTCGACGTGCAGATCTGCACCGAGAAGGACGACGTGCTGCTCACGGCCAGCGGCGGACAATGCATCCGCTTCGCCGTGCCGGAAGTGCGCGTATTTTCCGGACGCACGTCGATGGGCGTGCGCGGCATCTCCCTTGCAGAGAACGACAAGGTCATTTCGATGTCGATCCTCGGCCATGCCGAGGTGACCTCGGAAGAGCGCGTGGCGTATCTGCGGCGCGCCAACGCGGTGCGGCGCGGCGAGGGCGAAGAGGAAACGGTCACCGACGCCGAAGAGAGCGCCGGCCAGATCGAACTCGGCGAGAAGCGCTATGTCGAAATGTCGGCGGCCGAGCAATTCGTGCTCACGCTGTCCGAGAAGGGCTACGGCAAGCGCACCTCGTCTTACGAATACCGGACCACGGGACGCGGCGGCAAAGGCATCACCGCCATGGCCATCACCAAGAAGAACGGCAAGATCGTCGCCTCCTTCCCGGTGGAAGAGGCCGACCAGATCATGCTGGTGACCAATGGCGGCAAGCTCATCCGCACGCCCGTCGCGGGCATCCGCATTGCCGGCCGCTCCACGCAAGGCGTGATCGTGTTCGACACCGCGGACGACGAGAAGGTGGTTTCGGTCGAGCGCCTGTCCGAGGACGAGGGCGCGGAATAAGTCTCTCTTTTTGTAGGCACGCCGAGTTGCGTTTGTCATCCACGTCTTGAACAATCAATCGATCAAGCAAGACGCGGGACAACCATGAACATCGAACTCTTCACCGCCTTCATCCTGATCACCATCGTTCTGATCATCACGCCCGGTCCGGTCGTGACGCTCGTGATCGCGACCGGCGCGACGCGCGGCGTGCGCGCCGCGCTCACGACCGTTCTCGGCACGACCATCGGCAACGCGATCCTGATCGCGGCAATCGCGATCGGCCTGAGCTGGGTGCTGAAAAACGCGGTCGAGCTGTTCGAAATTCTGCGCTGGGCCGGTGTCGCTTATCTCGTCTGGCTTGGCATTCAGGCCTGGCGCAATGCCGGACAGGCGGCGGAAGCGCCGCCGAAAACGCGCGTGCATTTCGGGCGCGGGATGTTCGTCGCGCTGACCAATCCGAAGACCATCGCGTTCTTCACGGCCTTCCTGCCGCAGTTCGTCGATCCGTCGTTGCCGGCGGAGCGTCAACTCTTCGTCATGTGCGTGACGTCTATTCTCATCGCCTGGATCTTCGATTCAGGCTGGGCCATCGCATCCGGCCTCGGGCGTGCATGGTTCATGAAACCATCGCGCGCGAAATTGCTCGGGCGCATCTCGGGCGTGGTGCTGATCGGCGGCGGCATCTGGCTGTCGCTCGCGCGCCGCCCGCTCTGACGCCGATTTTCAAAGTTGATTGCCGGAAGATGCCGTGGACGCCAATGACGCCGCCGGAATGATGGAGCAGGAGAAAACCGCTGATCGGTTCAAGCAACGCTGCGCCGTCCTGATCGGCATTCTGGCCATGCTGCTCGCCATCACCGCGCTCGGCGGCGACAACGCGACCAAGGAAGCGGTCAACAGCAACGTTCTTGCCTCCAACTACTTCAATTTCTATCAGGCCAAGAACATGCGCCAGACCGCGATCACGCTGTCGGCCGATCATCTTGAACTGGCGGTGCTGAACGATCCCTCGATCCCGGACACGGCGAAAGCGGATCTGAAGAAGAAGGTCGATAACTATCGCAAGACCATCGCGCGCTATGAGACCGACCCCGAGACCGGCGAAGGCAAGAAGGAATTGCTTGCCAAGGCCAAGGAGCATGAGGTGGCGCGCGATCACGCCATGAAGCAGGATCCGTATTTCGACTACGCGCAGGCGCTGTTGCAGATCGCGATCGTCCTGATCTCGGTGTCGATCATTGCGGAGGTCGGCTGGCTGGTCGCCGTCGGCGGCGCGCTCGGCGTCGTCGGTGCGCTGTTGATGGTCAATGGCTTCCTGCTCGTGGTCGAAGTGCCGTTCCTCGGCTGAAACGCGCCGTCACGGCGACGAATCCGGGGCGTCGTCCGCTGCGCCGCGATCGGCCGGCTCACGCAGAAATTCGACACCGATCTGCGTGTCCGACCGCCACGCGACGCGGCAGCGGCGCCGCGACATGAAATCCATTGAGAGATAGAGATAAAACTCGTCCGGGGCGTGGCCCGCGCCCGCAATAACGAGCCGGGCGCCGTTTTCGGATTCGTCCCAGACCGTGCATTCCAGCAGTTTCGTGCCTTTGCCGAGCGCAATCCAGCCGGGGCGGTGAGCCGCCACCCGCGGCTCCCGGCGCAAGTCATCCAATGAAGGTTCTGTGCGCGTACTGACCATCGACGTTGTCCCTGGTCGTCGCAACGTGACCTTGGTCAACACCAAGGTGTGAGGCGCGTTCCCGTCGTTCGCTGCTATATCGAATTGACATTAACCGGCCATTAACGAAGCCGGACGGCATCGCAAGCGCCGGAAGGAACGCGCGTTATCGCGCGTCGGCTTTCTCCAGGATCGCCACCATCTCCGTGTAGCCGCGGCTCTTCGCGAGCTTGAGCGGCGTCGATCCGCTGCCGTCCGGAATATTCACATTCGCGCCGGCTTCGACCAAAGCGCGCAACGTGTCGGTGTGGTTCCTGCCGCCATCGCCGAGCACGATGGATTCGATCAGCGCCGTCCAGTTCAGATTGTTGACATGGTCGAGCGGCGCTTTGGCGGCGATCAGCACGCGCACCACTTCGGCATGACCAAGATGCGCCGCCGCGATCAAGGCGGTGCCGTCATAACGGCTGGTGATGGCCTTCGGATCGCCGCCGCCTTCGATCGCGATTTTGAGCATCGGCACATCGTTGGCAACGGAAGCGATGGTGATGATGTCGTAGCGGTCGATCTCGAGCGTGTTGGGGTCGGCGTCAAGTTTCATCAGCAAACGTGCCGCGTCGTGTTTCTTCTGGAAGGCTGCGACATGCAACGGCGTGCGGTGCCGCGTATCGGTCGCTGCCTTGTTCTCGCCGGCGGCGATGCGGTTCTCGATTTCGGCGAGGTCGCCGCGCGCGGCCGCCGCATGCAGGCCGGTATAGGCGCGCAATTCCGCCTCGGTCGGCGCGATCTGTGCGAAAGCGGGAAGGGCGGCGAAAAGCGAAATAGCAATGGCAGCGAGAAAATGCATGAAAGCTCCGGCGGCAATCCACCGGAGCTAACACCGTCAATTGAGGCGTTATTTCGTTCCGCGGTTCAAGCCCGGATTGACGTACTGCAGGTCGGCGATCATTCGCGGCCAATACGGCGCAAGGTCGGGGTCGGTGTTCGGATTGGCTTGCGGCACGCGGTCGGTCGAGACGACGCGAACCTTCAGCACGCGCCCGGCATTGCGGGTGTCGTCGCGCAGGCAGGATGTCTGATAATAGGGCCAGCTATGCTGGTTGCAGTTCGGCTGCAGGTCGGCGTGGTCGCTCTTGGCGGACAAGGCCGCCAGCGCGCTCGCCTTTACATCGGAGCCGTGAAACAGGCTGAGCGCGCCTGCAATCATGGTCACCGCGAAAATCGCTGAAATCGTCTTCCACATGACACGTCCCTGCTGCGCCTAGAGGCCTTTTGGGCCTGTCGTTTTTAGCCTTCCGGCCTTTCAGCTCCCTTAGACGCACCACAGAAGGTCGGGGTTCGACGGTGGCGAAAATTTAAGACTTTGCCGAACCGGACGGGGGACAGGCCGCAACCGGCCTTGCAGGGCGGAACCGGCCGGGCTAGACCCGCCGACATGCCGCGTGCCGCCCTTTATGCCGGGTCGTTCGATCCGGTCACCAACGGCCATCTCGACGTCGTCCGCCAGGCCGTCCGGCTGACCGGCCGGCTCGTGCTTGCGATCGGCATTCATCCCGGCAAGGCGCCGCTGTTTTCTGCCGAGGAACGCGCGGCCATGCTGCAGGAGACCTGCGCCGATCTTGCCAAAAAAGCCGGCTGCGAATTGAAGGTCACGACCTTTTCCGATCTCGTCGTCACGGCGGCGAAGCGCGAAGGCGCGGAGTTGCTCATCCGCGGCCTGCGCGACGGCACCGATCTCGACTATGAAATGCAGATGGCCGGAATGAACGAGGCGATGGCGCCCGACGTCCAGACCGTGTTCCTGCCGGCCTCGCCCCGGGTACGCCCGATCACCGCCACACTCGTGCGACAGATCGCAGGCATGGGCGGCGACATTTCGCATTTTGTGCCGGCGCCGGTCGCGGCCCGTTTGAA
>CAYJNT010000124.1:0-9770 GCA_964370945.1 uncultured Hyphomicrobiales bacterium | reverse complement strand
GCCGGCGCACTTGTCTCGATCGGCGGACTGGTCTTGATCGCGGGACGCCGCGCGAGTCTCGCCGTCATCCTGCTCGCCGGCCTCGCGCTTGCGAGCTTCGCCGGCGCCATGACCGCGCTCATCCTCAATCTCGCGCCCAATCCGTTCATCGCTCTGGAGGTCGCGTTCTGGCTGCTCGGCTCGCTCGAGGACCGCTCGGTGGATCATCTGATGATCGCGGCGCCGTTCGTGGTCGCAAGCTGGGTGGTGCTGCTCGCGAATGCGCGCGCCTTCCGCGCGCTGACCCTCGGCGAAGACGCCGCGGCCTCGCTCGGCGTCGATCTCCTGCGCACGCGTTTGCTGGTCGTGATCGGCGTCGCGCTCGGTGTCGGCGCGTCCGTGGCGGTCGCCGGTTCGATCGGCTTTGTCGGTCTCGTCGCGCCACATCTCGTGCGTCGCGCCTCCGGGTTCGATCCGGCGCGCGTGATGCTGCCTGGCGCGCTCGCGGGTGCCGCTTTACTGCTCGCAGCCGATGTCGCGGTGCGCATCGTTCCGGCCGCGGTCGAATTGAAGGTCGGCGTGGTCACGGCCCTGATCGGCGTGCCGTTTTTCCTTGCCATGATCTTCGGCGAGCGGCGGATGCTGGAAGGGTCGCCGTCATGACGCTCCTGCGCGCGGAAAACGTGAATGTCCGGCTCGGGCATGCCGAGATCGTGAAGGGAGCGAGCTTCTCGCTCGGACGTGGTGAATTGACGGCTTTGGTCGGCCCGAACGGCGCCGGCAAGACCACATTGATGCGCGCGCTGGCCGGGTTGATCGCCGCGCAAGGTCATATCGAAATTGAAGGGCGGCCGCTGGCCAGCGTTTCGCCGCGCGAGCGCGCGCGGATGATGGGCTATCTGCCGCAGGGAAATATTTTTCACTGGCCGATGCCGGTCGAAGCCATTGTGGGCCTGGGCCGCTATCCGCACGGCGATCCGTTCGCCGCGCCGACCGACGCGGACAAGATTGCGATCGAAGAGGCGCTGGCCGCGACCGCGACGAAGAAATTCGCGCGGCGCGCGGTCACGACATTATCGGGCGGTGAGCGCGCGCGCGTCGCGCTCGCCCGCGCGCTCGCGACGCAGGCGCCGATCCTCCTGGTCGACGAGCCGACGGTCTCGCTCGACGTGCGGCATCAGCTTGTGGTCATGGAGCTTCTGCGCAAGGTCACGCGCAATGGCGGCGGCGTGCTCGCCGTGATTCATGATCTCACGCTGGCCGCGCGCTTTGCGGATCGCGTGCTGGTGATGGAGAACGGCCGCCTTGTGGCGCAGGGAAAGCCGGCCGAGACGCTCGATCCGGCGCGCATGGCCGAGGTCTTCGGCGTCGAGGCGCAGATGCTGCCCTTCGACGGCTTCAGCATTCCGGTGGCGCGGCGGCCGCTTTAGTCTATTTCGACCGCAGCCGCCCGATCCACGCCTGCGTGCGATCGCGCAATGTCACCGGCTCGGGTTCCGCAAGCTGCAAGCCGATGGTCGCGGCGCGGCCGTCTTTGATGCGATGCGCGACGAGCGCGACGGCCCCGACCGTGACCGTGTCGCCCGGCAGCGACTTGCGCGACAACCGCTTCCAGAAATAATCGGCGATCGCGGTATCCTTGTCGCCGGCCGCGATATCGAGGCCATAGAGCTCCGCCAGCGCACCGAGTGTGATCTCGCCCGAGACAAAGAAGTCGCCCAGCAATTGCGGATCCGGCGACGACGGCGGCGGCAAATCGGCGAAGAAACGGTCGAGCGCCTGCGCCTTCTCGGGCGGCGCCAGCAGATAGACGTGGTCGCCTTCGTGCACGCCGTGCGCCTCCTCCGGGGTCAGCACCTTTTCGCCGCGCACGACCAGCGTGAGCTTGGCCCAGGGCGGCGTGATGCCGCGGCGCAGATACGGGCTGCCAGCGACGATCGGATAGCCGACGAGCTCCTGATTGCGCTGGCCCGGCAGATCGAGTTCGACGCGCGGATGGAACACGTCCGGGCGTTTCTTTGCGATCCGCAGCTGGCGGGCGGCAAACGGCACCGTCCAGCCCTGAATGAGGAGCGAGCTCACCACCACGACAAAGCCGATATCGAAATAGATTTGCGCCTTGGGAAGTTCGACCAGCAGCGGAATCGACGCGAGGAAAAAGCCGACCGCGCCGCGCAGGCCCACCCATGAGATGAAAATCTTTTCGCGGAACGAGAATCCGAACGGCGCCAGACACAGGAACACCGCCGCCGGGCGTGCGAGCAGCATCAACGTGAACGCGACCGCGAGCGCCGGCAGCAGCTGATCCGGCAGCCGGCTCGGCCATGCCAGCAGGCCGAACAGCACGAACATCATGATCTGCGCGAGCCAGGTTACGGCGTCGAGGAAGACGACAATGGCGTTGTGCGCGCGCAGCGCGCGATTGCCGACGATCAGGCCGGCGAGATAGACCGCGAGAAATCCCGAGGCATGGATCGACTGGCACAGGCCGAAGACCACGATCGCCGCGGTCGCGACAAAGGGCGCCTGCAAGCCTTGCGGCAAGGTCAGGCGGTTGAGCACGAACGCGATCGCATGTCCGCCGAGATAGCCGATACAGGCGCCGAGCACGGCTTCGCGGACCAGCAAGGCGGCGATATCCGGCCAGGATTTGCCGCCGAGCAGCAGGACCTCCACCAGCACGATGGTCAGGAAGATGGCGAAGGGATCGTTGGTGCCGGACTCGACTTCGATGGTCGCGCCGACGCGTGGCCGCAACCTCAAACCCCGCGCATGCATCAGAAAGAAGATAGCGGCGGCGTCGGTCGAGGCGACCATCGCGCCGACCAGGAGGCCCTCGAGCCAGTTCAGCCCGAACGCATAGATCGCGACCGGAGCCACGATCGCCGACGTCACCAGCACGCCGACCGTCGCCAGCGAACCGGCCGGCCAAAGCACGCTGCGGAAGGTCGCGAAACGCGTGCGCAGCCCGCCGTCGAACAGGATCAGCGCCAGCGCGATCGAGCCGACGGTATAGACCATCCGGACGTCTTCGAACTGGATGCCGAGCGGACCGGATTCGCCGGCCAGCATGCCGACCAGAAGGAAGATCAGCAGCAACGGCCCGCCGAACCGCAAGGCGACAAGGCTCGACAGGATACCGGCGAGCACCAGCAGCGCGCCAAAGAGGGTCAGAAAACTGATTGAATCGAGCGATGCCATCGGACCTGTTTGTCACCCGGAAAGCCGCAAATCAAAGCCTCTATACCAATCGTTTACGATATTCCCCGAGTCCGGCCTTAATTTAAGCGCGAGCCAAGACAAGAGTGGTTCGGTTGCGAGGGGTCGCAGGGGTTATTGTCGCGTATGAGTATGGGGACCGGCCGCGCGCTACCCGCACATTGGGTGCGCGGCTTTGCCATAGCCGTCATCTGCCTGTTCGCCGCCGGTTGCGCGACGATCGAGCGCGTCGCCTATACCCAGCAAGAGCAGACCTTGGCGGTCGTTCCAGGCTTTCCGGATGCCCGCGTCTGGGCCGACGATCCGGCCGTTGCCTTAAGGAGCATCGCGGCCGGCGTCGGCGTCACCAAACAGCCGACCATTCTCGCCTTGTCCGGCGGCGGCGCCGACGGTGCCTTCGGCGCGGGTCTTCTCACCGGCTGGAGCGCGCGCGGCAACCGCCCGCAATTCTCCATCGTCACCGGCGCGAGCGCCGGCGCGCTGATTGCGCCTTTCGCCTATCTCGGCACCGGCTATGACGAAGTGTTGCGGACCGTATTTGCTGGCGGCGAGATGGAGAATTTCCTCCAGTTCGAGGGCGTGAGCGGCATCGTCGGCACCGGCCTGTTCAAGGCGGGACCGTTGCGCGACCTGATCGCGAAATATGTCGATGCCGGAACGCTCGAAGCGGTCGCGCAGCAATATCGGCAGGGGCGCAAGCTGTTCATCGTCACCACCAATCTCGACGCGCAGCGCACCGCGATCTGGGACATGGGACGGATCGCCTCGAGCGGCAATCCGAAGGCGCTCGATCTGTTCCGCAAGGTGATGGAAGCCTCCGCCAGCATTCCCGGCATTTTCTCGCCGGTGCTGATCGACGTCGAAGCCGAAGGAAAGAATTTCGCGGAGATGCATGTCGACGGCGGCGTCACCGCCAATATCATGGTGGTACCGGAAGCGATTCTCGTCGCCAACAAGGCGGTGCTGCCGCCGCATGTGCGGCCGAAGGTCTATATCGTGATCAACGGCAAGCTCGATCCGTATTTCGAAGTCGTGAAGCCGCGCACGTTGCAGATCGCGATCCGCTCGTTCGAAACGTCGGTGCGCGCCAATACGCGCAACGCGCTGCTCGCGACCTATGAATTTGCAAAGCGGCGCAACTGGCAGGTCAATCTCGCGGCCATCGAGGACTCGGTACCGAACCAGGCCAAGCCCGGCTTCGACACCGCTTACATGCGCACATTGTTCGACTACGGCTTTGAGCGCGGAAAGAGCGGACAGATGTGGCAGGCGACGCCAGCGGAGACGAGCGAGCGGGGGCGTGTGCCGCGCGTGGCGGCAAGCCAGTAGTAAACTTCCTTACGCATTCTGCTTTCTCCTCCGTCATGGCCGGCTTTGTGCCCGGCCATGACGGATGGAGAGAATCATCGCGTTCGCGGATTGATGGGCCGCGCTTGCCCCGGGTCCGGGTGCCACGTCCATTCGCTTGACCCATCCAACGGACGGCACAATCGTCCACCGATATACTCGCCTTGCGCGCTGTTCTGAAAAACGACCGTGACGCCAATATCGAACATTCCGCGGCAGGGTATGCGCGTGCCGAGAATTTCAAACCAGAAGAGCTTGCGCGTCTGCAGGTCGGCCCGCGCCGCGTCGATAAAAGGACGACGCAAACTCAAGAGCGCCGCCAAAGCTGCGAGGCAGACCCCGGCTACAAGAAAAATAATCAAGCGCTTCTAGAGGGTCATTGAAGACGTGACGGGCCCGAATCGCGATGAACTGGGTTAGCACCTTACGTCTTGCCGCGCGCCAGAAAATCGAAATCGCAGCCGTCATCGGCCTGCTGCACATGCTCGCGATAAAGCCGCGCGTAACCGCGCTGCGCGGCCTCGGGGACGGGCGGCACTTTCCACGCATCCTTGCGTTTTTTCAGTTCTGCCTCGTCGACAAGCAGGTCGATCCTGCGCGCATTCACGTCGAGCCGGATCGTGTCGCCGTTCCTGACCAGGGCCAGCGGACCGCCGACCGCCGCTTCCGGCGCGATATGCAGCACGATGGTGCCGAACGCCGTGCCGCTCATGCGCGCATCCGAAATGCGCACCATGTCCTTGATGCCCTTCTGCGCGAGCTTTTTCGGGATCGGGATATAGCCGGCTTCCGGCATGCCGGGCGCGCCGACCGGACCGGCATTGCGCATGACCAACACGTCGTTCTCGGTCACATCGAGCGCGGGGTCGTCGATCTGCCTCGTCATGTCGGCGACCGAATCGAACACCACCGCCCGGCCTTCATGCCGCATCAGCTTGGCGGCCGCCGCGCCGTGCTTGATAACGGCGCCGCGCGGGGCGAGATTGCCGCGCAGGACCGCGATGCTGCCTTCTTTCTTCAACGGATTGTTGCGCGGGCGGATCACGGTCTGGCCCGGCACGTCTTCGAAATTTTTGATGGCATCGCCGAGCGTGCCACCCGCGACATGCTTCGCGTCGAGCGCCAGCACATCCTTCAGTTCCTGCATCAGCCGCGGCACACCGCCGGCCTGATGGAAATGCTCCATGTAATGTTCACCGGTCGGCTTCAGATCGACCAGCACCGGCGTCTTGCGGCCGATCTCGTCGAAGTCCTCGAGCGCAATCGGATTTTTGGTGCGACCGGCGATCGCGGACAGGTGCACCACGCCATTCGTCGAGCCGCCGATCGCCTGCAGCATGACAATCGCGTTGCGGAACGCATCCCTGGTCAAAATCTCCGACGGCTTCGGCCCGCCCTTGGTCATTTCCGCCGCGCGCTTGCCGGTCGCCTCCGCGAGGCGGACACGGTCGGCATGCGTCGCGGGAATCGACGCGGCTCCGGGCAGCGATAGGCCGAGCCCTTCGATCATGCAGGCGATGGTGCTGGCCGTGCCCATCACGCCGCAAGTGCCGATCGACGGCACCAAGCGCTCATTGGCGACTTCAATGTCGGCTGCGCCCATGCGGCCGCCGCGGAATTCGCCCCACAGCCGCCGGCAATCGGTGCAGGCACCGAGCACCTCGCCGCGGAAATGCCCGACCAGCATCGGGCCGACCGGCAGCACGATCGACGGCTTGTCGGCGCTCGCCGCCGCCATCACCTGCGCGGGCGTGGTCTTGTCGCAGCCCGCGATCAGCACCACGGCGTCGACCGGCAGCGCGCGCATCATCTCCTCGGTGTCCATCGCCATCAGGTTGCGCAGGAACATCGAGGTCGGATAGGCGAAGCTTTCGTGGATCGAGATGGTGGGGAACACCATCGGCATCGCGCCGGCGAGCATGACGCCGCGCTTCACCGCCTCGATCAGCGCCGGGACGTTGCCGTGGCAGGGATTGAAATCGGAATAGGTGTTGGTGATGCCGACGATCGGGCGCCCGAGCGCGTCGTCGGAATAGCCCATTGCCTTGATGAAGGCCTTGCGCAGGAACAGCGAGAATTCGTCGTCGCCGTAACTCGTCAGTCCTTGCCGTAATCCACCCGTCATTCCGGTTCTTTCAGTTCGTCATGCCACGCTTTTCAGGTCCGTAATCACGGACAGAGATAGCCCGTGCCGCTTGGGTTTTTGAAACATCCGACCGACTCCGGCAAGAGATGTTTGGGCAGCCAGAGAACGATGTCGGGAAAGAAGATGGTGAATGCGATGGCGCCGACGAAGATCACGTAGATCGGAAACGAGGCGAGCATCGCCCTTGAGAAGCGCACGCCGACGAATTTCGAGGCCATCAGGAGCGCAAGTCCGTAAGGCGGGGTGATCAAGCCGAACGCCAGCGTGACGATGATCACCACGCCCATGTGAACCGGATTGATGTCGGCGTTCTGCGTGAGATCAACGATGATCGGCATGAAGATGATGATGGCCGGGATCGCGTCGATGAAATCGCCGACGACGACGAACAGCAGCACCAGGAGGAGCATGATCAAGACGGGATCGTTGCCGGCCGCGCCGGCGATCCAACCCGATACCACCGCGGGTCCGCGCAGATAGGCCAGCATCCAGCCGAACACGGAAGCCGCCCCGATCGTGATCAGGGGGATCGAATAGAGCAGCCCGGTCACCGCCATGTCGCGCGGCAGCTTCTTGACGTGACGCGGATTGAGCAGCGGGATCGCGACCAGCACGACATAGGCGACGGCGATGACGCCGGCTTCGGTCGGCGTGAAGAAGCCGGTGAGGATCCCGCCCATGATGATGATCGGAATCATCAACGGCACCGCGGCGCTCTTGGTCGCTTCGCTGAACCGCCCGAATGTCGCGCGCCGATGTTTCAATCCGACCGGACCGAAGAAATAGCTGTAGATCATCAGGCCGATGCCGACGAGCACGCCGGGCACCACGCCGGCCAGAAACAACCCGCCGATCGAGACGTTGCCGGTGGCGCCGTAGACCACCGCCATGATGCTCGGCGGAATGAGATTCGCCATCGTGGCGGCGGAAGCGATCAGGGCCGCGGTGAAGGCGAGATCGTAGCCCTCGCGCTTCATCTCCGGCGCCAGCGTGCGCGACAAGACAGCGACGTCGGCGGCGGATGAGCCCGAAATGCCCGCAAAGAACATGCTGAACACGGTCACGACCTGCGCCAGACCGCCGCGCAAATGCCCGACCAGCGTTTGCGAGAGCGTGATCATGCGCACGGTGACATTGGCCGACGTCATCAGGTCGCCGACCAGCAGGAAGAAGGGAATCGCAAGCAGCGCCTCGACGTCCATGCCGTTGAAGAGCTGCGCCATCATCGATGCGAGGCTGACCGGCGTGAACATCGTGACCACCAGCACCGCGCCGATCAGCGCGAAAGCCACCGGCACGCCCATATAGCCGAGAAAGAGAAAGAGAAATCCCATCAGGAAGATGAGGGAGCCGTTCGCGGTCACGGAGCTTGCCTCCGCTCGAAATCGGCGATCTCGCCGTCGTCGAAGCCGTTACGCCAGCCGTTGACCAATTGCTCGATGGTGAACAGCGCGACGAGAATTCCCGACAACGGGATGGCGGCGTAGAGGCTTGAGAGCGGAGTCATCGACGGCATGCGCAGGCTGCTGAACCCGTCGAGGAAATTCAGATAGCCGAAATAAACCATGCAGAGCGCGATGATCAGGACGACCAGGCGATTGAAGGTCTCGAAATAGAGACGGCGCCGGCCGGACATCGCTTCCGCGAGCGCCGCGAGATAGATGTGATCGTTGCGGCGGGTCGCAGCGGCGACCCCGATGAAAATGCCGTAGATGAAGAAGGTCATGGTGGCTTCCTGCAGCCACAGCCACGGCGCGCCGATCGTGCGGGTGACGATGTCGCACAACACCAGGATCGTGAACCCGGTGATCGCGATGCCGCACAGAATCATCAGGATGCGTTCGAGAATATCGAACGCTGGCCATTTCAGGTGGCGCTGCGCGTGCAGCACCAGATCGTCCGATTCACTCATCGGTCAGGTCCAAAGCGGCGTGAGGGCGGGCAAGACGCGGCGAGAGGCCGGGTACCGGCCTCTCGCGCGCGCTCGATCGGTTCACTTCACGTTGCGAACGAGTCCGAGAACCTTCACGGCGTTCGGCCCGAGATCCTTGGCGAGCTTGTCCTGGATCGGCTTCGAGATGTCCTGGAAGCCCTTCTTGTCGACATCCTTGACGATCTTGACACCGATCTTCTGCAGCTTGGCCAGCGCCTCGTGCTCGAGCTTGAACGCGATCGCCGGCTGGTTGCGGCTGATCTCGTCGGCGGCCGCCTGCACCCATTTCTTCTGGTCGTCGTTCAGGCTCGACCAGACCTTGTCGCTGACGAAAAGCGCGGCGTTGTTCGCCTCATGCTCGGTGAGCGAAAGAGTCGGCGCGACTTCGTAATGTTTGTTGATGAGGTAGTTGTTGATGCCGTTCTCGGCCATGTCGACGACGCCGGTCTGCAGCGAGGTGTAGACTTCGCCGAACGGCATATGCACGACCTGCGCGCCATAAGCCGGGAACAGCGTGTCCTCGGTCACCGTCGCCTGCACGCGAATCTTCGAGCCCTTGAGGTCGGCGACTTTCGCAACCGTCTTCTTGCCGTAGATATGGCGCAGCCCCTGCGATCCGAGGCCGAGCATATGCGCACCCTTCATCTTGGCTGCGTACAAGTCCTTCATCGCCTTGACCACAGTCGGATCGGCGAGCACCTTCATCGCATGCGCCTCGTCGCGGAAAATGAAGTGCAGCGAGAACACGCCCGATTCCGGCTGCGCGGTCGAGGCATTCGCGGTCGACAGCAGCACGAAGTCGATGTCGCCGGTCTGCACTTTCTGCAGCGTCTGCGCTTCGGTGCCGAGTTGCGCGCCGGGATATTGATTGATCGAGAGCGTCCCTTTGGAGAGCTCCATCAGTTTCTTGTTGAACATTTCGCCGCCGGCGCCGTAGCCGGAGGTCTTGGGCTGGTCATAGGCGAACGAGAATTCGCGCTTCTGGGCAAAAGCGGCAGTACCGGCGAGCGCGAGCGCGGCGCCGATGACGACAGCCGTCGTCAATGACTTGCGGAAATTGGGCATGGAGACTCCCTCCCTGAGAGTGCATGGCGAAAACAGGCCCGGGACCGGGCGGCAGGCTTTTTCTTTTGAGATTGCCGGTAT
>CAYJNT010000123.1:0-9937 GCA_964370945.1 uncultured Hyphomicrobiales bacterium | reverse complement strand
TTGCGCTTCTCCGCGAAAGCCTTGCGGCCTTCGGCGCGGTCTTCCGTGTCGCGCAGAAGGTTGAAGTAGCTGCGTTCCATACGCAGGCCTTCGGCGAGCGGCATGGCGGGGCCGTCGGCCATCAGGCGCTTGATCGCCTTTACGGAAAGCGGCGCATTGTCGGCGATGCGGCGTGCGATCTTGGTCGCTTCAGCCATCAATTCGTTCGGCTCCACGAGACGCGTCACAAGCCCGATGCGATAGGCTTCCTCGGCACTGATACGCTCACCCGTGAGTGTCATGTGGTAGGCATACCCGGGTGGAATGAGACGCATTAGCCGTTGAGTTCCGCCGCTGCCGGGCAGGCTACCAATCTGGACTTCTGGTAGCGCGAAACTCGCGTTGCGCGAGGCAATGCGGATATCGCAAACCAACGCCAACTCACAACCACCGCCGAGCGCGTAACCGTTGATCGCTGCAATGATCGGCTTGGTGACGTTGGGACTGCGCACAAGGCTTGAATCTCTGCGCGCGAGCATGGCGGATGCTGCGGGAGGAAGAGTGCGCGCCTGACGCAAATCGGCGCCGGCACAAAACGCCTTGTCACCAGCGCCGGTGATAATGGCGACAAGCTCGTTGTCGTCCTCATCGAAAGCTGTGAGTCTTGCCTGGATCTCTTCTGCTGTTTCCGGAAGCAACGCATTGCGCGCTTCCGGTCGATTAATAGTGAGAGTCACGATCCCGTCTGAGCTCTCAATAAGAAGACTCATCGATTACCCTCGCAACCCGTTTTTCAGGAGATCGCGCGCGATAACCCAGCGGTGAATTTCGCTCGGTCCCTCCACGATCCGATAAACGCGCACCAGGCGATAAATGTATTCCAGCGGCAGTTCTTTGCTGACTCCCATGCCACCAAAGAGCTGGATCGCGCGATCGACAACGCGCGTGATCATCTCGGTCGCCTGCACCTTGACCATTGCGGCCTCGGTGCGGATCTCGCGATCGCCCCGGTCGATCTTGGCGGCGAGCTGGTAGGTGATAAGGCGCACCATCTCCATCTCTTGCCAGCTATCGGCGATCCACCACTGCACCGACTGACGGCTCGCCAGTGGCGCACCAAAAGTCGAGCGTAAATTGGCTTGTTCGATCATCATCTCGATGCAGCGTGTTGCCAGCCCGATGCAACGCGCGCCAATCTCGACGCGCCGTATGCCGAGCCGAGTTTGCAGCGGGGCGAACGCTTTCCCTTCCTCACCGAGCAGATGGCTGTCATCGAGTTCGACATTGTCGAACCGGACCTCGTATGGGTGATACTCGCCGATCATCGGGAACGAACTCGGAAACGAGAGGCCTGGGGTTCCCGCATCGACAAGGAAAGCTGACATGCCGCTGTGCGCGGGCTTCGAGGGGTCACTCACGGCGATGACGATGATGAAGTCGGCGTGCTTGGCGTGGCTGATGAAAGTCTTGGTGCCGTTGAGCACCCATTTGCCGTTACGCCGCTCCGCGCGTGTCTTGATCGCGGCGGCATCGGAGCCGGCGCCGGGCTCGGTGAGCGCTAGGCACGACTTCTTTTCGCCGCGCGCATAGGGCAGAAGATAACGCTCGATCTGATCGCCACGGCAGAGCGGCTGCAGAAGGTAGAGATTGGGGCTATCCGGCGGGAGCACGAACGGCACAATCGTGTGCTTGAGCTGTTCGATCACGGCGCATTTTGTGACCGCGCCTAGATTTTGTCCGCCGTATTCGGCGGGTACGTCGATGCCCCAGAGACCGATGTCCTTGGCCTTCTTTTGAAGTTCGCTCTCGATCTCCGGCGGCAGGATGGGTGCGTCCGTCATGCCGCGTTCGGATTCGCGACGTAGGACGAGCTCCTCGAGAGGCTTGAGCTCCGTGTTGACGAAGCGGTTCACCACGTCACGGATCATGCGGACGTCGGGCGGAAGTTCGAGGATGTTCATTGCGCTTTCGTTCACCGCAGGGCTCCTGCGGTTTTCAGCTTGGCCATATGTTGCGCATCGATGCCGGCGAGTTCCGCCAGTTCGTCGGTGTGCTGGCCGAGCAGCGGCGCCGGTCTGCGATACTGCGTCGGCGTATCGGAAAATTTCGCCGGGATGCCGTGATAGATTGTGCGGCCCATCACCGGATGATCGAGGTATTGCCAAAACTGGCGCGCTTTCAAATGCTCGTCGCGGGCCACAAGATCTTCGGCGGTGGCTACAACGGCGGCGCGGACGCCCGCTGCTTGCAGCACTCGCTGGACGTCTTCAGCTGATCGAGACCCGGTCCAAAGATTGATGTCCGCATCGAGGTTTACGGCGTTCTCGCGCCTCCTGGCTGCTGTCGCATAGCGTGGGTCGCTAGCAACATCCTTTCGGTTTATCGTGTCACACAGCGCTTGAAACTCGGTGTCGTCGTGTACCGAGATCGCGCACCAACGGTCTTTTCCGGCGCAGCGATACGCCGCGTGCGGTGCGGCGTTCCACGACTGGGTGCCGGCCGGCTCCAGGACCTCGCCGTTGTTCGCGTAACCGAGCACCGATTCCGGAAACATCGACATGGTCGACGTAATCTGCGGCACGACGATTTCTTGCCCCATGCCCCCGTGCTTGACGAAGCGTAGCGCCGAGAGGACGGCGAAGGCCGCGTGCAAAGGGTTCGGCAAGTGATCGGGATAGTTCGTGCCAGTTCCGAGCGGATAGCGTCCCGGCTCGGCGGCGATGTAGGTCATTCCGACGAGCGCCGAGATGTTCATGCCGTAGCCGAGATAGGACGCGTAGGGTCCTTCTGGCTCGGTCAGTGGCATCGACAAATAGACGATGTTGGGGTTACGCGCAGAAATCTCGCGATAACGGAGGCCGAGACGCTCCATCACGCCGCTGGAGAATGAGTTGGCAATAACGTCAGCCTTTTCGACTAAGCGCAGGATTGTGTCACGCGCTTCCGCCGTCTTTATGTTCAGCGTGACGCTCTTTTTGTTCGAGTTGCGATTGGCGAAGTAACCGCTTTGCTCAAGGCCGCCACCTTTAAGTGGCTCGGCGCGACGCAACTGGTCGGGCCGCGTCTCGGATTCGATCTTGATCACTTCGGCGCCGAAATCCGCCAGGATCTTGGTCGTGAAAGGGCCCGCGCCGACCCAAGTCAGATCGATAACGCGCACGCCCTCGAGAGGTAGTTTGGCTGGGTTACTCATGCGGGCAACCGTTCGGCGTAGGCTGGTCTATCAATGCTTTCCCCCAAAGCAGGGGCGTCACTCCGCACTTCAAATGGTGTTGCCGACATCATCACGGGGACATTCGGGCCCTTGATGGGACGTGCACCGCAAGCGCTTACCGCGAGGATCGCGCCGACAGCTTTGACGTGCGGGTCGTTGCAGACGTCCGCTCCATTGTTGACTGGGGTGATTGCGATGCGGCGGCGCTGCCCTTCAATAAACAGCGACTGTTTGGTCTGCGTTTTTGAGAATGAACCGAAGATCTCGGCGAACAACTCGATGCTCTCGGGCCTGGCTTTGTAGCTGTTGGTCAGCCAGTCCTCGCTCTGTAGCTGTTCGGCGCTCGGTGTTTTCGCCTCAACGAGCCAATCAGTAAGTCTCGTCCACCCGGTGCCGACGCCGGCTTCCGCCGCGTACAGCATCACGTACCCGTCGGCGCAGGGGTAGTAGCCGATTCCAGCTTGGCGCTGCGGCCGCGTCAGGCGGCGACGCACCGTTCCCTTGATGTCGAAAAACTGCGGCGCAGTTTCCGTGCCAAGCGCGACGACTTCTTGCATCGAGATGTCGATGAACTGGCCTTTGCCGCTCGCATCGCGTCCGTGCAGCGCCAGCATTACGGCGACCGCGGCGAATGCACCCGCGCTCTTTACGGCGATATCACCCGGGCCGGCGAATGGTCCGGCATCGTCATAACCGGCGAGCTGCATCATCCCGCCGGCCGCCATGGCGATGAAGTCGTCCGATTTATAGTGACTGTGGGGGCCGCTTTGCCCGTAGCCGGTCACGGCGCACCAGATCAGACCTGGATTTTCCCGGCGCAGATCGGGGTAGCCTATTCCGTCCGCTTGCCATTCGAGCTGCAAGCGGTCGTCGAGCACCACATCGACCGACAGCAGCATCGCACGAAGGCGTTCACGCCCTTCGGGTTTGGTACGGTCGATAATGACGCTGCGTTTGCCAGCATTGAAATAGTGAAACGAAAGGCTACGGTCAGACCCGGGAATGTTGTCGAGAAACGGCGGCTGGCCGCGCGATGCGAAGCCCTCCGGTGGTTCCACCAAGGTCACCTCGGCGCCCTGCAAGACGAGCAGGCGGCCTGCATAGGACACCTGATCGCCCAGCTCGAGGACGCGAATGTCGCCCAGCGGGCGAGCGGTGAAGCTCGTCTTAGCGGGTTGGTGAGATTTCTGATCGTTCATGAAACTTGCTGCACAGTCCGCGCTTACGGCATCGCAAACCCGCCGTTGACGCTGACGATCTGGCCGGTCATCCAGGCGGCTCGCTCGCTCGCAAGGAACGCCACCATGGCGCCGACATCATCAGGCTCGCCGACACGGCGCGTCGGATACATCTTGAGAACGGTCTGCACGCGCCGGGCATATTTCTCATCGCCCATTTGTTTGCGCATGCTCTCTTCGCGTTCCTGCCGCAATTCGGTGTTGGTCGCGCCGGGCGACACGATGTTAAGCGTAACGCCGTTGGCACCGACTTCCTGTGCAATCGACTTGACCAGCGCCGTCACAGCGGCCTTGGCCGCGGCGTAATACGACAGCCGTGCTTGCCCGAGTCGCGCGGAATCCGATGCCATGCATACGACTCGGCCGTATCCCTGTTTGGTCATCAGCGGAAGGATGACGTGCAGGCAATTCATCGGTCCGTAGAGGCAGACATTGATTATGCGCTGCCAGTCGGCAGGCTTCGAATCGAGGAACAGCTTGTCGTCGAGCACCGCGGCGCTGTTGATCAACGCGTCGATACGGCCGAACCTGGCAACGACCTTATCGGTCATGGCCCGCACATCCTCCATCGATGTGATGTCGGCGCGCAGACCTATCGCCTCGATTCCTGTTTCTGTCGCCAGAATGTTGGCGGACTGCTGCACGCGTGCTTCATCGAGATCGACGAGCACGATCTTGGCGCCTTCATCCGCTAGTAGGCGCGCGGCGGCATAACCGATGCCGCGGGCGCCTCCGACCACGACAGTGACGCGGGATTCTTTGTTAAGCTTCACGCAATCACCTCATCCGATCGGGCGTCGATATTTGCTGAAATCCGGCTTTCGCTTCTCGAGGAAGGCGCGAATGCCTTCCATGTTCTCGTCATTGCCGTAGATCGAAGCCAACAACTCACCGGTCGGAAAGAACGATCCGTAAAATTCCTGATCGGTGCCGGTGTTGAGTGCGATTTTTGCGATACGGATCGACTGCGGGCTCTTTGCCAGAATCTCTTTGCAGACACCGTCGACGACCGCGTCGAGCTCTTCGGCGCTGCAAACCTGGTTGATCAGGCCCATCTCGAGAGCTTCCTGCGCCGTATAGATCCGGCAGAGGTAGATCATCTCGCGCGCCTTCCGCTCGCCAACGTAACGAGCCAGGAGCTGACAAGCCCCCCAGATCGGAATGCTACCGACGCGTGGGCCGGTTTGGCCGAATTTCGCGTCTTCGCTGGCGATCGAAAGGTCACAGAAAATATTGATTTCGTTGCCGCCGCCGACACAGTAGCCGCGCACCTTGGCGATGATCGGTTTGTCCATCATCCGCATGACCGAGGAGAGCGCGAACAAGCGGCGCATATGCGTACGACCGACCTGCGGACTGCGCTTGGACTGGTCACGGACGTCGCCACCTGAACAGAACGCCTTGTCTCCTTCGCCGGTCAGGACGACAACGCCGACCGTCTCGTCATTCGCCGCGCGATGCATCGCATGGGTCAGCTCTTCATACGTCTTCGGCCGTACGGAATTGCGAACTTCTGGACGATTGATGGTGATGGTTGCGATGTTGTCGCGGCTTTCATAGCGGATGTCTTCGTAGGTCAAGGTCGTCCTCTCTTGTTGTAAAAACCCAATAAAACGCGCCTTTTGTCGCAGAACTCATGCCGGATTTCACTAGACGGATCGCGTTCCATATTGTTAAATTTGTCCCGCCATGGTGGGGAAGTCAAGGCACAAGCGTTCACCCGCTCGTGCTGTGCTTTTTTCGCCTAAGGCTCATCGCGAGCGCGCAAAGCAGGATTGTGAAAATCCGCGAACGTATAAATCGGGAGGAGATGAAATGTCGGTTTCACGTAGAACCTTGATTAAGAGCGGATCGGCTGCGGCGCTACTCGCTGCGAGCGGCAAGGCCGTCTTCGCTCAATCAAAGACGATCCAGATAGGTTTTCCATACGAGCTGAGTGGAAAGTTCGTCGCTTATGGCGCCGCCGGCAAGCGCGGTTCGGAAATGGCGCTTGAGGCATTCAACTTCAAGGCGGGCAATTTTCAGATCGAGCCGCAGTGGCGCGACGTGCAATCGGACACGCAGGCAACGGTCTCGGCAATGACCGACCTCGTCGTCAACAAGAAGCTCAACTACATCGTCGGTCCGATCGCTAGTCCCATCGTCGCGGCGGCGATCTCGGTCGTGAAGCAAGGGCGTCCGCTGTGGTTCGTCCCAGGCTCGACATCGACAACGCTGGAAGACGAGGTCGGTAAGGAAGACTTCTTCTTCCACACATTCCCATTCGCCTACGAGTATCATGCGTCGGAAGCCGAAACGTTGAAGAAGGCGCTCGGTGGCAAGGGCAAAATCGCAGTCGTTTACTCCGACGATAGCTATGGCCGCACGCATCTTCCTTACGTCGAGAAATTTTATCCGGCTGCGGGCTTCGAAATCGTCGCCAAGGAACTCGTGCGTGCCAATTCGACCGACCTCAATCCGGCGCTCACTAAGATTAGCCGCGAGAAGCCCGATATTCTGATCGGCTTGGTTCAGACTACTGACGCGATCACTTTGACCAAGCAGATCCACACCCGGCGGCTCAACGTTCCGGTCCTTGTCGGCACCGCGTACACCCAGCTTGCCGAGTGGCAGAACGCTGTCGGCGAGGCACAGGAGGGCTGGCTCGGCGTGACCACTTATTTGCCGGGGATGGATCGGCCGGCCAGCAAAGAATTTCCGAAGATCTTCCCGAAGCTCAGTGAGTGGAGCGCCGCCTTTAAGAAAAAATACAATCTTGAGGCCGACTTCCTCGACGTCTGCAATTACGCGACGACTGCGCTCCTGCTGATCGCGATCGAACGTGCTGGCGTGGACGACAAAGAGAAGGTCACGACCGAGCTGCGCAAGATCGACACCCCGACGATCAACGGCCGCGGCAAGTTCGTGCCGTCGACAGCCGGCACAACTAAGAACCAGGCCTTTACGGACATGGTCGTGTTCCAGCGTCAGAAGGGCCAAAACGTCGTTCTGTATCCGGAGGACGCGGCTAACGGCAAGCTTGTCCAAGGGAAGTCGTAATCGGTCAGGATTGACTGAAGAATAATCGGTAGAGGCCAGAGCATTCTCTGGCCTCTATTGCTTAGGCAGCAAAAGGATCGTCCTTTGCCCAGCTCACTATTTTCCCCGTTCGAGCTTGGGGGCCTGCGGCTCGAAAACCGGGTCATGGTTTCGCCGATGTGCCAGTACAGCGCAGTCAACGGCTGCGCTACCGACTGGCACTTGATGCATTTAGGAAAATTTGCGGTGTCCGGCGTTGGCCTGATGGTGATCGAGGCCACTCATGTAGAGGCTCGTGGCCGCATCACGTCGCACTGTTTGGGGCTTTACTCGGACGAAAATGAAGCAGCACTTGCGCGCGTCATCAAATTCTGCCGCGAAGCGGGTCGTGCCAAGATCGGCATTCAGCTTTCACATTCCGGGCGAAAGGGATCGGCAAAGCTGCCTTGGGAGGCCCGCGGCCGGCCTCTGTCGCCGGAGGAGGGCGCATGGCAGTGTGTCAGCGCGAGCAACATTCCATTCGACGATGACTGGCCCGCGCCGCAGCCACTCGACCGCACCGGTCTCGAACGAGTGAAGCGCGCACACGTGGACGCAGCGAAACGATGTGTGCGGCTCGGCATTGACCTGATCGAATTCCACGTCGCGCATGGCTACCTTTTTCACGAATTCCTGTCGCCTCTGACAAACCATCGCGCTGACGAATATGGCGGCTCCCTAGAGAATCGGATGCGTTTCCCGCTTGAAGTCTTCGCGGCGATCCGTGCCGCTTGTCCCGAGACAATGCCCGTCGGCGTCCGCGTGTCGGCAACCGATCATGTCGAAGGCGGATGGGACGTCGAACAGACCGAAGTTTTTGCGAAGACGCTTAAGGCTGCCGGCTGCGACTACATTACGGTCTCAAGCGGTGGACTCTCGACACGGCAAAAGATTGCAATCGGTGAAGGCTATCAGATCGCGCTGGCGCGGCGCGTGCGTGCTGCGTCCGGTATGCCGACAGTCGGTGTCGGTATGATTTATCGCCCCGAACACGCCGAAGCGATCATTCACAACGGAGATGCCGACCTCATCGCACTTGCGCGCACGATGCTGTTCGATCCGCATTGGGTTTGGTATGCCGCAAGCGCGCTGGGGGCGGACGTGTGGTACCCGCCGCAATATATCCGGGGCTACAGATCCGACTGGCTGCGCAGCAACCGCCGGGGCGCGAAGATTGGGGAATCCAGGGAGCGCTAAGCCTTCGGCGGTGACTCGGCGCCGAGCATGTTCGAAATAGCAGCGCCTGCCTTGAGCATGATCTTTTTGAATTCTTCGACGCGAGGGTCGACTCGGATCGAGGGACCGCTGAGCGTAAGGCAGTCGTTTACAGAGCCGTCGATGCTGAACAACGGCACCGAAACTGCCGTGACGCCGAGCGCGCGCTCGCCGCTGGTGTGCGAAAACCCTTGCTTTCGGAATTTTTTGAGCTGAGCGAAGAACGCTTTCCGGTTGATGGTCTTGTTATCTTTACTGGAATTGAGAACCTTCTCGACCTGTTTGTCGTCCATATAAGCGAGCAGAATCTTACCGGTAGCGCCGTGCACCAGGGGCACGTGCTCGCCCGGCTTGACGATGTGCATCAACGCGGCCGGCGTCTCGATAACCTCGATGCAGATGCGCTCGTTGCCAGAAACAGTGTTAAGCACAATGGTCTCGCCGGTAGAATCGGCGATCTCGGTCATCACAGGTCGCGCGATATCACGGACAGTCAACGTGCTGCGCACGAGGCCGGCGAGCCGAACAAATTTCAGCGATAGGGAATACTTGTGGTTGCCGACGCGCACCAAATAGCCGGAAGCATTAAGGCTGTTGACCAGGCGATGAGTTGTCGCCTTGGACAGGCCTATGCGGGCTCCGATCCCTTGCAAGGTCAGAGTCGGGTTTTCGGTGTCAAACGCATCGAAGATTGACAATGCTCGTTCAACGGCGCGCATCATTAAAGCCATTCAAAGCCATCTGATTGGGCGAACTCGCGAATGGGACCGCCCACGACCGGCGGTGTTGCCTTGAGCCGGTAAGGCGATGTGAGAATGGGTAGGAGAACGTCGTCGATTTTTTTCATCATGAGGTTTCCTCGCGTCACTGCGCAAGGATGCCGGATAACCTCGTCGAGTTCCAAAATTGCCGCGGTGCGCGCGCCGTGCGTCTCGAAATGCGCAACGAGCGCTACCCTGTTCATCGTCGGCTTGGTGTTCTGCATGCGTTCGATTTCAGGCGTCACGCTGGCTGTTGGCAAGACCGCGGCATGGCCATCCGTGGCTTGAACGATCTGGAGGCGCGCAAATTCGCTGTCGGGCTCATCCCAGGCTGGCTGAAGTGCCCACACAAGACAGTCAAGCATGGAAATATCAATCTCTTGGCCCAAACCGGTGCGGTCTCTGTAGTTCAAGGCCGCCAACACAGCAAGCGGTGCAAGGTGAGCGGCGATCAGATCTGCCAAAGAAAATCC
>CAYJNT010000122.1:6903-9943 GCA_964370945.1 uncultured Hyphomicrobiales bacterium | reverse complement strand
GAGTGAGTGCCTCGATCACGCCGCCGCCTTGAGCAAACCTTCCGCTTGCATCGCTTCCTGGACCTTGGGGCGCGCCGAAACGCGATCCATGAAGGCCTTCAGGTTTGGCCATTTCGCGACGTCGATATTGTGGAACTTGCTCCAGTTCATCACCGTGAACAGATAAGCGTCCGCGACCGTGAATGTGTCGCCGGTCAGGAATTGCTTGCCGGCAAGCTTGCCATCGAGGAAGCCGAAGCGGGTCGCGAGATTGTTCTTGGAGATCGTCTTGTAGTCATCGGGTGTGTCGGGCTTGAATAGCGGCGTGAACGCCTTATGGATTTCCGAGGTGATGTAGTTGAGCCATTCCAGCACGCGATAGCGCTCGGCGCTGCCGGCGGCTGGGATCAAGCCGTTCGGCTTCTTGTCAGCGATGTATTGAACAATTGCCGGCCCTTCAGTGAGCACCTCGCCGTTGTCGAGAACGAGAACCGGCACCATTCCCTTCGGATTCACGCTGAGGAAATCCTCTCCGGCCTTGGTTTTCTTCGTCTTGGTGTCGACCTGCACGAGGTCAAACGGCTGATCGGTCTCGCGCAGGGCAATATGCGGCGACAGCGAACAGGCCCCGGGTGAAAAATACAATTTCATGCGATCTCTCCTCATCGAAACCACTGCGAGATATCTATGCAGATGCATCCACATAGATGCATTCGCATGCAGATGTCAACATTGATGCAACTGCATGAATCATCTATCTGTGAGGCATGAAGCCCTGCTCGGAAGTCGCCGCCAGAACCTGGGCCCAGTTCGTGCGCGTCGAACAGGCCCTGCTCGCGAGCGTCGAAGCGGAATTGAAGGCGGCCGGCTTTCCGCCGCTTGCCTGGTACGACGCCTTGCTCGAACTGTCGCGCGCGCCGGAAGGCCGCATGCGGCCGCTCGACCTCGAGCGGGCGATGCTGCTGCCGCAATACGCGACCTCACGGCTCGTGGACCGGCTTGTGAAAGCGGACCTGGTGGTGAGGAAGATCTGCCCGATCGACGGACGCGGCCAATTCGTGGAAATCACCGCGGCGGGAAAAAAACTCCGGCAGAAGATGTGGCCACCTTACGCGGCCGCGATCGAGCGCCATGTTGGAGCCAAATTGTCGCGCGAAGACGTGTCCAAGCTTGGTGATTTGCTCGCGAAGCTGGTCTAGAACGTGATTCCCGAACGCTTGCCCGGACGCGGGGCGGGCCTTCGGTGACTTCAATCAAGTTATTGCGTTTGTTCGTGAATTTGCCTGCCTCGGTGGGAGGCCGTGCTGGCGTGGAACCCGTTGGTCCGAGCCGCGTTTTCCGACCGTCGATATTTGGAGCTTTGTCCGATGTCCGCCTTTGCGATGAAATCGACCATCCGGATTGTGGAGCCCGATCCCTTCGGCGATGTCACATTGGCGCCCGCAGCCATTACGGGACGCTCCGAATCGGAATTGGCACGCTGCATGGCGGACGCATTGTTGAGTGCCGCCCCGTCGACCGGAACGGAAGCCCTGGGCATCCTGCGCCGCTTGTTTCCGGATTCTCCCCTCACTGTCCGCGTCGCCGCTCTCGACGCGATGATGCGCCGCTGAGATACTTCATTCACATCCCGAGATAGGCCTGACGGACGCGATCGTCCGCGAGCAGGCTTTCGCCCGAGCCTGACAATGTGATGCGGCCGGTCTCGAGCACGTAGGCGCGCGCCGCGAGCTTGAGAGACACCGCAACATTCTGCTCGACCAGGATGCAGGTCAGCCCTTCCCTGTTGAGATCGCGGATGGCCGCGAGCACGATTTCAAAGGTTGCGGGCGCCAAACCCAGCGACGGTTCATCAAACATGACGAGATCGGGCGCGCCCATGAGACAGCGGCCGATCGCGAGCATCTGCTGTTCGCCGCCGGACAACGTGCCTGCCGGCTGCGAGAGCCGTTCCTGCAGCCGCGGAAACAATGCAAGCACGCGCTCTTCGTTTTTCTTGCGGCCGCCTTGTGCGCGCTCGAGCATGGCGCCGATGTTCAGATTTTCCCGAACCGACAAGGACGGAAAGAGCTGGCGGCCTTCAGCCACCTGCCCGATGCCGAACTCGCACACCCGGTGGCTCGGCCAGTTTGTGATGTCGGTGCCGCGATAGACGATGGCGCCGCGCTTCGGCCGGTGCATGCCGGCGATGGTCCGGATGAGCGATGTCTTGCCGGCGCCGTTGGCGCCGACAATCGCGACAATGTCGCCTTCATCGACATTGAGCGACACGTCGTCGAGCGCCTGCGCGTCGCCATGAAAAACATCGAGGCCGGTGACACGCAGCATCAGGCGACGGCCTCCGTACCGAGATAGGACCGGATGACCGCAGGATCGCGCACAACCTCGGCCGGAATTCCTTCCGCGATCGCCGCACCATGATGCAGAACGAGGACGCGTGCCGCTAAAGCCATCACCGCGCGCATGACGTGCTCGATCAGCAGAATGGCAGTGCCCTGCTCGCGGTTGATCTTGCGCAGGATCTCGACCATTCGGTCGGTTTCGGCGGGCCGCAAGCCCGCCATCACCTCGTCGAGCAGAAGCAGTTTCGGGTCGGTTGCGAGCGCGCGCGCGACTTCGAGCCGCTTGCGGTCGGGCAGCGCCAGCGACGACGCCGGCTGGTCGCGGCGGTCGATCAGCGAAAGCCTGTCGAGAATATCGTGCGCATGGCGCCGGGCCTGCGCGACGTGCTTTCGATGCAGGAGCGCGCCGATGATCACATTGTCTTCGACCGTCAGGCCGTGAAACGGCCGCATGTTCTGGAACGTGCGCCCCACGCCGAGGCGGCACACCCGATCGGCCGGCAGACCGTCGATGCGCCGGTCCGCGAAAGAAATCGTTCCGCTATCCGGCGCGAGGCTGCCTGCGATCATGTTGAACAACGTGGTCTTGCCGGCGCCATTCGGTCCGATCACGGCGACGATTTCGCCGGGTCGCACTTGCAGGCTGACGCGATCGACCGCGAGCAAACCGCGGAAGCGTTTGGTGACGCCGTCGGCGTTGAGCAAGGCGGTCACGGCCG
>CAYJNT010000122.1:1868-6803 GCA_964370945.1 uncultured Hyphomicrobiales bacterium | reverse complement strand
TAGAACGCGAAGAACACGCCGGCGAGCGAGGTCAGGCCGGCCGACAGCATCACCGCGATCATCTTGTAGCGGAAGGTGTCGATGCCGCTCGCCCGCGCGGCCTCCTCGTCCTCGCGGATCGCCAGCCAGTAATAGCCAAGACGGCTGTGCAGAAGGAGGCGGCACAGAACGAGCGCTGCGATCGTCATACCGAGAATGAGATAGAAAAACATCACCGGCCGGCCGCGCAGGGTCCAGAGATCGCTTTGCGCATAATTCGCGACGGGCAGAAAAAATCCGCCCGAGCCGCCGACCCATTTGAAATGATCGAAGCCGACGCGCGCGAACTCCGCGAACGCAATGGTGAGAATGGCGAAATAGACGCCGCCGACACGGAAGCGGAAGGCCAGGAAGCCGACCATGGCCCCGCTTGCGACCGCGACCAGGATCGCGAGCAAGGCGCCGATCCATGGCGATAATCCGAAATGCACGAACAATGCGGCGGCCGCATAGCCGCCGAGGCCGACGTAAAGCGCGTGGCCGAGCGACAATTGCCCGGCAAAGCCCATCATGATGTTCCAGGCCTGCCCGACATAGGCGGAATAGAGAACAAGGATCAGGACGGTCAGCAGATAGTCGTTCGCATAAAGCGGCGCGGCCAAAAGACCGGCGAAAAGGCATCCGAGCAGCACGAGATTGATGCGCGCAATGGCGCCGGGTGCGCTCATGTCGCGCTCCGGCCGAGCAACCCCTGCGGACGGAACAACAGCACAAGGACAAGAAGCCCGAAGGCGAACATGCTCTTCGCCGAGGGGGCGAAGAACAATCCGGCAAGCGCTTCGGTCAATCCGATCAGTACGCCGCCAAGCAAGGCGCCCGGCATCGAGCCGAGCCCGCCGGTGATGACGATGATGAAAGCAAGAAACGTGTAGGCCGGGCCGATCGCGGGCGTCACATCGATGATCAGGATCAGGATCGAGCCGGCGGCGCCGACGCAGGCCGCACCGATGCCGAAGGTCAGGGCGTAGAGCTTCTTCACATCGAGGCCGACGACGAGCGCGCCGGTATAATTGTCGGCGCAGGCGCGGATCGTTTGCCCGACACTGGTGAAGCGGAAAAATGCGAACAAAGCCGCCGCGACGGAGATCGCCGCCGCGGCGGCGTAAGCTTTGGTCGCGTCCACGATCAACGTGCCGATTTTGAAACTATCGAGCGAATAACCAGTCTGCACACCGCGCGCGTCGGGCCCAAAGATCAGCAGCAGCACGTTGACCATGATGATGGCGACGGCAACGAGCAGGATAAACTGGCTGTGCTCCGGCCGGTTGATGAACGGATTGATGAAAGTCCGCTGCATCAGATAGCCGAGCGCGAACAGCACGGCAGCGATCGGCACTATCATCACCAGCGGATCGAGCTTGAAGGCGGTAAACAGCGTGACCGCGAGATACATGGCAATGGTCATCATCTCGCCATGCGCGAAATTGACCACGCGCACCACGCCGAAAATCACCGACAAGCCGAGCGCCATCAGGCCATAGACGAGACCCGTCAGAATGCCGCTCACGGCGACAGTGAGGATCAGGTCAGGCGGCGGCATGGCGAGCGTTCAGCCGCGCTTGGTCCAGGCGGGCATCGGAAAGACCGGCTTGTCCTCAGCGACATCGGCCGGCAGCACGATGGTCGGCACACCGTTGCGGTTTTGCAGCGCAGCCGAAGCGATCGTGTTGCACTGGCCCTTGCCATCGAACTCGATCGGCCCGCCGATCATGACCCGCTTGTCGATCCTGGTCGCGCGCAACGCATCGGCGAGCGCGGCGCCACGCGTGGAGGCTGCGCGTTTATGCGCATCGGCGCAGATCATCAGGGCTTCGAAAGTGAAGCCGATATTGAAGATGTGCCCGGGCAATTTGTCCTTCGGCGTGATCCTTTTGAACTCGGCGGCAAGTTGTCTGGTGATCTCCGCTTTCGGATTGGCCCAAGGCAAGGTGGTGATGATGAACTCGGAATATTTGCCCATGGTGTCGAGGAATTGCTGCTCATACATGCCGGGGGCGCCGGGAGAGATGATGCCCATCGGCTCCCAGCGCTGCTTGATCATCTCGCGCACCAGAATGATCGCGTCGTTGAGCCGCGTCACAGTCATCAGAATGTCGGCCCTCGTTGCCTTGGCTTTGGCGACCTCAACCGACAGATCCTTGGCCGCCGGATCGTAGGCGATCGATTCCACGATCTTGAACGGCAGGTTCATGGTCGGGAAAATCCGGTCGATCGCACCCTTGTTGGCGAGACCGAAGGTGTCGTTGACATGCATCAGCACGGCGGTCTTTGGCGTCGTACCGCTTGAGGCAAAAATCTGCGGGAAGAGCGCAAGGCCGCGCGAAATAATCTGCGGCGCGGTCTGGAAATTGCGGAACACGAATTTGTAGCCCTGTTCGGTGATCTGCGGCGCGGCCGCGATATTGATCACGAACGGCACGCCCTTCTGCTCGGCGACCTGCGCGATGGCCGCGGCGGCGCCGGAATCGAACGGCCCCGACAGCATGTGGCAGCCATCCGCGATCAGCCGCTCGGCGCGGGCGCGCGCGACGTCGACATTGGTTTCGGAATCGACGGTGACGATTTCGATCGGCTGGGTGTAGCCGGTCGCCTTCAGCAGCGCCGGCGCGATATCGACGCCGCGCTTGCAGGATTGCCCGACGCCCGCCTGCACGCCCGAGAGCGGCAGCACGACCCCGATCTTGAGCGGGCCGCCTTGTGAGCGCGCGATGTTGAAGGGCGCGGTTCCGGCCAGGAGGCCGGCGGCGCCCAATCCTTTGGCAAAGCGGCGGCGGGTTAGAGCATTCGTCATGGTGGATATCCTGGAATCGCTTCGGTCCATCCTATCAGCCTACCCCTCAGGCAAGGACGGTGTCATGCAACTGTCATCTACGCCGCACTATCGTAGGTGTTTCACCGCAGGGTGTGGCGATGGCTGTCCGCAATATCCTCTTTCTTTGCACCGGAAATTCGGCGCGCTCGATCTTGGCCGAGGCCATTGCCAACAAGCGCGGCAAGGGACGTTTCCGCGCCTTCTCGGCCGGCAGCCAGCCGACGGGGCGCGTCAATCCGGACGCGATCGAACTCCTGATCGATCTCGGCTACGAGACCGCGAAATTCCGCTCCAAAAACTGGACCGAGTTCGCCCGACCGGGCGCGCCGGCGCTCGATATCGTGATCACGGTCTGCGACAGCGCCGCGAAGGAAGCCTGCCCGGTCTGGCCCGGCCATCCGATGACGGCGCATTGGGGCATGCCGGATCCCGCGCAGGCGCGCGGCCGCGCCGCGCGCGCGGCGTTTGCGGAAACCTATCGCCTGCTCGAATTACGGATCGGGGCGCTGGTCGACTTGCCGTTCGATCAACTCGACGCCGAACAGACGCGGCGCAAGCTCCGCGAAATCGGCACCTACGGCCTGGCGCCGATCATGCTGTAAAAAGAAGCGGCTTCCGGCCGCCTCTTTTAATCTCCTGGCGAGGCCACGCAATGTTTTGCCCGGCAAGGCTAAATCACACGCCGAGCCCGCCCTTTTGCTCGATGAAGCGGGCGATCTCGGCGACGCCCTTGCCCTCGCGCAGGTTGGTCATGACGAACGGCCGCTGGCCCCGCATCTTCCTCGCATCGCGCTCCATCACCTCCAGCGAGGCGCCGACATAGGGCGCGAGATCGATCTTGTTGATGACCAGGAGATCGGAGCGCGTGATGCCAGGCCCGCCTTTGGACGGGATTTTGTCCCCGGCCGCGACATCGATGACATAGATCGTGATGTCGGCAAGCTCGGGCGAGAAGGTCGCGGCGAGATTGTCGCCGCCGGATTCGACCAGCACCAGATCGAGATCGGGGAATTTCTGCCGCATGTCGGCGATCGCCGCGAGGTTGATCGAGGCGTCTTCGCGGATCGCCGTATGCGGGCAGCCGCCGGTCTCGACACCCGCGATCCGCTCGGCCGCAAGCGCGCCCGCACGCACCAGATACTCGGCGTCCCACTTGGTGTAGATGTCATTGGTGATCGCAGCGATCTCGAAGCGGTCGCGCAGCGACTTGCAAAGGAGATCCATCAGCGCGGTCTTGCCGGAGCCGACCGGACCGCCGACGCCGACGCGCAAGGGGCCGTTGGGGTTCTTCATTTTGCTACCTCAGGCTACGACCGGAACAATCTCGTATACTGCGTCTCATGCCGCATGCTCGCGAGATCGGCGCGGAACGCCGACGATCCGACCTGATCGAGCGGCGTCTTGAGCGCGCGTTCAACCGTTTCTGCAACGATCGGCTCCAGCGCCGCGAGCACGCGCTGTCCGTCGGTCTGCCCGAGCGGAATGAGCCGCACGCCGGCGGAAATCCAGTTCGCCACCATCGCATGCAGATAGGCCTGCAAGGCCGACGCAGCCGCGATCCCGTGACCGGCCGACGCGACGCCGACCGCGACGGGATACGTGATCGGACCATCCCAAGCGGCGGCAAGCTGTTCCATCGCCTCGCACGGCCAGGCCGCGCGCGTCGCTTCGATAAACGCGCGGCCCTGCGCGGTCGTTTCCAGATGACGCTCCTTGCTCGGCGTGAAGGCGGCGGACAATTCCGCGACCTCGCGCAATTTTGCGTTTGAGGATTCCGCAATCGCCTGATGCGCATGGCGGAAGAAAACACAATCGCAAAAGCCGCCGCCATCTGCGGTCATGACCGTGAGCCAGCTTTGCAGCGTATCCGCATCCTTGATGTCGCCCGCCTCCACCGCCCATTCGATGCCGCTGGAATAGGAGAACGCGCCGACCGGATAGGCCGGCGACAGCCAAGTCATCAGGCGATAGAGGGCGGGCGATGCAAGCGACACAGCCGGCACGGCGTCATCCTGAGGTGCGCGGGGGCGTAGCGCGCCGGGGAGGATAGCGCCGGCGCCCCTGGGGGGGGGGGGGGGGGGGGC
>CAYJNT010000122.1:0-1858 GCA_964370945.1 uncultured Hyphomicrobiales bacterium | reverse complement strand
ATCCTGAGGGGCGCGCGCGCTGCGCGCGCCTCGAAGGAGGGCGCCGTCGCCCTTCGAGGCTCGCTTCGCTCGCACCTCAGGACGACGGCGCAACAGAGAGCGCTTATGTTTCATGGCCGTGGCCGTAGTGGTGATGCGCGTGGCCGTGTTCATGATGGCGCGCATGCCCGTCCTGCGGCGCGCCGGCTTCCGGATCGAAGGCCGCGTCGAGCGGCGTCACCGTCGCGCCCAGTCCGCGCAACATGTCTTCCAGTACGTGATCGTAACGGATGCGGATACGGCCGTCCGCAATCTGCACATCCGTATGCCTGTTGCCGAGATGCCAGGCCAGCCGCACGAAATCGCGCGGCGACGATGGCGTGATCTCCAGCAGCCGCTCCGCCTGCCCCGCGACCTGCACAATCGAGCCGTCATCGAGCAGCAATCCGTCGCCGTCGCGCAAGGCCGCCGGCTTCTCAAGATCGAGCAAGACCTGTGTGCCCTTCTCGCCGGCCAGCACGATGCGGCGGCGCTGCCGGTCGTCGGCATCGAGAATGACGCGGTCGGCGACCTTCGCCGCCTCGACGTCGCTCTTGCCGATAATCGACACGACGCGGCGCATCACCTTGTCTCCACATGCTCCGGTGTGACGATTTCCACCTTGCGCTCCACGACGCATTCGGCGCCAGCCGCGCGCCACGGTACCATATGCGGCGCCTCGAAATGTCTGGCCAGCGCCTCACGCGAGGTCCAGCGCTCGACGAACACGAGTCGATCCGGATCGGTCACGCTCTGGTGCAGATCGTAGAAAATACAGCCGTCTTCCTTGCGGGTGCCGGCAATCACTGCCTTCGCCGCGTCAAGCAGTTGCGACAATTTCTCCGGCCGCGCACGCAAGGTCGCAATCACGTAAATCACGGGACATGTCCTTCGTTGTCGTTGAAAACGAAGGTCTAGAACAAAAAGTAGCGCTGCGCCATCGGCAGCACCTCGGCCGGCGCGCAGGTCAGCAATTCACCGTCCGCCCTCACCTCATACGTCTCAGGATCGACGTCGAGCTTCGGCGTCGCGCCGTTGTGGATCATGCTCTTTTTCGAGATGCCGCCGCGCGTGTTCTTCACCGCGACGAGTTCCTTCTGGACGCCGAGCTTCTTGCCGAGATTTCCCCTCACCGCCGCCTTGGAGGCGAACACCACCGACGATGCCGTCAGCGAGCGTCCGAAAGCTGCGAACATCGGCCGGTAATGCACCGGCTGCGGTGTCGGGATCGACGCATTCGGATCGCCCATTGGCGCGGCGACGATCGAGCCGCCCTTGATGATGCATTCCGGCTTCACGCCGAAAAACGCCGGCGCCCACAGCACGAGATCGGCGAGCTTGCCTTTCTCGACTGAGCCGATCACGTGCGACACGCCATGCGCGATCGCCGGATTGATCGTGTATTTCGCGACATAGCGCTTGGCGCGCACATTGTCGTTGTCACCCTTCTCTTCCTTGAAACGTCCGCGCTGCTTTTTCATTTTGTCGGCGGTCTGCCAGGTGCGGATGATGACCTCGCCGACGCGGCCCATGGCCTGCGAATCCGACGCCATCATCGAAAGCGCGCCGAGATCGTGCAGGATGTCTTCAGCCGCGATCGTTTCCTTGCGGATGCGGCTTTCGGCGAACGCGAGGTCCTCGGCGATCGACGGATCGAGATGGTGGCACACCATCAGCATGTCGAGATGCTCGTCGATGGTGTTGCAGGTGAACGGCCGTGTCGGATTGGTCGATGACGGCAGGACATTTTTCAGTCCCGCGACCTTCATGATATCGGGCGCGTGTCCGCCGCCGGCGCCTTCGGTGTGGAAGGCGTGGATGGTGCGGCCCTTGAACGCCT
>CAYJNT010000121.1:0-9979 GCA_964370945.1 uncultured Hyphomicrobiales bacterium | reverse complement strand
AAACGCCCGGTCCTCGCGGACCGGGCGCTTTATTTTTGCGATGTCGCGGCTTGGACTATTTACCGAGCAGCAACTCCGGCAGCCACAGCGACAACGCCGGAATGTAGGTCACCAGCACCAGCACGATCAGCATCGGGATGTAGAAGATCATGATGCTCTTCGACACCGCCTCCATTGTCACCTTGCCGATGACGCAGCCGACCACGAGCGTCGGCCCGACCGGCGGCGTGAGCAGGCCGATGCCGAGATTGAGGATCATGATCATCCCGAAATGCACCGGATCGATGCCGAAGGTCTTGATCACCGGCAGGAAGATCGGCGTGGTGATCAGAAGCATCGGCGCGAGATCCATGAAGGTCCCGAGCACCAAGAGCAGGATGTTGACCAGCAGCAGGAACGTGTACTTGTTGTCCGCGACCGTGAGGAAGAACTGCGTGATCTTCGCCGGCACCTGCATGATCGCCATCATGTAGCCGAAGGCGACCGAGAAGCCGATCATGATCATGACCATGCCGACGGTGCGCACGACGCGGCCGATCAGGAGCGGCAATTCGCTCCATTTGTAGTCGCGATAGATGAACATCGTGACCAGGAACGCATAGATGCAGGCGACCGCGGCGGATTCCGTCGGGGTGAAAATGCCGCTCAGGATGCCGCCGATGATGATGACGACGGTGAGCAGGCCCCAGAACGCGTCGGCGGCAATCCAGATCGCCCGACGCAGCGGAACGACTTCGCCTTTCGGGAAATTGTCGCGCCGCGCGATGTAGAAGCAAAGGATCATCAGCGAAAGGCCGAGCATCAGGCCCGGAATGATGCCGGCCATGAACAGATGCGCCACCGAGATGGTGCCGCCCGCCGCCAGCGAATAGATCACCGCGTTGTGCGATGGCGGAAGCAGCAGCGGCTGCAGCGAGCCCGCAATCGTCACGTTGACTGCGAACAGCCGCGGATAGCCGTTCTTGATCATTTGCGGGATCATCACCGATCCGATCGCGGCCGTGTCGGCGACCGACGAGCCGGAAATGGCGCCGAAGAAAGTCGACGCCAGAATATTCACCAGCGCGAGACCGCCGCGCAGGAAGCCGACGAATATTTTTGCGAGATTGACCAGGCGTTCGGCCATGCCGCCTTCGGCCATGATGCCGCCGGCCAGGATGAAGAACGGAATCGCGAGCAAAGCGAAATCGTCCATGCCGTCGGAGGTCTTGAGCATGACGGCTTCGAGCGGGAGATCGATCCAGAGCGCGGCGAAGATCGCCGCGATGCCGAGCGCGTAGGCGACCGGCATGCCGAGCAGGCAAAAAATGATGAAGCCGCCGACGAGAATAAAGATGTCCATGGCGCGCGGCCCTTACTCGGTGCTGATGTGGCTGATTTCTTCGGTCGTCGGCTCGATGAAGAATTCAGACTTCCAAAGACGCTCGATCACGAACAATGCGGTGATTGCGCCGCCGAGCGGCACCGGCAGATAGGACATGCCGACCGAAACGATCTCGGGGAAATCCGAAATCCACTGGTACCACATGGCTTGCACGAGCTTGACGCCATACCACAGCATGAACACGTTCACGCCCATCATGCAGATTTCGATCAGCCAGCCGATCGCGAGGCGGGCCTTGCCCTTGAGCATCATCGGAATGACGGCGACGCCGATATGCAACCGCTCGCGATAGCACAAGGCGGCCGCCAGGAACGAAAACCAGATCATCGCCAGCACGGCCAAAGGCTCCGGCCACGATGACGCGCTGTTGAGCACGTAACGAGTGAACACGCCCCACGGAATGATCAGCGTAATGAGCACGAGACAGAATCCGGCGATGATCATGCAGATGCGATGCAGCAGATCCATCAGCCTGATATATTGGGCTTTCATTCCCCACCCCTTATTCGAATACAAAAGGGCCGGCGCGCACCTCTATGGAACGGGCCGGCCCTTCTAAGTCTACCGCCTGAAGCGGTCTACTTCACGTCCTGGATGCGCTTGATGAGCGCGGTGTGCGCCGCGCCATACTTGTCCCATACCGGCTTCACTGCGGCCTGGAACTCCTTCTTGTCGCTGACCTCGTTGACCTCGGCGCCGCCCTTCTTGATCGCTTCCATCGAAGCTTTTTCGCTCGCGTACCAGAGCTTGCGCTCTTCCTGCTGCGCTTCCTTGGAAAGCTTCATGATCAGCGCCTGATCGTCCTTGGACAGCGTGGCCCAGCTCTTCTTCGAGAAGACCAGGATTTCCGGGATCATCAGATGGCCGGTCTTGGAATAATACTTGGCATAGCGGTAATGCTGGCCGCTATTGTAGGTCGGCTCGTTGTTCTCCGCGCCGTCCACGACGCCGGTCTGCATGGCGTTGATGAGCTGGTCGAAGCCCATGGCAACGCCGTTGCCGCCGAGCGAGTTCATGGTGTCAACGAAGACCGGGTTGCCCATCATGCGGATCTTCAGACCTTTCAGGTCCGCGACCGACTTGATCGGCTTCTTGCTGTTATAGACGTTGCGCGTGCCGGCATTCATCCAGGCGAGGCCGATCAGGCCGGCGGTCGGATGATCCGACAGTTTCTTGAGCAATTCGTCGCCGATCGGGCCATCGATCACCTTCTCCATATGCGCGTTGTCGCGGAACATGAAGGGCAGGTTGAACACGTTCATTTCAGGCACGATCGGGCCCATCGGACCGACGCTGATGCGCGCGATCTGCAGCGCGCCGACCTGCGCCTGCTCGATCATTTCCTTTTCGCCGCCGAGCTGCATCGACGGGAACATCTGGATGGTCAGGCGGCCGTTGGTGGCAGTTTCGAGCTTCTTGCCCATGCGCACGACGGCTTCCACGGTCGGGTACCCGAGCGGATGCACGTCGGTGGCTTTCAAGGTCATTTTCGATTGAGCGAAGGCGGGCGTCCCAAGACCAGCCGCCACCAGCGCGGCAACCGCGCCAAGATGCAGGACAACACGACGATTCATGGCGATAACTCCTCCCAGAGTGAATTCTTAAGAATTGTCCGGCCGCCGTGTTAGAGGGTCGCTCTCCGGCAGACGTTGAACCCCGCACGTCCGCGTGCTAGGGCGTCATATCATATGATGACCTGACCGGACCCCTTGATGTCAAGACCGATCTCCCGCAGCGAGGACCGCCCGAGCGGCTTTCAGCCGCTCTCGGCGCCGCGCAGTTTGACGCAGCAGCTGTTCACCCGGCTGGCCGCCGATATCACGAGCGGCAAGCTCGCGCCGGGCTCGCGGCTGCCGACCGAGCAGGAAATGATCGCCGCCACCGGCGTGAGCCGCACCGTGGTTCGCGAGGCGGTTGCACATTTGCGGGCGGAGGGGCTCGTCATCACGCGGCAGGGCGTCGGCGCCTTCGTCGCGGAGAATGTCCGCCGCCCGTTCCGGATCGAGTTCGACGAGAGCTCCTCGCTGCGCGAAGTGCTCAACGTCATGGAATTGCGCACCGGCATGGAAATCGAAGCGGCGGGCCTCGCCGCCGATCGCGCCACGCCGGCGACGCTGAAAAAAGTCAGCGAAGCGTTCGAGGCGATCGATGCCGCCATCGAGCGCGGTGAAATGGCGGTCGATCAGGACTTCGCGTTCCATTGCGCCATCGCCGACGCCACCGGCAATCCGCAGTTCCGGCGATTCCTGGAATATCTCGGCCGCTTCATCATTCCGCGGCAGACGATCTGGGGCCGCTCCGCGCCGGTGCTCAACCGGACCCATCTCGACATGTTCCAGAAAGAGCACCGGCTGATCGTGCAGGCGATCAAGGCGGGTGCCGTCAGCAAGGCGCGCGCGGCGATGCGCGAGCACCTGATGAACAGCCGCCGCCGGCACCAAAAGCTGGCGGACCAGCTCGGCGTTAAGTAACGCCGTATCCTTCCTGAATGTTCAGCGCGTCATCCAAAGAGACCAGCATGAAAAAAATTTTGATTACCGGAGCCTCGGGCGACGTCGGCACGCGGCTCCGCAAGCTGTTGAAGGGCGTGTATCCGGAGATCCGCATCAGCGACATCAAGAAGCCGGTCGACCTGCGTCCCGACGAGCAGTTCGTGCAGGCCGAGCTCGCCGACATGGCGCAGGTCGAGAAGGCGGTCGCGGGCATCGAGGGCATCGTGCATCTCGGCGGATTTTCCGTCGAAGGGCCGTGGGAGACGATTCTCAATTCCAATATCGTCGGCTGCTACAATCTGTTCGAGGCGGCGCGCAAGGCCGGCGTCAAGCGCGTGATCTTCGCGACCTCCAATCACGCCGTCGGGTTTTATCCGCGCAGCCGCAAGATCGGCATCGACGCGCCGGTGCGCCCGGATTCGCGTTACGGTGTCAGCAAGGCGTTCGGCGAGGCGCTCGGCGCGATGTATGCGTACAAGCACGGCCTCCGCGTGACCTGTTTGCGCATCGGCAATGTCGCCGACGCGCCGATCGATCTGCGGCGGCTCTCGATCTGGCTGCATCCGGAAGACCTCGCCCAGCTCATTCGCATCGGCCTCGAGCATCCGGATATCCGTCACGAGATTTTCTACGGCGCGTCGGACAATGCGCGCGGCTTCTGGGACAATGGCAACGCGTTCCGGTTCGGCTACCGGCCCAAGCACAAGGCCGAGGATTTCCGCGAGGCGGCGATGGCGGCGCAGGCGAAGCTCGCGGCCGATCCGGTCGGCGACTGGTATGTCGGCGGCACGTTCTGCAGCAATGAATTCGACGCCGACGCGGGCAAGCTTGCGCAATTCTAGGCGCGCTTGGTGGCGCATGATCTTTTCCGACCTTCCTTCGCCCGCCGGAGCGGGCTTCGCGAAGGCGGGAAACCGGTTCCCCCGGATCAAGTCCGGGGCGGGCTTTTTCGGGATCATGCGCTACGATTTCAACGACAGAAAATGATTGGGGCCGGAAATGTCTGAGGAAGGAAAGCCGCGGCTGCAGGCGCCGGCGGGGATGGTCGACACCGCGATCCATATCTACGACGAGAAATATCCGATCGTGCCGACTGCGACCTTCAAGCCGCCGGCCGCGCGCGTCGCGGATTACAAGAAGGTCTGCGAGCGCGTCGGGATCGCGCGCACGATCGTGGTGCAGCCGACCGCCTATGGCGCCGACAATCGCTGCACCCTGGAGGCGATCGAGACGATCGGACCGGAGCGCACGCGCGGCGTCGCCGTGGTCGATCCGTCGGTCACCGACGCCGAGCTCGACCGGCTCACCAAAGCCGGCATCCGCGGCATCCGCTTCTTCATGATGCCGGGCGGCGTTCTGTCCTGGGATGACGTCGACAAGCTCGCGCCGCGCGTCACCGCGTTCGGCTGGAATCTCAACCTGCAGCTCGACGGCCGCACCTTTCCGGACCACGAGGACCGCGTGAAACGCTGGCCTGGCACGCTCGTGATCGACCACACCGGGAAATTCCTGGAGCCGGTGCCGGTCGATCATCCCGGCGTGAAGACGATCCGGCGTCTGCTCGAAAACGGCCGCACCTATCTCAAGCTTGCCGGGCCTTACGAGACTTCGAAAAAAGGTCCGCCCTATTACGATGACGTCGGCGCCCTCGCGAAAGTCTTCGTGAAGACCGCGCCCGAGCGCATGATGTGGGCCTCGAACTTCCCGCAACCCAACCCGCCCGGCGGCATCAAGCCCGACAATGCCGCGCTGCTCGATGTGATGCTCGACTGGGTGCCGGACGGAAAAATCCGCAACCGGATCCTCGTCGATAATCCCGCGCGCCTTTACGGATTTTAGCCCATGGCAAAACACCGCATGGCGGTCATCGGGCTTGGCATGGCGGTCGGGCCGCATGCCAAGAGCTTCGTCGATCTGAAGGATCGCGTTGAGATCGTCACCGCCTATAGCCCGACGCAAGCGCGCCGCGACGCCTTCGCGGAGAAATACAGGTTTCCGGTCTCCGGCGATCTCGATGCCATTTGGGCCGACAAGAGCATCGACTGCGTCGCGATCCTGACCCCGCCGAACGCGCATCGCGATCTTGTTCTCGCCGCCGCGAAATCCGGCAAGCATGTGCTGCTGGAAAAGCCGCTGGAGATCACGACCGCGCGCGCGGAGGACATGGTGAAGGCCTGCCGCGAGGCTGGCGTGACCTTCGGCGTGGTGCTGCAGCATCGCTTCCGTGCGCCGGGCCTGAAGCTGCGCGACATCTTCAAAAGCGGCGATCTTGGCAGGATGGTGGGCTGTTCGGCCGTGGTGCCGAACTGGCGGCCGCAGCCCTATTACGACCAGCCCGGCCGCGGCACCAAAGCGCGCGACGGCGGCGGCGTCCTGATCACGCAGGGCATCCACACCCTCGATCTGATGCTGAGCCTCACGGGCGATGTCGACGAAGTCTTCGCTTATGCGACCACGACGCCCGTGCATCGCATGGAGACGGAAGATCTCGTCGCCGCGTCGGTCAAATACAAGAACGGGGCGCTCGGCGTGATTTCGGCGACGACCGCGGCCTATCCGGGCTTTGGCGAGCGGATCGAGATCATCTGCGAGAAAGGCACCGCCTTCATTCTCGGCACCGAATTGAAAATCGGCTTCCACGACGGCCGCAAGGTCGAGATTGCGCGCGACCCGAACGAGGGCGGCACCGGCGCCGATCCGATGGCGTTCGCGCACGACCAGCACCGCGCGGTGATCGCCGATTTCCTGGATGCGATCGAGAACAAGCGCGAGCCGGCGATCAGCGGCCAGGAAGCCTTGCGCGTGCATCGCCTCATTGATGCGCTGCTGCTATCGGCGGCGAGCGGAAAAACTGTCAAAGTGGCCTGACGGCTCCCGCCGCCAAAACAATTTCAAGGAGTGGTGCGAATGGACAATCCGAAAAACCGCCTGAAACAGGCGCTGCTGAAAAATCAACGGCAGATCGGATTGTGGTCGACGCTGTCGTCGAATTACACCGTCGAAGTTCTGGCGGGCGCCGGCTTCGACTGGCTGGTGCTCGATACCGAGCATTCGCCCGCCGATCTCGAAAACCTGCTCGGTCAGCTGCAGGTCGTCGCCGCCTATCCGACCACGGCCGTGATCCGCGTTCCCTGGAACGACATGGTCAATATCAAGCGCGTGCTCGATCTCGGCGCGCAGAGCCTGCTCATTCCGCAGATCAACACCGCGGCAGAGGCGAAGAACGCGGTCGCCTATACGCGCTTTCCCCCGGCCGGATTGCGCGGTGTCGCCGGCGCGACGCGCGGCACGCGCTTCGGGCGGATCAAGAACTATTTCAAGACCGCGCACGAGGACATCTGCGTCATCGTGCAGCTCGAATCGAAGGAGTCGCTCGACAATCTCGAGGCGATCGCCGCGGTCGACGGCGTCGACGGGCTGTTCATCGGTCCGGCCGATCTGCATGCCTCGCTCGGCTATCCCGGCGAGCGCGCGCATGCCGACGTGCTGCCGGTGATCGAGCAAGCGATCAGGCGCATCGTGAAATGCGGAAAGGTCGCCGGCATCCTGACCGACGAAACGCTGGCGCAGCGCTGGATCGATGCCGGCTCGACCTTTGTCGGCATCGGCTCCGATGTCGGCATTCTCGCGCGCGGCGCGGAAGCGCTGGCAGGCAAATTCAGATCCTGACGGCGATCACGCCGCTTCCTCGGCGTGCGGATCGATCAATTCGCGCAGCGGCGCCTCGATCTCGTATTCGAAGCCGCTCGCGGCGTAGCTGACCTTGCCGTGACCCGAGACATCGCGTGGGGCAATGCGCCGGATCAGCAACTCGCCGAAGCCGCGATGCGTCGGGGCGCTCACCGCCGGGCCACCGATCTCGCGCCAGACCAGGCGGAACTGCGCGTCCGCGCCGGATCCGTTGATCGTCCAGTCGAGCGCGACGTGGCCCGCCGGAACCGACAGCGCCCCGTGCTTGGCCGCGTTGGTCGCAAGCTCGTGCAGGAGCAGTGCGAAGGTCTGCGCCGAGCGCGCCTTCAGCGCGATATCCGGTCCGCTGGTCTTGATCCGCTCGGAGAAGGGCAGGATCTCGTCGGTGATCAGGCTGCGGAAATTCACGCTCTTCCAGTCGCTCGCGGTCAGCATCGACATTGCATTCGCCAGTGCCTGGAGCCGGCCTTCGCAGGTTTTCTGCACATCGGCGAGGCTTGACCCCGAGGTGAAGCTCAATCGCACCACGGCCTGTGCGACCGACATGACATTGCGGACGCGATGGTTCAGTTCGTGAATGAGAACCTTCAGCCGTTCTTCCGCCGAGCGGCGCGAGCCGACCTCGCGCGCCAGCGCGCCGGCGCGGTTCGCGATCAGCGCGAGAAACGAGACCGCCGCGCCGGTCAGCGCGAGGCCGACTAGAAAAATCCATAATCCCCGCCGGAACGCTTCCTCGGCAAGATTGCGCGGCACCGAATAAGTGAACGTCAAAGGCTTGCCGCCGAATTGCAGGCTGCGGCTGATATCCGTAGTGCGCTTGTCGGGGTTGATGGGCGCCGACGAGGCGCCGTCGCCCGCCATGACATAGAGCGGCGTGTCCACGTTCTCGGTTTTGACGCGAATGCTGAAAGCGCGGTTGCGTTTTGGATTCGAAAGCGCGGTGTGAAACAGCGGCTCGACCTTGTAGCCAAATCCCATCACACCCAGAAACGCTCCTTCTCTCCCGAAGACCGGCGCGTAGAGCAGGATCGCATCGTCGGCCGGCGCCTGCACCAGCCGCAGCGGGGACGTGCGCGCGACTTTGCGGGTATCGCGCGCCTGCCGGATCGCCGCCAGGCGATCCGGAAACGCGCCGGCGTCCACGCCGAGCACGTGGCGGTTTTTCTCCGGTGCGATATCGACGATCGGATAAAGCGGCCGGTCGAGTTTCCCCGGATCGATCGCCGCGCCCTCCGGTCCGACGAAGCGCGGCTGCGCCACGCCCGAGAGCGCCAGCGTCTGCAGCGCGTCTTCCGCGCGCGCGTGTTGAATCTCGGGCAGCCAGCCGGCGGTCGAAATTTCCGGCGCGAGCGCGATCACCTGGTCGCCGAACGCGCCGAACGGCCGCGGCGCCGGAAGCGGCGGCGGCGTGAACAGAGCCGAGACCGTGGTGGCGAGGTGCTCGCGCGAATTCAGATGGTCCTGAACGGCGCCAAAATGAACATCGACTGCCTCGGCAAGACGCAGCCGCTCGATCGCCTGATGCTGAAGGGCTTCGCGCCGTGCCGCGAACGCGGACAACAAGGCGCCGCCAAGCGCCAACAGAACGAGAATCGCGGCGGGCGTGCGCAATATCGCGGCCGGGAGACTTTTTTCGCCTGGTTTCACCATGCCGCCAGTCCGGATGCCGTCATCGCCGCCGCGGAAATCTAGTCATTCAAATATGGACGAAATATTGGAACGAAACCGCCGATTCAAAGCGACCGCGCCGTCGTAATTGGCTAGGATCGGCCCATAGTGGCCCGGTTTTTGCTGTATTCGGCACCGGCTCAAAGACGGAGATCAATAACATGCGACACGTTAAATGGCTCGTTGGGGCAGCGTTGGTGATGATGACCACGGGCCTCGCGTCCGCCCAGGACGTCACGGGCACGCTCAAGAAGATCAAGGATACCGGCACGATCACGCTCGGTCACCGCGAATCCTCGATGCCGTTCTCTTATTATGACGACAAGCAGAAGGTCGTCGGCTACACGATGGACCTGTGCGGAAAAATCGTCGACGCGGTGAAGAAAGAGCTCAAGCTCTCAAAGCTCGACGTCAAGCTCAATCCGGTCACGTCCGCGACGCGTATTCCGCTGATCGCGAACGGCACGATCGATCTCGAATGCGGCTCGACCACGAACAACGCCGAGCGTCAGAAGCAGGTCGCCTACACGATCACGCATTTCGTGACCGCCAACCGTTTCGTCTCGAAGGTGGCCAGCAAGCTGAAAACCGTCGATGACCTGAAGGGCAAGACCGTCGTCTCGACCTCCGGCACGACCAACATCAAGCAGATCACCGAGATCAATGCGAAGAAGAATCTCGGCATCAATATCCTGACCGCCAAGGATCACGCCGAAGCGTTCCTGATGGTGGAGACCGACCGCGC
>CAYJNT010000120.1:0-10099 GCA_964370945.1 uncultured Hyphomicrobiales bacterium | reverse complement strand
CACGCCTGATTTGGGAATCCCTAATTGATTCAATCCCAATGAATCAGACTCTAGACGCAGGACGGATGGCTAGATGACCGGCCGACGCGGTCCTGCGGCGATTTCGGTCATGAATGGGGGCCGGTCTAACGCAGGAGCGATTTTACTTTTGGAAAAACCGTCTCTTGCCATTGGGCAAGACCGGAACTCTGCATGATAAGACGATTGTCGGCGATGATGAGCCAAAGTGGAACCCCGGCTCCGCGGCCGATGGCTTGGCGATATGCACGCAAGTCCTCGGGCCAATTCTTGTCTTCCAATACGCCGAAAAGCGAAGGTGATTTCACTTCGCGGTAGGTCAGATGGCGAAATTCCGCAGAGTCGCGAAACGCGGCTCCCTGGTTGCGCTGCCAAGTATCGCAGGGTGCGCAATTTTCGGCGCCGATATAAACGAGTATTACGTTTTTTTCCGGCTTTGCCGGCGTCCGACCAGCGAATGTCGTCGCAACGAAAGCCGCAATAAGCAGGGCGCCACCCGCTGCTGCGGCTGCTCGGCTTGCCTGCGTTATCGTCAACATCCGATATGACCGCGCCCCGCAAAGCGGCACATGATTACACTTTGCGATTGTTAATGACGTGCCGCTGATGATGCGTTGACTTTGGTCAAGGCGCGACCGTGCGGGCTTAATTATGCTTCTTTGTGTTTTTCAGGAGGCGATCTTATGTCGACGACGACAGAGCGATCTACCGCCGGATCGGCCGAGAAATTCGAACCGGTTCCGATGATGCAGCAGATTCTCGATAGTCCGTTTCTGTTGCTGTTCTTCGGCGTGACGATTCCCACCGTCCTCTACATCATCTGGGGCGTGATGGAGATCGCATCCGTCCCGCTCGCCAAATAACAACGCTGACCGCGCCACCGTACGATGGGGAATTGAAATGGCCATTACGTCGCCGCCACAGCGAATTTGGTGGAATGAACCGGTCGCGAGATTTGAACTGGTCTGGACGATCATCGCCTTTCTGTGGGGCCTGTTCATGTTTGGATTCATGATCGCCTGGCACTTCATCGGCGAGCAGAATCTGAACAGAGAGGCCTATCGCATCACCCCATCCAGCTACGAGACCAAGGTCGAAGATTTCGTCAAGAAGAACACGGTTCGCGAGGAGCAGGGCATTCCTGTCGTAAAACCGCAGCCCGGCTCCGACGTCTATCTCCTCGGCCGGCTCTGGCAATGGTGGCCGATCCTCGAGCTGGAGAAGGGCACCAGCTATCGCATTCATCTTTCCTCGCTCGATTGGCTGCATGGCTTCTCGTTACAGCCGACCAACATCAACATTCAGGTTCATCCCGGCTACGAGCACGTAATCACTTTGACGCCGACCGAGGCCGGCGAGTTCGGCATTATCTGCAACGAATTCTGCGGAATTGGCCATCATACGATGACCGGGAAAATCTACGTCAAGGAACAAAAGCGAGCCGGCAGCGCATCCGAGCGCCTCGCCGAGGGGAGATAGGGTCATGACCGCCGAAACCGTTATTGGCGCCGTCGGCAAGACAGCGGACGCCGAATATCGCACATGTCAGTATACCGGTTTGAAGGTCGACGCCGCCGCTCAAGCGCTGATCAAGGCCAACGCGGTCGCCGCTGTCGTATTCCTCATGCTCGGTGGGATCATGGGCCTGATGGTGGCGCTCACGCGCTGGCCGGCCGTCCATCTATTGCCTGCCGAATGGTTCTATCTGGCCCTTACCGGCCACGGCGCCAATGTGCTGCTGTTCTGGATCATCTTCTTTGAGATCGCTGTTCTCTATTTTGCTTCCGCAGTCCTGCTCAATTGTCGTCTGGCGGCGCCAAAGTTTGCATGGCTCGGCTTCGCGCTGATGGTCATCGGTGCGGTACTCGCCAACGTCACCGTGTTGCAGGGCGAGTCGAGCGTGATGTTCACCTCCTATCCGCCGATGCAGGCCCGGCCAAACTTCTATCTGTCGCTGATTCTATTTGCGGTCGGGGCATTGATCGGTTGCGCCGTATTCTTCGCCACGCTCGCGATCGCGAAGGAAGAGGGCACATATGAGGGCTCGGTTCCGCTCGTCACTTTCGGCGCGCTCACAGCCGCGATTATCGCCGTGTTCACGATCGCATCGGGAGCGATCATTCTTATACCGACATGGCTGTGGTCGCTCGGTCTCATCACCGACATCGATTCGTTGATGTACAGGGTCATTTGGTGGGCGATGGGTCATTCGTCCCAGCAGATCAACGTGTCCGCGCATGTTTCAATCTGGTATTTGATTGCAGCGTTGGTGCTTGGCGCCAAGCCGCTGAGCGAGAAGGTGAGCCGCACCGCCTTTTTCATGTACATACTGTTCCTGCAGCTTGCGTCGGCCCATCATCTGCTCGCCGATCCGGGCATGACTGCGAGCTGGAAAATCGTAAACACCAGCTACATGATGTATCTCGCGGTGCTCGGCTCGATGGTCCATGGCCTTACAGTGCCGGGCGCGATCGAGGCGGCCCAGCGGCGCAACGGCTACACCAAGGGCGCATTCGAATGGTTGCGCAAGGCGCCATGGGGCAATCCTGCCTTCGCCGGCATGTTCCTTTCGCTCGTGATGTTCGGCTTCATCGGCGGCATCTCAGGCGTGGTGCTCGGCACTGAGCAGCTCAATGTGCTCATGCACAACACAATCTACGTGCCGGGTCATTTCCACGGCACGGTCGTCGCCGGCACGACGCTCGCCTTTATGGCGGCAACCTATCTCGTACTGCCGCTGATCTTCGAGCGTGAGATCATCTGGCCGAGACTCGCGAAAATACAGCCCTATCTGTTCGGACTCGGGGCGGCGGGAATCTCCCTGTTCATGATGGGAGCCGGTACCCTCGGCGTGCCGCGCCGCCATTGGGACATCGCATACAGCGATGCCGCGATATCGTTCGCCCATTCGGCCGGTGCATTTCTGATGATGGGGTTGAACGGGATATTTGCGATCCTCGCGGCGCTTGGAGGCGCCATCTACGTGGTGGTCGTCGTCGGCACGGTACTTTTCGGCAAGAAGATCACCAGTGGTCACAAGCTCACGTTCCCACTGCATTCAAGGGGCGGTACGGCCGCCGCGCAATACGGTAGTCATGCAACCGTGAAGCTTCCGGGCACGATCATCCTGGTCACCATCTTCTTCGTCTGCTTCGTCCTCTATTACTTCATCAACTGGAAATATCTGTCGGAGCTGTGGCTGTTCCGCTGATCCTCGGTTTCCCGACGGATATGGAGAAGTGACCCATGCTCGCCGCAATCCGCATGACCGTCTCGCTCCTGAAGCTCAGGATCGGATCAGCAGTTGCGGCGAGCGCTCTTGCCGGCATCGCTGCAGCGAACGGCTCCGCATTGGCCTCGTGGCAGGCGACCGGGCTGGTGCTGGCGGTGCTGGGCGCTTCGGGCGCTGCCGGTGCCTTCAACCACTACCATGAGCGTGACCTCGATCGCTTGATGCGGCGCACGCGGTCGCGGCCTTTTGCCAGCGGTGCGTTCCGGGAAAGCCTTTGGTGGCCCGCGGGCTTCGTCGTCCTGCTTGCGGCGTCGTTGGCGTTGGCCGTGGCATGCGGAGGCACGCTCTCGGCGGTGTTCGTGTTTCTCGGCGCGTTCACTTACGGCATCGTCTATACGGTCTGGTTGAAGCGCCGCAGCGTGTGGAACATCGTCATCGGCGGCCTTGCCGGCAGTTTTGCAGTACTTGCCGGCGCCGCGGCCGTGGACCCGTCACCGCAGGTCGTTCCCTACATGCTGGCGGTGGCGCTGTTTCTCTGGACCCCGCCGCATTTCTGGAGCCTGGCTGCCGCGAAAGGCGAGGACTACGCAACGGCCGGTGTACCGATGCTGCCAATCGTCGTGCCCGCATATGCCTGGACGCTCGCGATCCTGACGCACACGGCGGCGCTGGTCGCGGTCTCGCTCGTTCCGCTTTGGTTCGGCAAGGGATTGTTATACGGGCTCTGTGCCGGGATCGGAGGCGGGTTCTTCCTGTGGAAGAGTGTCGTTCTGCATCAGGCGCCGACCAAGCAGAACGCAATGGCGAATTTCTTTGCCTCGCTGCTGCAACTCGGGCTGCTGATCCTCGGTGTCGTGCTCGACAGCCTGATCGGGTCGTAGTCATGGCGAAACGATTGATCGCATGCGTGGCGGGGCCCGCGCTCGTCGCGATGACTGCAACGGCGGCGCTTGCCGACACCCTCAATGTGCAGCGCCTTGATCCGCGCGCCGTGCTCGAACGCAGCGAAGCGGTTTTGGGACGGAACATCGGCAGCTATACACTCACCGATTCCTCGGGCGAGCCGCTGGTGCTCGCGAGCTACCGCGGCAATCCGCTGGTCGTCAGTCTCGTCTACACGTCATGCAGCTCGGTTTGTGTGGCCACGACCCAACATCTCATCGATGCCGTCGGCGAGGCGCGCCGCATCTTCGGTTCCGGCGAGTTTGCGGTGCTGACCGTCGGGTTTGATGCACGCAACGATACACCCGCCCGCATGGCGCAGTTTGCCGCCGTGCAGGGCGTGAGGCTCGACAACTGGCGCCTCGCCAGCGCTGACGGCGGCACTATGTCGGCGCTGCTGCGCGATCTTGGCTTTAGCTACGCTGCTTCCGCGGGCGGCTTCGACCACATTACCCAGACGACGATCATAGATCGCGACGGCAAGATCTACCGCCATGTCTATGGCGACGACTTTCCGATTCAGATGCTTATCGAGCCGCTCAAGGACGTGGTCTACGGAACCGCCGCAAGCTTCACGCTGCGTGGCCTCGTCGACCGCATCAAATTCATCTGTACGACTTACGATCCCGGCGCCGGACGCTATCGTATCGACTACGGTTTGATGTTCGGCAGCGTTATTGCCGCCTTGTCGCTTTTGGTCATTGGCGGACTCCTCCTGCGGGAATGGCGCCGCACGGCGCGCGTATGAGGTCGGCATGACAATGCTGCCATTCGCGCAATTGGCCACCTCCCGCGGCGGCGCGCCTGTCACGCCGCGACCCGATTGGAGGACGGCGTGATCGGCGGGATACGAAGCGTTCTCCGGCGCGGGTTCGAGTGGATCGAACGGCCGCTGGATCGGCTGTTCGGCCCGGCCTTGAATCCGGTCGCACAGCTCGGGGCGCTCGGCTTTTTCTTCTTCTGGATCGTCGCTGTCAGCGGCATCTATCTTTTCATCTTTTTCGATACAGGCATCGAGCGCGCTTACGAATCCGTCGAGAATTTGACCAACAACCATTGGTATCACGCCGGCGTCATGCGCAGTTTTCACCGATATGCATCCGATCTCATGGTCGTCATGCTGGTCACACACATGCTGCGCCAGTTCGCCTATAACCACTATCGCGGCATCCGCTGGTTCTCCTGGCTTACAGGCGTTCCGATCATCTGGCTGCTTTATACGTCCGGTATCACCGGCTATTGGCTGGTGTGGGACAGGCTGGCGCAATACGTCGCGCTCGTGTCGTCGGAATTGCTCGATTGGTTACCGATCTTCGGAGAGCCGATCGCGCGCAACTTTGTTTCGACAGGGACGCTGACAAACCGCTTCTTCAGTCTGATGGTGTTTATGCACGTGGCGGTGCCGCTGTTCCTTCTGCTCGCCATGTGGATCCATATCCTGCACATCTCGCGCCCGAAGATGAACCCGCCGCGGACTCTCGCGGTCATGTTGCTGGTCGCCCTCGTTGCCGTATCGCTCTGGAATCCGGCGGTATCGCAGGGGCGCGTCGATCTTGCCAAGGCGCCGGCCGCGGTGGGGCTCGATTGGCTCTTCTTGCCGCTTTATCCGTTAACCGATATTTGGGGCAATGGCGCCGTGTGGGCGTTTCTTGGTGCATTCTCATTGATGCTTGGGCTTATGCCGTGGCTGCCGCCGTTGCGTCGGGCCAAGGCCGCCGAGGTCGATCTCGCACACTGCAACGGCTGCGCGCGCTGCGTCGAAGACTGTCCCTACGAAGCGATCAGGATGGTACGGCGCAGCGATGGGCTGCCATTTCCCACCGAAGCGCAGGTCAATCCCTCGCTTTGTGTTTCGTGCGGCATTTGCGTCGGCGCGTGTCCGTCGTCGACTCCCTTTCGCCGCAGTCAGGAACTCAAGACCGGCATCGACCTTCCTGACTATTCGCTCCAGCGCTTACGCGAACTGACCGTCGAAACGGCCGGATCGCTTCGGGGAGAGAAGAAGCGGATCCTTGTTTTTGCCTGCGAGCACGGCGGTGGCGCGGGTCACCCGACCGGCGTCGTGCCGCTGCCATGCGTCGCGATGATCCCGCCGTCGATGATCGACTTCGTTCTCAGCAAGCGACTTGCCGATGGTGTGATAGTGGCCGGTTGCGCAGAGAGCGCCTGCTTCAATCGGCTCGGCATCGCCTGGACGGAACAGCGCTTTGCCGGACAGCGCGATCCTTATTTGCGGACGCGCGTGCCGCGCAATCGCCTCAAGACCATCTGGGCGTCGGCACTTGAGACGATGCGTTTCGAACGGGAGCTTGCGGCGTTTGCGGAACAAGTGGCCGCAATTCCGGAGGTCGCTTCGGCGCCGTTGCCGCGGGCGATCACTTCGGCACTATCACCCGAGCCGAAGCGGACGCCGGAGGGAAGCGTGTCATGACCGCTTACCTTCGCCTGCTTGGCCAATTCGTCGTCATCCTTCTGTTGTTTTCGGCCGTTGCGGCCTTTGCGAACTGGCCGATCTATCGGCAGATTCCGGAAGGCTCCGCCATCGTCCTGCTCACTTTCGTCCATGGCGCCGATCGCAAGGCCGAGTGCCGCACGCGGTCCCCCGAGGAATTGGCGAAACTGGCGCCCAACATGCGGCGCACTCTGGACTGTCCGCGCGGCCGCCGCCCGATCTACGTCGAACTCGACCTTGCCGGCAAGAATATCTTCCGTGCCACTTTGCCGCCGACCGGGATCGCGGGAGACGGGCATTCCCGCGTCTACCAGCGTTTTGTGGTGCCGGCTGGACAGTATGAGATCTCCGCGCGGATGCGCGACACGCCGCGCACGGAAGGATTCGATCACCAGCTCAAAGAAACCGTCACGCTCGTGCCCGAGCAAATGTTCGTTGTCGATTTTCGCTCCGAGAGCGGTGAATTCGTATTCAGGTGAACGGCCATGGCCCTATTGCAGTGGAAAGATCACTACAGCGTCGGGATCGATGCAGTCGATTACGAGCACAAGGAGCTTATCGAGCTGATCAATCGACTTCATGATGAGCTAATGGCCAAAGGCGAGCCTCTGACGGCCTCGGCGTTCTTCGGCGATCTGATCAAAGCGATCTCGGCGCATTTCGCGCTGGAAGAGCGGTTCATGCGCGAGCGGGGCTACGATCAATTGCCACAGCACAAAGAAGATCACGAGCGACTGCTCGACGACATACTTAGCTTGATGGACGAATTCGATCGCAATGAGATGGCGAGCCATGAGGCCTTGGCGGCGCGACTCGATGCCTGGTTTTCGTGCCATTTCGAGACCCACGATGCACGCTTGCATCATGCGTTTGGTCCGCATCCTGACTGAGCGCGTAGCTTGCGGCGCCGACCGGCGCCACAGGCACCGCGTTGCTGAACGTCCGTCACACTCACCGAGGGGATCCAACATGTCGATAAGAAGTTTATTGCTCGCCGCTGGTTTGGTCGCCGTCTTAACCGCACCGGCATTCGCCGAGGATCTTGCGGCCGGAGCGGCGACATTTAAGAAATGTGCCATTTGTCACGACGTCGGCGAAACCGCGAAGAACAAGGTCGGTCCGCAACTGAACGGTATCGACGGCCGCCAGTCAGGCTCTGTTGCCGGCTACGGTTATTCCGCCGCCAACAAATCATCCGGCATCACCTGGAGCGAGACAACGTTCGTTGAATACATAAAGGATCCCCGTGCAAAGATTCCAGGCACCAAGATGGTATTTCCCGGCATCAAAAATGAAACCGAGGCGAAGGACCTTTGGGCCTTTCTCAAGCAGTTCGGCGCTGCCGGCAAAAAAATGTGAGCGGACACGCATTGACCCGCTTGCGGGGTGAATAGTCGCCGAAATCGGTTTAACCGCTGGATTGAAAGGATTCTGATATGTGGAACCGGGTGCTGGGCTTCGTACGTGACTGGTCGATATTGATCGGCGGCGTTCTTCTGATCGTGCCGCTCTTGTATCTGTCGTCGCATGTCGCTTCGTCGAAATCGACCGCGAGCACGGCATCGCCGAATCGGAGTGATGAAGCCGCCGCTCCGCGTGTGCCACTGAATCAGGCGGAAACCACCCGGCGGTCTGCCGCCGCCGCGCAGCCTCCGGCGCAAGCACTCACCAACGCGCCGGTTATGTCGCATGAGCGAATGGCTGCCGCGACGACTGCACCGACCGGTGGACAAACGGCGCCCGCGCCGATGGCTGCGGCTGCGGCAGTCAGCGGCGATGTTGCCACGGGCAAACTCGTGTTCCGTAAATGTCAGGCCTGCCATTCGCTCGAACCCGGCAAGAATGGGCTTGGTCCGAGCCTTGCCGGATTGATCGGCAAGAAAGCCGGCAGCGTTGCAAACTACAACTATTCGCCGGCCAACAAGGCCAGCAACCTCACCTGGGATATTGCCACGCTCGATCGCTATCTGTCGGATCCGCAGAAGGTGTTGCCCGGCAACAAGATGCCGTTTCCAGGTCTCAGGACCAAGAATGAACGCGACGCGGTGATCGCTTTTCTCGCCGCAGGTCCGACTCCGGCAGTCGCGGCGGTGCCGCCGTCAGCGGCGGCGCCGCGAACACAGGCGGCCCCAGCGCCCGCGACAAACAATCAGGCCGCGTCAAGTTACGTTCCGGGTCTCCGCTACACGCTGCGCACCGGGATTGCCGAGGGCCGCATGGTCTTTATCGGCGTCGGCGGCGCAATCGACGGCCAGGTTAATCCGGTATTGTCCGCGGCCGAGGGCCAGGGCGTGCAGATTACCTTGATCAACGGCGAGGGCGCCGAACACGATATCATCTTTGCCGATCAGGAGCCCACCGCGCGGTCGGCCCACATCACCGGCAAGGGAGCGAGTACCAATATTGCATTCCGCGCCGGTAAAGCCGGCGACTACATTTACTTCTGCAGCCTGCCGGGCCACCAGCTCGCCGGCATGCAAGGGCAATTCCTCGTTACGCCTCAGGTACCGCCCCAGATCCTGGTCGAAGCCGACATTGCAAAACTGTCGACCGATCTGCCGCCGCCGATTGGCAAACGGGAGCCGCAAACCATCCGCGTCGATCTGACGACGGTGGAACTGGAAGCCAGGCTCGCCGAAGGCACGACATTCGGCTACTGGACCTTCAACGGCAAGGTGCCGGGTCCATTCCTGCGCGTTCGTGTCGGCGACACCGTCGATGTTCGCTTGAAGAATTCCAGCGACAGCGCGATGGTTCATTCGGTCGATTTCCATGCGGCGACCGGTCCGGGCGGCGGCGCCGCCGCAACACAGACCAATCCGGGCGAAGAGAACAGCGTCAAATTCAAGGCGCTGATCCCGGGGCTCTACGTTTATCACTGCGCCACGCCAATGGTGGCGCACCATATCGCCAATGGCATGTACGGCTTGATCCTGGTGGAGCCCGAAGAAGGATTGCCGCCGGTTGACCGCGAATTCTACGTGATGCAGGGCGAGATCTACACTGAGGCGGCGTTTGGTCAGCACGGCAGTCAGGAATTCAACGTCGAGAAACTGCTGAACGAGCGGCCGGAATATTTCGTGTTCAACGGTTCGGTCGGCGCTTTGTCGAAGCTGCATCCGCTGAAAGCGAAGGTCGGTGAGACGGTCCGCATTTTCTTCGGCGTCGGCGGTCCGAATTTCACCTCGTCGTTCCATGTCATCGGAGAAATATTCGACAAAGTTTATAATCTCGGCGGCGCGCTCAGTGAACCGTTGAAGGGTATTCAGACCGTAACAGTGCCGCCGGGAGGCGCGATCATCACTGATTTCAAACTCGACATGCCGGGGAATTACATTCTGGTCGATCACGCGCTTTCACGTCTCGAGCGCGGGTTGGTGGGAATTCTGCAGGTTGAAGGTCCGGCCAACCCTGACATCTATGCGGGCAAGACCGTACCCGGCGGTGGACATTAG
>CAYJNT010000119.1:0-10145 GCA_964370945.1 uncultured Hyphomicrobiales bacterium | reverse complement strand
AATATTCCTCCGACGGCGTGCCGGTGCCGCCCCCGAATGGCGGCGGCAGCGAAGCACGCGTGGCGTAAGTGCCATTCCGGGGCGCTCAACCCAAGTCGGCTACAGCCGACTTGGGCATCTTGAATCCCGATCTCGGGTAGACCCGAGATCGGGTGCAGCGAACCCGGAATCCATATTCCAGAGTCGTGGTTATGGATTCCGGGCCCGCTCGCTTTCGCTCGCGTCCCGGAATGACGAGAATGGAATTATGACCCTCATCTACAAAATCTGCTCTGAGACCGAATGGCGGCAGGCGGAGGCTGACGGCGTGTTTCGCGGTTCGGGCGTCGATCTCGCCGACGGCTTCATTCATTTCTCGACCGCCGAGCAGGCGAAGGAGACGGCCGCGAAGCACTTCGCCGGGCAGCGCGATCTCCTTCTGGTCGCGGTCGAGGCCGACACGCTCGGCAGCGTGTTGCAGTGGGAGCCGTCGCGCGGCGGCGCGCTGTTTCCGCATCTTTACGCGCCGCTCGATGTGAAAGACGCGGTCAGCGTGGTGCCGCTGCCGCTCGGCGCGGATGGCAAGCATATTTTTCCGCCGCTGTAACACTGTCGCCCTGAGGTGCTGACCGAAGGCCGGGCCACCCCGGCTTTGGCAGACGCGACCTGCGGCTGCGCTGCCGCCACGGCTTGAATCTTCTGTCCGCATGCGCCGCAGAAACGGTCACGCGCCAAAAGTTCACCCTCGCAGAGAGCACCGTTGGCCATGACTGCGCGCCTACAAGAAAGCGGCTGCGTCCATAATAGTTCTGTGAGAAAATCGCTTGCAAGTCGTCCCGCCGGGGGCTCGAGTGAATTCAGATGCAAGGCGATCATCGACTGTGAAGCGACGGCATCGCATGCGGAGAGTTGTGACTGTGGTTGCGGCCTCGGTCGTAGCCGCCTTTCTGGCAATGCCGGGTCGCGCCGCCGCGTCTTCGGTCGCGGTCCATGACGGAATGACACCGCAGCAGCTCGTTGCGTTTGCGGTCAGTCAGGGATGGCGTGCGGAGACGGACAAGCAAAGCGCAAACGTAACCATTCACATTGGCGACGAGAGCGTGCACGTCACGATGCTGGAATGCGAGGCGGCTGGCCGATGCCGGTCGGGGGTCATCAGGAGGATCACCTATCACTCGCTCGAACTGCCGAATTCGCGTTGTCACGTGTGGCACTGGAATCAGGAGGCACATGGTGCGACCGGGTTCGGGCCGGACTATGTGACGCTTCAGCGCTATATCCAGTTCCGCGGTGTCAACGACCGTTATCTTCGCGATGCGTTCGATATCTGGCTTCGCGTGTTGCCATCCTTCCGCAAGCTGCTCGAAGACTGTGGACGACGATAGGAAACTTCCCGTTACTCGTGGCGGATACCGAGCGTCACCTCCCGCGCGCTTGGCGAATGGTCGCGATAGAATCCGATCGTGACCTTGGCGCCGCCTCCCGCCGCCGAGATCGCTGCGACGAGTGCATCTTTGGTTTCGACCCGCATGCCGTTCACCGAGTAGATCAGGTCGCGCACGCGCAAGCCCGCCTGCGCGGCGGGGCTCCCGCTGACGACACTCTCAACGTAGGCGCCGCCAGGAAGTCTGAGTGGAGATGTCTCCGATTCGGTTGGCGGTTGTGTCGAAACCTCCACGCCCAGAAAGCCGGGCCGTGCTGCTACGGCTGGTTGCGGCGGCGCGCTCGGGAGGCTCACTGCCGCCGGCGCGGCGGATTGCGCCTTGGGCATGGCTTGCGGCGATTCTTGCCGCCAGTGCGGGATGGCAGCAACCGCTACCAGAGCGATCAGCGCGCCACCTGCCCCGAGCCACAGCACAGCCGGTTGCTTTCGAAGGCCGGACGCATGGCCGGCTGCAGTCGGCCGCGCGCGGCTGGTTTCGACTTTCCGCCCGCATTCACCGCAAAAGCGGTCGCTTGGCTGAATCGGCAACCCGCATGCATGACAAATGGTCATGTGATGATTTCCAATCCGGCTCGATCACCGACCTGCAAGAGCGCTGCTTATCGCGCCGACCGACCCGACAGTTTCAACGCCACAACAAGCGTCACCACGACGATCACTTGCACGACAATCAATGCTCCGAATGGGACCACAATCTCGTTATGATACCAGATCACCTGAACGACGGATACGAATGCAATACCCACATAATATAACAGGAGAAATCGGCTATGCGCGCCAGTCTTGTCCAGCAACAGGGCTGCAAGGCCGGCCGCCGAATAGAGAACGAAGGGTATCGCCAGGAAAGCGACGATATCGGAAAAATAAATTCGGCCGCCCGACTGGAACAGGTAAAGACCGAAGACTCCCAGAAAGGACACGACCGCGCCCAAGGTGGATGCGAGCAGGACTGCAATCAGCGACGGCGCGCTACCCGGTTTCGGAGAGTGTGGTGAATCTCGATCTTGTCGGAGAGCGGATGCGGAGGGCGGCTTTCGCGACTCCGCCTGACGCAATGTTGCACCGCAAGCGCCGCAGAAGCGATCGCCTGCATTCGCAGCGGCTCCGCAATTCGGACAATGGCGCGTCATCGATCCCGCCCGCCCATCGGCGCTTCAATGCATATCTTAGAATGGGCGAGGTTTTCCTTCAATTCCCGCCGCTTTCTCGCTCGTTCACCAAAGGTACAGGCCCGCGAGCACATCCTGCAACCAAGAGATGCGATAAGAGAGCGGTCGTTTTTCGATTGCCGGCCTGGCGTCCGACAACCTAGAATTTGACGATATCGCGTGCCGGTGCTTGGGAGCGGCGCCGCTGGAATTTCGAATCTGCAATGCCTTTTGATTGAATGCCTTTGGTGTCGGCTTGTGGAGGCCGGCAGATTTTCGGAGGCGACCGCAATGACGTATTGCCCGGCATGCGGACAGGCACTGAACGCGGCGGCGCGATTTTGCCGGCAATGCGGAGCCGAGCTTGCGGTGCCGGATTCGTCATCCGGCAACCACACCGTCACCTCGCCTGACGACACGCGATCCACGATCTCTTCGCGGCCGGCGGATCAAGCGGCGGGGCTGCTTGAGCGCTGGCGCCAGATCACCGCCAATCCGGAATTGATGAAAGCCGTGACCAAAGCGGCGGGCAAGAGCCTGGCGCTGAGTGCCGCCGTACTCGGACCCGGACTTCTTCTGCTGGCGGTTGGACAGGTCGTGTTCGGCACGATCTGGCTGTTCGCCGGCTCGTTCGGCATGGTGGCCTGGACCTACCGCAAACCGTGGCGGCTCGGCTTGGTGAGTTGCCTGATCCCGCCGGTCGCGGCCGGCCTCTGCTATCTTGTTCAGCTCATCTTGTTCGCAAACGCCAACCTGCCGTTGCTGCTCGTGGTTGGGGCGGTTCTCGTCGGCTGCGTGGCGGGATGGATTCGCGCGCGAACGCATGAAGTCTATCTGGAGAATGGCCAGTATTTTGCGCAGCGTTCGATCGGCTATCTTGCGATCTGGGCTGCCGCCTTCGGCGTCACGCAACTCCTCGGCCTGCTCGCGAGCAATCTGTGGCTGATCCGCGCCGGCCTCGTCACCGGTGCATTCTCGACCGCGATGCTCGCGCTGGCCTCCTTCGTGATGTGGCAGAAGCGGGCGCAGGTCCTGCGTGCGGCATCGCACGCAGTCATCTTGCTCGGTTGCATTGTAACGGTCGTGGCTGGCGGGCCGTCGGCGCAGGCGCAGCAACCGTCTGACCGGGCAACCGCTTACGATCTGCTGGCCGATGCCGCATCTCGGGTTCAGCACATCACGATACAGGGGCCACTGGGCCTGACGGCGTCCCGTCCGTCCTTGCGCGAAGTCTCGCGCGACCAGGCGATGGCAGACTTCCAGTTCGATTTGCCGCTCGAAGGGGGCAGAGTTTTTCGCGGGCGCGCGGCCGTCGTCCTGCAACGGCAACCGGGGTTCACGCAGGTCGGAACCGGCGATCTGCGGCACTATGCACCCGAAGCAACGGCGACCCGTCAAATCCAGGGTGTGAACGTTCTGTTCAGCGGCACCGCTGCAGATCTCGGCGGAAACTCTCACCGCTTTCAGGGAAGCGCTGCCGTGGCGCGCGAGAACTTTAAGATCGTCTGCGCGACGCAGTCGGTCCAGAAACTCCAATCTCAGCCGGGGGGGTCTATCGGCATCGGACAGGGAATGGCGCTCGGATTATACCGGGGGGCGCACGGTCTCGCATGCGGGGCATTTGTCGCGGCCATTCACAATCAGCTGCGCCTGGACGGTTCGGTGGTCAGCCGGAGTCCGCAATCGCCTCCGCCGGTGACGCAACCCTCGCCGACGCCGCAGATTACGCCGCCCGCCACCAGCGATGCGTCGGATGACGCTTCTGGACCGAGCAAGGGCGATCTGGCCGCCGCGGCCGCGGTCATTGCCACGATCCTGATCGCCGCCGGCATTGCCGCCAATATCGCGCAGTCGATCGCGATTGCGATCGCCAGCGCGGCGCAGGGCGGCGCCGATCTGACCGCCGATCAGATCCAGGGCATGATCGGAAAAGGGATGTGGGACGCCGTCACCGGCGACAGGGATGTTGCGACAGGCAAGCCCGGCAAGCCGGCCGCACCGCCACCCGATTCCGACATCAACAAACCGCCGCCGCCATCGCTGATCGATCCGCTCACTGGCCGGCTGCTTCCGACCAATGACAAGGGCCAATATCTGATTGGCGGCAGATGGGTCGATCTTGCCGAAGCGCGCGGCCTGGTCGCGACAGGCAAAGCGCTGAAAGGCTTGCTTGCGGAGGCTGGCCGCTGGATCAGCAATGTCGGCTTAGGCGACGACGATACGCATGCGACGGCCGACGATGCCGGACGCCTGTGGCGCAGGGTGCACGACATCGAGCGCGCGGCGAGAGAGCGCGGACACGCAACACCTGGTGATATCGGCAAGCTGAATTCGCTCATCAAATCGCTCTCCGACCGTTATCAGAAGGAAGGAGATGCGGACCGTAAGAGCGCTGAGTGGTTGCGGACCAAAGTCGCCACCGTTGAAGGCATATTCTGGATTTCGGCTGGCGGAACCATCGGATATGTGGCCGGCGGTTATGTCGGGGCGTCGCGCATCGGCGCGCAGCTCACCGAGGGTGGCCGCAACGCCGCCGGAGGCTTTATATCCGGCGGCGCGACGAGCGGTATTCAGAGTTCGACGAACCGTGGCGACGATGTCACGCTTGGAAAGCTTCGAGTCGGTGACAAGGTGGTTCCGGTCAAGATTGCCGTGCCCAAGGTCGATCTGAGGACTGCCAGAGACACGGTCACCGGCGCGATTTTCGATGGGAGTGCGGATTATCATGGTTCTGGTCGCGGGATGCTGGGCCAAATGGCTGCGGGCGGGCTCAACGCCATAGCTGAGGGTGGCCAGCGCAGGGTATCCGATGGGGAGCCCGTCACCGCCGAGACGGTTACCCAAGACGCGATGCAAGGAATGGGCTCCAAAGGCCTACAAGGTCTGCTTGGCAGGTTTGGTAAGGGTCGCAGCTCCGACGGAATTCCGGCTGCCCCCCCACGCGCTGCAAGCCGCGGCACATCGCCTCATCAGGATGTCGACTACAATGTCGGACCCGGTCGACAGACCGGGCATGTGCAACCGACAGCTGTGAGCGGCCCGGGCGCGTCGACACACAGGGATGTTGATTACAATCCGACGCGTGTCGGCGCCCGTGGCACGTCGGTTCACCGCGACGTTGACTACAATGTCGGACCCGGCCGACAGACCGGGCAGGCGCAGCAGGCTGCCCCTTCCGCTGCACCCGGGAATGATCAAGCTCTTTCGCGCGGCGACAATGCTACTTCGCCAAGAACGACGAGCCCGGCGATCGATCCGAGCCCATTGCAACGACAACCCGACGACGCCTACGGGGGCGAGGGTGTGCCGTATGACCAGGTTTTCCGATCCGGGTCGCAATCGTCCGGCAATGTCGATCCGAGCCCATTGCAACGACAACCCGGCGACGCCTACGGGGCCGAGGGTGTGCCGTATGACCAGGTTTTCCAATCCGGGTCGCAATCATCGGCGCGGATCGACTCCGCCGCGACGCGGCAGGATCCGGGGCATGCTTACGGGCGAGAGGGGGTGCCGTACGATCAGGTTTTCCGATCCGAGTCGCAATCATCGGCGCGGATCGACCCCGCCGCGATGCGGCAGGATCCGGGGCATGCTTACGGGCGAGAGGGGGTGCCATATGACGACGTCTTTCGAACAGGCGAGATTTCCGGTGAGAGAAGGAAATAGAATTCGCATTCTCGCGGCGGATCGGCGTTAGGCACGGCTGTGCGCTGCACCGATATCGCATGCTGGCACTAGGTTGTGGGGCGCTCGGGGGCGACAGTGGCGCAGCGAACGGCAAAGCGAACACGCAAGGCTGATATCTTGGCGGCTTCGGCGGCTGAAATCCGGTCGACGGTCGAAGAACTCGGCCTGAAGCCTGCTCCGAACTCTCCGCTGCGTGCGGCGCTTGCTGAGGCGACGAACCAGGGGACGGCGCCGGCTGGCAACGATCTGAAAGCCTGGAAGTCCAGTCGCAATATCCTTGAGTCTCTTTGCAATCCGACTTGTTTCGCGCGCCTCACGATGCCGGGCGTTCGCTCCTCGACGCGACTCACGTTCTTTGCAGACAAGGCTGGTAGCGATTTCATCGGCTTCTGGCCTGAGAACGGCGCCTGGCAGTTTGCACCGAGAATGTCGCCGGACGACATTCTGCAGATCGCGGATGATGCGCTGGGCCTGCGCGGCGAGGAGGACGTCGAACAGGTGACTAACCAGTTGAGCGCGGACGCTCTCTTCGCCTTGGCGGCAGCTGTCGACGCGATCCGCTTCCGCTATCTCGGCGAATGGATCTACCGGCAACTGCCTTCGGACCAACCTTTCACGCTTCAGGAATTGAACGAGCAGCTCCGGCTTGGGTTGGAAAACATCGATCCGCGCTGGAGCGTTGCAATGGCGGCCGCCCTACTGCCGGCGGGAACATTTTCGATCGCAACCGATCTTGCTGGCGGTCTGTCCCAACTGGCCGCCGCTGGGGGCTTTGTCGAGTATGCCGACAACGAAAGAACGCAGTGGAGGCCAGGCGACCGGTTGCAGGAATTGGCCGCCGAGTGGCTTGCTCCGATTTCTGCGCTGATGCTGGAGTCCGTTGCGACCGACAAAGCAGGATCGGCGATCGCTCGAGATTGCTGCGCGCTGGTGCGCGGCCAGGGACCCCTGACGCTGCTCGACTTCGGCAAGGCGGTACGCGGCGAACCGGCAGCGAAGATCGCGACGGGCCGAGTGGCGCCTGAGGAAGCGTACAAGCGGCTCCTCTCGGGACTCATGACTCCGGAACCGGTATCGGCAGCGGCGAAGCAGACGGTCGCGAATGCGAAAGTCGACCGTGACGCAGCCGCGGAAGCCCACACCGGTCTTGGAGCGAGGGAGCAGCAGGCATCGAAGCCCGGGGAAGCTGTCGCCGCTTCCGCCGCTGTCGCCGCGACCGGCAGTCGGCCGTCCGGCAGTGAGCGTTCAAACGCGGTCGAGACTGCGCCACAGCGAAAGTTCTGCGCCGCATGCGGCACGCCGGTTCGTCCGGAGGCTCGCTTCTGTCATCAATGCGGGAACGCATACTAGGGCAAGGAGGGTTGGCAGGACCATCACGACGACAAGCTTATGTCTGCCCGATCCGATGAACGGGGATTCCGATACGTGCCGACCTGCGAACGCTGTAACGAACCATTGTCTCCCGGTGACCGCTTCTGCCAGCATTGTGGAGCGCCGGTGTCACGCGGTGAAAGCGAATCCGGGGCGGCCGGCCGGCGCGTCGGCGCCGCATCCTCCGTCGCGCCCGCCAACAGTACCGCGGGACCACGAACCAGTGTCAGCGGGTCGCTTCCCGCCGATCGCGAAATCTTCCTGACACGTCCGACGATCGCCGGAGTGATTGTCGTTTGCGGCCTCGGAGCATTCGTGTTCGGCCTGGCTGAGATGCTGGCGCCGGTTTTTTCCTGGATTCGTGCCGGCTATTCCTTCGGTATCGACCTTCGCAATCTTGCCAGAGTGCTGATTGTGTCATTTGCGGCGTATGCGCTGGCCGCGGCGTTGTCGATGATCCTCACGAGAATCCTCGTTCCGGGCCGCTGGTTCGGAATTGCCTTTTATCCTTTCCTCGTGGTCCTTGCCGTAACCGGCCAATGGTTCTTCGGCATCAGCAAATACATGCCGCTGGAGTGGGCGTTGTTCGCTGCATTGTCGTGCATAACGGCAATTGCAATGTCGGAATGGCTCAGACGAAAAAGGACGATGGTCACGTGACGAGTCTAACCACTTGCATCGCGACGTAGCCATGTCACTCACGTGCAGCAATTGCGGTCACCCGATTGGCCCGACGGATCGCTTCTGCGAGCATTGCGGCAAGGCGAATTCGCGGTTGGACGTCAACCGCCAAGGACCATCGACGGCCGCCGGCGAAGCTGGCAGCAAGAGCGGCCCAGCTCGATCTTCCGGCAGCGGCATGCTGATCGGCGCCGCCGCGGTCATTGGCGTTGTCCTGCTTGCAATCGGCGGATATCAGGCCGGCCGCCGTGGCGAAGACACATCGCGGCCGGCGCCGCTGCCGGATCCCGGGCGGCAGGCGGCTGCGCCGCCCGGCACCCGATCGGCGCCGGTGCAGAATGCGCCGGTGCCCGCGAGCGCGCCGGCACGGCCCGCTTTTACCGGATATGTCGCGCCCGAACGGCTGATGCCCTTCGCCCAACGCAAAGGCGATATATTCGAGTTGCATCAGCCCATGCGAGCGCGGGTCTTCTATCCGGAGACATTCCTTTTCACCGCTCCAAGTGTCTCTTCGACCCGGCTTGGCTCGTTGGTGCAGGGTGACCTCGTCGAGATGCGAGGGTGGACCAGAAATGCAAAGGACGAGACGTGGGCCAGGATATGCCCGGGTACACATCCGGCCAAACTCGTGAGTTGCGCGTGGATTGACTATGAGAGTCTCGTCGCGGCGCCCTGAATGAGCGACTGTTTGCGCGGCCGACGACGGCTTGCACAGGATCGCAAGCAACCGCGCTGTCGGGGGCCCCGCGTGTCGGCGGAGCCAGCGAGACCGATTCCTGAGTTACAAGGAAGACGGATACAATAGGAAAGCCGGGACTCATCGTCCCGGCTTTCCCTGCTGGAGGCGGCGTTTCGTCAGGCATGCGACCGCAAGTCGGCTGTAGCCGACTTGCGCATTCATTATCCAAACTCGGGTAAACCCGAGTTTGGCCGACCGACCGCGTTCCACCGGAGCGCATAGGCGCCCTCGCCGATCAGCGCCTGCACGATCACCAGCACGATCAGGAAAGCGGGATATTCGAAGCCGCCATTCGGCGCCGAGAACACCCAGCCATTCGGCAGATGCACCGCGAGCGCGCCAATGAGGATGGGCAATGTTGCGAGCGAAACGAGCCGCACCTGCACGCCGGCGATCAGCAGCGCGCCGGCGGCGAGCTCGGCCGCGACCACCGGATAGGCGGTCCAGCCCGGGAAGCCCTGCGACGCGAAAAAGGCCGCGGTGCCCGGCAGGGTGAACACGAAAATCTTCAAAGCCGCGTGCGCGATGAACATCACGCCGAGGGCGAGGCGCAGCACAAGCGCGCCGATACTTTGCGCGCCGATCTGTTGGGAATGGGTCATTATCGTTCTCCGGTTTCAGCGAGGCGGACGGGATGTCCGCCTGGAATGTCTGGCCCGCCGCTTGACGGGCACCCGGCCGATATAGAGGATGCGTTTTTGCAAATCGATAAGCGTTATTGCCAATTACACTTGCAAGGATGCAAACATGCCGGAAGCCCCTTTTGCAGGTCGCTTTTCCTGGGACGACCTGCGGATCGTGCTCGCGGTCGCGCGCGCGGGAAATCTGGTCGCCGCGGCGGCGGCGCTCGGGGTCAATCATTCGACCGTCTTCCGCCGCCTGAATGCGCTGGAGAAGACCATCGGCGCGAAGCTCTTCGAGCGGCTCGCGGCCGGCTACCAGCCGACGCAGGCCGGCCATCGCCTGATCGCGACCGCCGAATTGATGGAGGAGCAGGCGCTTGCGCTCGACCGCGATCTGACCGGCCGCGACACCCGCCTTGCCGGCAAGCTGCGCGTCACCGCGTCCGAAACCATGGGCTTTCGCATTCTCACCG
>CAYJNT010000118.1:0-10160 GCA_964370945.1 uncultured Hyphomicrobiales bacterium | reverse complement strand
TCAGGCAGAAATTCCACTTATCGTCCTGTGCAGATTTCCGCGACCGGCTCTAACCTCTAAAGTTGCGCTACACCAAAGCTCCGTTCGGCCCGTACGCGGAGAACTTGCGTCACGTGTTGCGCGAGGTGGAAGGATATTTCGTTTCAGGTTATGCGGATGGTGGAGATGCGCCCACTAAAAAACTTGAGCTTGTGCCAGGCGCTATTGAAGATGCGGATGCGTTTTTGACAGACAGCGACGGAACGCGCGTTCATCTCGAGAAAGTCGCTAGTCTTGTCGAGGGCTTCGAGACTCCCTTCGGATTGGAGTTGTTATCGAGCGTGCATTGGGTTGCATCGCACGAAAAACTCACTGAGATCGAAGATATAATTGAACATACCTATGCCTGGAACGATAACAAAAAACGTTTTACTCGACGGCAGATCGGCATTGCTTATAACACTTTGAAGGACAAAGGCTGGCTTAATTCTTAGCCAACCGACCCGATGAGCTGCTGCAGTTCCGCCGTCTTCGGCTTGGCCCATCAGCGTCTTCGGCAAGCTTTCGTCGCGCGCCATAGTCGCGCGGCGACGAAGGCGGGCTATGTTCGCTTGCCGACACAAGCTCCGGCTCCGCAGACCCGATTTCATTTCACAACGGCGACGCGCCCATTGTGCGGTAAATGCCCGTCCGTCTATGATGCCACTGTATTAGTTGTTCCGGCGGCCTCGGGGGGCCGTGGAAATGCCGTTCTCGCGAGTCTTCGAGCGTCACGTTTTCATCGAGCGCGCCCTGCGCGTTCGGAAGAACCCGGTTACGGCTTACGGCGTCGCATTTCTTGCCGTTGGAATTGCCACGCTGATCCGCGCGGCGATCGGCCCCTATGCGATGGAAGGCACGCCTTTCATCACCTATTACCCGGCCATCATCATCGCGGCCTTGTTCGGCGGCTTCTGGCCGGGCGTGCTGGCGACCGTATCGTCCGCATTCCTTGCGTGGCTGGCATTCATTCCGCCGGCGTTCAGCTTTCAACTCGACCCGCCCGAGGCCATTTCCCTGCTGCTTTTCGTGTTCATTGCCGGTGTCAACGTCGCCCTGGTGTCTCTCCTCAATCTCGGCATCGAGCGGATCTGGGCGCAGGAGGAGAGCACGCGCGTCCTGATCGAATCCGCGCCGAACGGTATCGTTGTTGTCGACGAGTACGGGACGATCAGGCTGGTCAATGCCGGCGCGGAAAAACTCTTCGGATACGACCGCGCCGAATTGGTAGGGCGCAATGTCAACGTTCTCGTCCCCACCCCGAAAGCGCCAACGCACGAGAAGCTGCGGCAATCCTTCCAGCGCCACCCCGAAGCGCGCGCGATGGGTGCCGGCCGCGATCTGAGCGGACGGCGCAAGGACGGCAGCGAATTTGCGGTCGAGATCGGGCTGAATCCCGTCGGCACCAACGGCAAGAATGCCGTGCTGGCAACCGTGATCGACATTTCCGCGCGCAAGCAGGCGGCGGAGCGCCAACAATTCCTGATCCGCGAATTGCGGCACCGCTCGCAGAATCTTTTCGCCGTCATCCAGGCCATTGCGGCGCGCAGTCTGGCGGAAGGGCAATCCGTCACCGCAGCGAAAGAGATTTTCATGGGCCGGCTTGCAGCGCTGGCCCGCACTCATCGCATGCTCGCAGACACGGCATGGGAGGGCGCGCCGCTCTCCGAAATCGTGAAGGAGGAACTCGGCGGCTATTCCGCGAATGTCAGCGTCAGCGGATGCGACATCGTCATCAACACACTGGCGGCGCAACAATTCGTCTTGATCGCGCACGAACTGGCCACGAACGCCGTCAAATATGGAGCGCTGTCGGTCGAGCAGGGCCGGATTTCGGTGGACGGGAAAATCGAGCGCGCGAACGGCAGTCCAACGTTCTCGCTGATCTGGACAGAAAGCGGCGGACCCGCGGTCGCGGTGCCGACGCGCAAGGGTTTCGGCAGCGTCATTCTGCTCGAATCCGGCAAGCAATTCGGCCAGAATGCATCGCTGAACTACGGAGAAAGCGGCATCATCTACGAGACGCAATTCTCGCTCGGCGCGATCGAGGCGGGCGGGCAGGACGATCCCGATCCGCGCAGCGCCGAAGCGGGTTGATGCACCAGCCTCCGCTCGCTTCGCGAGGTTCGGCTTGGCAGGCCGGTGCGTGCGGAGGCTCTCAGCTTACCAGCCCTCGCGGCGCTCCCAACAAGCGATCGAATTCGCGTTTTGTCACGCCATAGCATTCGCAGGAATTGCGCTCGAGTCCCGCTCGATCGAGAACCGTCACGAATCCGCGCTTGTATTCGATCAGTTTCTTCTGCTTCAAGGTCGTCGCGGCGAGGGTGACGCTGCTGCGGCGGGCGCCCAGCATCATTCCAAGAAATTCCTGCGTCAGCAGAAACGTTTCCGATTGCACGCGATCATGCGTCATCAGGAGCCACCGGCAGCAGCGCTGCTCGATGGAATGGAAATGGGCGCACGCCGCGGATTGCGCGACCTGATTGAACATGGCATGGGCATAATTCTGCATCACCAGCCGCATTGCGCTGCTTTGCTCCAGCGCATTTCTGAGAACGCTTGATGCCAGGCGCAATCCCTTACCAGGGACCTGGACATAGACGCTGGTCGACGCGAGGTTGTCTCCCAGAACGACCGGCAAGCCGACCATCCCTTCATTGCCGATGGTCCCGACTTCGGCCGCGGCACCATTCTCCATGGTGCTGACCATGGAGGCGACGCCGTGATCGGGAAATAGACAAAGTGAATGGGTTTGTATGCTTGGTAAAGCGGAAGCCGATACTCGAACGGCAGCTCTTCCAGATGCGGACGCAGACGATCGAAATCGTCCACCTTGAGAAAATCGAGCAATCGATTCCGACTGGATTGACTGGATTGAACGGGCTGATCCACGGCACGTGCCCCTTTCGGCATCGGCACGTTCTTCCTGCGGCTAAAACCGCCGCGGCTGTTACATTAGTACGTCCATAACGCGCGGGGGAGGGGAAAAGGTCCAGCCTTCACACAGCGCCGAAGTCGCGGAGCGACGAAGGCGAGCGGCAAGCCAATCGAAACTCATGCACCGACCCGATAAGCTGCTGCGGCTTTGCCATGTTGGCTTTTAGAACCCACACCGCGAAGGGTCGCCGTCGTGTGCCTCGTATTGATGCAGGAATACGAGCTTCGCGCCTTTGATCTAGATCAGCACACGGGCGCCGGTTCGGGGCAATGGTTGATTTGATTTAGCCACGAGTGATCCCATGAATGCCGCCCCCGCACTGAGCAAGGAACAGCCTGTTTCGAAGACTCTCGACCTGCGCGCCGGCGGCTCTCCGTCAGCCAAGGCCGCTGACATCGAGGCGCTGCTGGGAATCGGCAAGGAGACGCGGTCGCGCCTCTTTCGCTGGCGCAACCTGCTATGGGCGGTGGTGGCGGTGGCTGTCGTCGCCGCAATCTACGGTCTCTGGCCCGTCACGGGAGCACGCGCGCCGGTCAGATATGTCACCGAGCCGGCCGTACGCGGCAATCTGACTGTCATCATCACCGCCACCGGGTCCGCGCAACCGATCACCCAGCTCAATGTCTCGAGTGAGCTCTCCGGTACCATCCGCAAGGTGTTTGTCGACTACAACAGCCCCGTGACGACGGGACAGGCTCTTGCCGAACTCGACACCGACAAGCTCGAGGCCACGGTTCAGAACTCCCGCGCAAAGCTCGAATCGGCAAAATCGAAAGTCGCGGACGCCGCAGCTTCGATCGAGGAAAAGCGCGCCGAATACGAGCGGAAAAAGACGCTGGCAACAACCAACATATCCTCGGGACGAGACCTTGAACTCGCCAAGGCGAATTACGACAAGGCCATCGCGCAACATGCGATCGCGGTTGCGGATGTCGGTGTGGCCGAGGCGGACCTTCACCTCAACGAGATCAATCTTGCCAAAGGCACCATTCGCTCGTCGATCGACGGCATCGTCTTGAAGCGGGGCGTCGATCCGGGGCAGTTCGTGGCGACCTCGCTGCAGGCGCCGGTCCTGTTCGTCATCGCCGAGGACCTGCGCCGCATGGAGGTTCAGGTCGACGTCGACGAGGCTGACGTCGGCAAGGTCAAGATCGGCCAGCAAGTCAATTTCGGCGTCGACGCCTATCCCGACCGCAAGTTTCCCGCCGAAGTTCGCGACATTCGCTTTGGCTCCGAGACCGTGCAGGGCGTCGTCACCTACAAGGCTGTGCTCACCATCGACAATTCGGAATTGCTCATTCGCCCCGGCATGACCGCGACGGCGCAAGTCGTCGTGCAGGAAGTGGCCGATGCGCTGCTGGTTCCGAATGGCGCGCTGAGGTTCTCGCCGCCGCCGAGCCAGCCGAGCCGCGGGTTCCTGAAAACTCTCTTGCCGGGCGCGCCGGCGTTTCGGCCGCCGAGCAAACAGGAACAGGCCGGCCGGAGCCAGAGGGTTTGGGCCCTGCGCGATGGCGAGCCTGTCGCGATCCCGGTGGTGGTGGGCTCGACCGACGGGCGCAGGACGGAAATTCTCAAGGGCGAGATCTCGCCCAAGGAGCCGATCATCATTGATGCTACGACAGCGGGCCGCTGACGAGGGAGGCGTCATGTCAGAGCGGCAGCAACGGACACCGATCGTAGCGCTCCGCGATCTCACCAAGGTCTACGGCTCGGGCGCGGCTGCCGTGCATGCGCTCGCCGGCGTCAACCTGACGATCGACGAGGGCGCGTTCGTTGCGATCATGGGGCCGTCAGGCTCCGGGAAGTCGACGGCGATGAATATCATCGGCTGCCTCGATACGCCGACCGCGGGGCGCTATCAGTTCCGGGGCATCGAGGTCGGCGATCTCGGCCGCAATCAGCGGACGCTGTTGCGCCGTCACTTCCTGGGATTCGTCTTTCAGGGCTTCAATCTGCTGGCGCGCACGACCGCGGTCGAGAACGTGGAATTGCCGCTGATCTATCGCGGCATGCTGCCCGCCGAGCGGCGGCGGCGCGCTTTGGATGCGCTCAAGCGGGTCGGACTGGAAGGGCGCGAGCACCACACCTCGTCCGAGCTGTCGGGCGGGCAGCAGCAGCGCGTTGCGATCGCGCGCGCCATCGTGACCGATCCCGCCGTTCTCCTTGCCGATGAGCCGACCGGTAATCTCGATACCAGGACCAGCCGCGAGATCATGGATCTGGTCACGAGCCTCAACCGGGACCAGGGCATCACCGTCATCATGGTGACGCACGAGACCGACATCGCAGGCTACGCGGAGCGCGTCATTCGTTTTGTCGACGGCAAGGTCGAGTCGGACGTTCTGCGCAGAGAGGCGGCCTGATGCTGCTCGAAACCATCAAACTCGCGCGACAGGCGATCCAGCGCAACGCGCTGAGATCATTCCTCACCATTCTCGGAATTGTCATCGGCGTGGCCGCCGTCATCGCGATGGTGACGATCGGCACGGGGACGACCGCCAAGGTGACCGCCGATCTCGCCAAACTCGGAAGCAACCTGCTGTCCGTCCGTCCCGGCCAATTCGGTCCGGGGAGGGTCAGCACCGAGGCGAAGCCGTTCAACGCGCGCGATGTCGAAGCCTTGCGGAACCAGCTGTTCGGCGTTCGCGCCGTTGCGCCGGTCGCACAGAAGTCGGTCACGCTGATCTATGGTACGGAAAACCGCGTCGCGCCAGTCACCGGCACCGACAATGATTTCTTCGTCACGCAGGATTGGCTGCTTGCGACCGGCCGGCAGTTCCTCGAAGGGGAAATTCGCGGCGGCCGCGCCGCCTGCATTATCGGCCAGACCGTGCGCGAAAAGCTGTTCGGTTCCAACGATCCGATTGGCGAGAATCTGCGGGTGAAGAACGTGTCGTGCGAGGTGATCGGCATCCTGCAGCCGAAAGGCCAGTCCAGCACGGGTGCGGATCAGGACGATACCGTGCTCATGCCGCTGCGCGCGTTCCACCGGCGGATCGCCGGCAACACGAATGTGACGACCATCTTCATCTCCGCCAAGGACGGTGTCAGCACGGCGCGGGTGCAAGCGGATATCGAGCGGCTGCTGCGCGAGCGCCGCAACATCACGCCCGGGACGGACGATGACTTCTCGGTGCGTGACATGAAGCAATTGTTGCAGACCACGGTCGGCACCACGACGGTGCTGACGGGGCTGCTCGGGGCGGTCGCGGCGGTCAGTCTTCTCGTCGGTGGCATCGGCATCATGAATATCATGCTGGTATCGGTGACCGAGCGCACCCGCGAGATCGGAATCCGGCTTGCCATTGGCGCGCTCGAAAGTCAGGTCCTGACACAGTTTCTGGTCGAGGCCGTGGTGCTCTCGCTGTTCGGAGGGCTCATCGGAATAGGTCTGGGCCTTGGTCTTGCGTGGCTGACAACGAGCGGCCTCAAGGTGCCGTTTCTGGTCGATCCGACCATCGTGCTCATTGCCTTCGGCTTCTCGGCCCTGGTCGGTGTCGTGTTCGGTTATTTTCCCGCGCGCCGCGCCGCCCGGCTCGATCCGATCGAGGCGTTGCGGCACGAGTAGCCGGGCAGGCGCGTTTGCTGGAGTCTGATCCGATTCAATTGAATCGGATCAGACTCCAGATTCCTTTATTTGTCGCGCAATCTTGCGGCGAACCGGTTTCCACTTCGCCGGATTGCGCTCTAATGCACCGACCCGATGAATTGCTGCAGCTCCGCCGTCTTCGGCTTCGCCATCAGCTCCTTCGGCGGGCCTTCTTCGTGCACCTTGCCCATATGCATGAACACGAGCTTCGTTCCGACGTCGCGGGCGAAGCGCATTTCGTGCGTGACGAGGATGAGTGTCATGCCCTCCCTGGCGAGCGTTTCCACCACGCGCAGCACTTCGTTGACGAGCTCGGGATCGAGCGCGGAGGTGATCTCGTCGCAGAGCAGCACGTTCGGCCGCATCGCGAGCGCGCGCGCGATGGCGACGCGCTGCTGCTGGCCGCCGGATAATTGCGAGGGGTAACTATCCGCCTTCTCCGAGAGCCCGACCTTGGCGAGGGATTCGGCTGCGAGCAGTTTCGCTTCGCCCGGTGTCGCGTGGTTGACCACTTTCGGCGCCAGCATCACGTTTTCCGCCGCAGTGAGATGCGGAAACAGATTGAATTGCTGGAACACCATGCCGACATTGCGCCGCAGGTTGCGCAGGCCTTTCGTCTTGCGCGCCTCGCCGACGTCGATGCCGTCGACCGTGATCGCGCCGCCGTCATAGGTTTCGAGGCCGTTGATGCAGCGCAGAAGCGTGCTCTTGCCGGAGCCGGACTTGCCGATGATGGCGACGACGTCGCCGCGCTCGACCTCGACCGAGACTCCTTTAAGCACCTGCGTCGGGCCGAAGTTCTTGGTCACTTTGTCGATATCAACGAGCGGCATAGAGACGCCTTTCGAGTTTCTTGGCGGTCCAGGACAGCGGGAAGCAGAGCGCGAAATAGATCAGCGCGACGAGCGAATAGACGAGGAACGGCCGGAAGGTGGCGTTGTTGAGCATGGTGCCGGCCTTCGTGACCTCGACGAAGCCGATGATGGAGGCGAGCGCGGTGCCCTTGATCACCTGCACCGAGAAGCCGACGGTCGGCGGGATGGCGATGCGCATCGCCTGCGGCAGGATCACGTAGCGCATCTGCTCGATGTAGGTGAGCGCCAGTGTGTCGCCGGCTTCCCATTGCCCTTTCGGGATCGCCTCGACGCAGCCACGCCAGATTTCGGTGAGGAACGCGCTGGTCCAGAAGGTCAGCGCCAGCCAGGCCGCGATCCAGGGGCTCACTTCCAGGCCGAACAGCGCGACCCCGAAGAAGAACAGAAAGAGCTGCATCAGCAGCGGCGTGCCCTGGAAGAATTCGATGTAGGCCTTGGTGAGGGTTTCCAGCCACGCGATTTTCGAGGTGCGCGCGAACAGGAGCATGAGCCCGACAAGGCCGCCGGAGACGAAAGCGATCAGCGACAGGAGGATCGTCCAGCGTGTCGCCAGGAGCAGGTTCGACAGGATCACCCAGAAGGAAAAATCGCTCATCGACTACGCCTTCGGAAAAATCACGGCGCCGATGCCGCGCAGCGCCGCGCGCATCACGATGGCGAGCACGAGATAGAAGAGCGCCGCGACGAAATAGACCTCGAAGGCGCGGAAATTGCGCGACTGGATGTAGTTCGCGGCGTAGGTCAGGTCCTCGGCCGAAATCTGCGAGACCACGGCGGAGCCGAGCATCACGATGATGATCTGCGAGGAGAGCGCCGGATAGACTTTCTGGAACGCCTGCTTGAGCACCACATAACGCAGCACCTGCAGCCGCGACATGGCGAGGCTTTCGCCGGCCTCGAGATGGCCGGTCGGCACGGCCTGGATGCCGGCGCGGATGATCTCGGTGGAATAGGCGCCGAGATTGATCACCATGGCGAGAAAGGCCGCGGTGGTTTCGGACAGCTTCACGCCTGCCGCCGGCAGCCCGAAGAAGATGAAGAAGAGCTGCACGATGAACGGCGTGTTGCGAATGAGTTCGACATAGGCGCCGGCAATGGCGTCGGCCCAGGGCGGCCCAAAGGCGCGCGCCGAAGCGCACGCGGTCCCAAGTGCGATGCCGACTATGGTCGAGACGAGTGTGAGGACGATGGTGAAGACCAGCCCCCACAGCAGCACGTCCCAATAGGGCAGGAGATCGCCGAATTGCAGCGCATATCGCATCAGCGGATCGCCTGCCCGAGAGGGTTACGTCACATCAGGTTCGCGGGGAGCGGGGCCTTCAGCCATTTCTCTGAAATTTTCGTGAGTTCGCCGGACTTCTTCGCCTTGGCGATGATCTCGTTGACCTTGGCCATGAGCTTCGGCTCGTCCTTGTTCAGCCCGACATAGCAGGGCGAATCCTTGATCACGAATTTCACCACCGGCGGGCGGGCGGTGCTTTTCTCCGCGATCGCGGCGGCGATGACATTGCCGGTCGCGATCAGATCGACCTGGCCGGAAATGAACGCTGAGATGGTCGCGTTGTTGTCCTCGTAGCGTTTGACGGTCGCGGTCGACGGCGCCATCTTGGAGACTTCCTGCTCCTCGATCGCGCCGCGCGTCGCGCCAACGGTCTTGCCGGCGAGATCTTCCATCTTGGTCACCGCAACGGCCTTGGTGCCGTAGACGCCGGAGAAGAACGGCGCATACGCGGCCGAGAAGTCGATCACCTTCTCGCGCTCGGCATTCTTGCCGAGGCTCGAAATCACGAGATCGGCTTTCCTGGTCTGCAGGTACGGAATGCGGTTGGCGCTCGTGACCGGGATGATCTCGACCTTCACGCCGAGTTCCTTGCCGATCAGGTTGGCCATGTCGATGTCATAGCCCACGGGCTTGAGGTCGGGACCGGCCGAACCGAACGGTGCGAAATCCTGCGGGACCGCCACCTTGATGACTTTCGCCTTCATGATGTCGTCGAGGGCGTCGGCTTTCGCGCCATGCGGCAGCGCGAACACCGCCATGCTGAAAAAAGCGGCAGTCGCTGCCTTGAAGAGTCGCGTCATGTCTCACTCCTTGCTCACACGGTCCGTCTGACCGCGTTTCGCAAGGATAAGAGCAAACGCCGTGCCGCTCAGCCGGTCACGCCTGCCGGCACCCAGGGCTTGCTGACGGGAAGTTCCGGAAAGCCGCTATCGAGCAGGAGGTAATGGAACGGTTTCGGCACATTGTCGGCCGCGCCTTGAATTTTCACGATGTCCTGCGGGCAGGCCGAGAGCGCGACATAACAATCCATTTCCGCGCGCAGCGTGATGAAGTCGCCGGGCTTCGATAGAGCCGGCCGCGTCGACAGCGTGCGGCCGTCGCCTTCGACCGCGATATTCATGAACACATTGAACGAGGCGAGGATCGGGAAGGGCGGTTCCGCACCGATCGCGCGCATCGCCTCCAACATGTTGTCGAGGCAATTGCGGTGGTAGCTCTTGACGCCGAGCAGCTCATAGCGGTGCGCATCGCAGGCGGCCATGAAGGTGTCGTGGATGCCGGGCGAGGTGTCTTCCACGAGCGTCAGGATCGGCCGGCGCTTTACGGTGACGAAGCAGTCGCCGATGGCCGGATTGAGCCGCTGGGTAAAGACCCGGCTCGCTTCCATGCTCATATGTTCGGTAAGGTCGGCCGCGTTCCAGGCCCAGCAATCCACCACCTGGGTGCCGTGCGTGTTGA
>CAYJNT010000117.1:0-10176 GCA_964370945.1 uncultured Hyphomicrobiales bacterium | reverse complement strand
CCTCTATGCCTCGCCGGTGATGGTGCGCGATATCAAGGAGCGCTTCGACATCGAAAAGCTGATGGTGGTGTCGCCCGACGTCGGCGGCGTGGTCCGCGCGCGCGGCCTCGCCAAGCGCATCAATGCGCCGCTCGCCATCATCGACAAGCGGCGCGAGCGCGCCGGCGAGTCCGAAGTGATGAATGTGATCGGCGAGCCGCGCGGCCATATCTGCATCCTGGTCGACGACATTGTGGATTCCGGCGGCACGCTGGTGAACGCGGCCGACGCGTTGCTCGAGCAGGGCGCGACCGAGGTTTATGCCTATATCAGCCACGGCGTGCTGTCGGGCGGCGCGGTTCCGCGCATCACCGGCTCGCGGCTGAAGGAACTCGTGATCACGGATTCGATTCAGCCGACGGAAGCCGTGAAGAAGGCGGGCAATATCCGCGTGCTGCCGATCGCGCAGCTGATCGGCGAAGCGATCGGCCGCACGGCGAGTGAAGAGTCGGTGTCGAGCCTGTTCGACTAGTGTCCCGAATCCGAAGTTCGCTTTAGAGCTTAATCCATCAGGACTGAATCAACTCCGACCTCATCCTGAGGAGGCCGCGGAGCGGCCGTCTCGAAGGATGGGGTCGGCCCCGCCCTTCGAGACGCATTGCTTCGCAATGCTCCTCAGGGTGAGGCCGAATTGAGAATCCGCGCGTTTCAATCCCGATGGATCACACTTTAGGCGGGCCAATTTCTTCGCCCTGAGTCAACCTGACGCACCCCATGCTGTGGACACGCCGCGCTCGCGCGTTGCGCGGATTCCACAAATCACGGCCAATCCCCAAGTGTTCAAGTTCTCGCTTTGGAACGCGGAATCCGAGCGGGTATAGTCGAATCGTCGGGTGATTCGTTTCTGTCGGGTCAATCCATCCAGGTTTCAGGCCGGCTGCGGCAAAACGCAGCCGCTGTGGATAGGTCCGGTTGCGTCTCGCGTGCGGCTTCCGCGATCCGGTTTCGCAATCGGCGGGGTGACCATGTCTCTGGCAGAACTCAACACGCCCCCACGGCATAATCCGCTCGACGTGGTCGAGCAGCTCGCATCCCGCAACGATTGGTCGTTCGAGCGCGCGGGCGAAGACGAAATCACCATCCTGATCAACGGCCGCTGGTCGGATTATCAGGTTTCGTTCACCTGGATGGACGAGCTCGAAGCCTTGCATCTCGCCTGCGCCTTCGACCTCAAGGTGCCGGAGCGGCGGCGCGCCGAGGTGCAGCAGCTGATCGCGCAGATGAACGAGCAGATGTGGGTCGGCCATTTCGATCTCTGGCCGAAGGACGGCATGGTGATGTTCCGCCATGCGCTGGTGCTGGCTGGCGGCATGGAAGCCTCCGGCGAGCAGTGCAAATCCGTGCTCTCGACCGCGCTCGAATCCTGCGAACGGTATTTTCCGGCCTTCCAGTTCGTGCTGTGGGCCGGCAAGCCCGCCCGCGAGGCGATGGATGCCGCGATGTTCGAGACGTCCGGCGAAGCCTAACAGGCACCTGTCGCGCTTTCCTGCTATTCGGTGATATGCCTTGTCCGCGCGCGGACAAGGACGGATGAACACGCGATGACGGCAGGCGGCAAGCGTCTCGAAACGGTCGGCAGTCTCGCTTTGGTCGGGGCCGGCAAGATGGGCGGCGCCATGCTGGAGGGCTGGCTCGCGCTCGGGCTCAATCCTCGCAACGTCTCGATCTTCGATCCCAATCCACCGCCCGAAATCCAGTCGCTATCCGGCAAAGGCGTCGCGATCAATCCGGCCAAGGATGCGGCCGGCAAGCCGGCCGTCGTCATCCTTGCGGTCAAGCCGCAGATCGCGGCCGAGGTGATGCCGTCTGTCGCAGCCATCGCCGGCGCGCAAACGCTCGCGATCTCGGTGATGGCCGGCAAGACGCTCAGCTTTCTGCAGGTCGCCTTGCCGAATGTCGCAATCGTGCGCGCGATGCCGAACACACCGGCGGCGATCGGGCGTGGCATCACGGTGCTGGTGCCGAATGCGAAAGTCACGCCGGCACAGCGAGCGGTCGCGACCGATCTCCTGTCGGCGACTGGCAAGGTCGAATGGGTCGGCGACGAGTCCCTTATGGACGCGGTGACCGCCGTGTCCGGATCGGGCCCCGCTTATGTCTTTCTCCTTGCAGAAGCATTGGCGCAGGCCGGCATCGTCGCCGGCTTGCCGAAGGAGCTTGCCGAGAAGCTCGCGCGCGAAACCGTCGCGGGCGCCGGCGAATTGCTGCATCGCTCGCCGCAGGATCCCGCGACATTGCGTAAAAATGTCACGTCCCCGGGGGGCACGACCGCGGCGGCGCTTGAAATCCTGATGGGGCCGGGCGGATTTGACACGTTGATGACAAGGGCGGTGGCGGCGGCCACCAAACGCTCGAAGGAACTGGCCGGTTAAGCGCCGGCGCCATGGAACGGCCCGCTTTCGCCTCCTACATTAGTCCCGGCGGGTCCGCGCGCAGGAGACGATCATGAGCGACATCACCACGACCTATACCGACGGCAGCGGCGGACACGGCAATCGCGACAAGATCATTGCCGCGATGATGGCGTTGCTCGCCGAGGACTCCTTCGAGCGGATCGGGATGTCGGACGTCGCCAAGCGCGCGGGCGTATCGCTCGGGCAAATGCGGGCGGAATTTTCCTCGACACTGTCGATCCTGGCCGCGCAGATCATGGACACCGATCAGAAGGTGCTGCTCGGCGGCGACAGCGATATGGCGGAGGAAACGCCGCGCGAGAAGCTGTTCGACGTCTTGATGCGGCGCCTCGAAATTCTGGCGCCCCACCGGCAGGCGATCCGTTCGCTGCTGCGCTCGGCGCGGCGCAATCCAGGTCTCGCTTTCGTGCTCAACGGTCTTGCCGTGCAGTCGCAAAGCTGGATGCTCAATGCCGCCGACATCAAGGTCGCCGGTCCGAAGGGCATGGTCCGCGCGCAAGGCCTCGCCATGCTGTATGCCTACGTCACGCAGACCTGGGTGGACGACGAGGATCCCGGGCTCGCGCGCACGATGGCGGTGCTCGATCGCGAATTGTCGCGCGCGCAGCGATGGTCGGGGTTCCTCGACGATATCTGTGCGATCCCGCGCGGCTTCCGTGGTCTGCGGCCACCGCGCCGCCGCCGCGAAGGGCCCGACGACGCGCCGATCGCGGCTTAGCTCGTTGGTCAGACCGGCACGCGCACGGTCGCGCGCAAGCCGCCCATCGGGCTGTCGCCCAGCATGATGTCGCCGCCATGCGAGCGCGCGATGTCGCGCGCGATTGCCAGACCCAGGCCCGTGCCGCCCTCGTCCTGATTGCGCGCATTGTCCAGCCGCAGGAACGGTTTGAACACTTCCTCACGCAAGTTGGCCGGAATGCCGGGGCCGTCGTCGTCGACGGTGATCGTGAGCCAGCGATGATCGCGCTGGCCGGAAATCGAAATCGACGGCGCGTGCTTGGCGGCGTTGGATACGAGATTGGCGAGGCAGCGTTTGAACGCGGCGGATTTCACGGTCACGATCGGATGGCCGTGGAATTCGGCCTTCGCCTTGTGGCCGGTGCGTTCGGCGTCGTTCTTCAGCTCCTGCAGGAATTCGGACATGTCGGTCGGGGCGGATTGCTCGCCCATGTCGCCGCGCGCGAACGCAAGATAGGCCTCGAGCATCCGGCCCATCTCGTCGACGTCCTTGCGCATGGCTTCGATCTCGGGTCCCTCTCCGAGCAAAGCCAGTTCGAGCTTGAAGCGCGTCAGGATCGTGCGCAGATCGTGTGACACGCCGGCGAGCATGGCCGTGCGCTGCTCGATCGCGCGCTCGATGCGCGTTTTCATTTCGATGAAGGCAAGCGCCGCACGCCGGACCTCGCGCGCGCCGCGCGGGCGGTAATTCGGCATGTCGCGGCCCTTGCCGAAGGCTTCAGCGGCGTCGGCTAACCTGAGGATCGGCCGGATCTGGTTGCGCAGGAAGATGATCGCGACCGCGAGCAGCACCAGCGACGTGCCGACCATCCAGAGCAGGAAAATCTCCGAATTGGAGGCGTAAGCGGCGCTGCGCGGCGCGAAAACGCGCATCACGTTGCGATCGAGCTGGATGCGGATCTCGACCAGCGCCGATTTGCCGACGGTGTCGATCCAGAATGGCCGGCGAATCTGCTTCCGCAATTCCACTGACAGCGCCTGGTCGAGCAGGGAGAAGAATGGTTTCGGTCCCGGCGGCGGCATGTCGGCCGCAGGCAGGAAATCGAGCACGAGCCCGAGTTTCTCCTGCGCGATCAGGCGGATTTTCTGGTAATCGCCGTCCTGCGGATAGCCGCGATAGACTTCGATCAGAGCCGCGATATCGGCGACCACGCCGGCGGACAATTTCTGCGTCACCAGATTCCAGTGCCGCTCCATGAATACGAAGGCGACGACCGATTGCAGGATGACCATCGGTGCGATGATGATGAGCAATGCGCGGGCATAAAGGCCCGTCGGCATGATCCGTTTGGTGAGACGTCCGAGCCGGTCCCAGGCCAGACCGACGCGATTGGCGGCGCGACGCAGGGTATTCCGCCCGACGTCGAGGGTGGTCACGGTGTCACCACGAGCCTGTAACCGATGCCGCGGACCGTTTGCACGAACAGGGGATTGGCCGGATCGCGCTCGATCTTGCGGCGCAGCCGGTTCACCTGCACGTCGACCGCGCGTTCATTGGAAGCCGGATCGTTTCCGGCCAGCGCCAGCCGCGGCACGGTCTCGCCCGGCTGCGCGGCGAGCACCGCGAGCATCTCGCGCTCGCGGTCGGTGAGGCGGATGACGTCCTGACCGCGGCGCAATTCGCCGCGCGCGATATGGAAAACGAAGTCGCCGAAGCGCACGGATTCAACCGCGACCGGAACGGTCGGCTGCGCGCGCTTGAGGATATTGGCGATCCGCAGCGACAGCTCGCGCGGCTCGAAGGGTTTCGCGACATAATCGTCGGCACCGATTTCCAGGCCCTCGATCCGCATCTCGGTCTCGTGACGGGCGGTCAGCATCAGGATCGGGACCGCCGACGTCTTGCGCAGCGACTTCGCCAGATCGAAACCGGATTCGCCCGGCATCATGATGTCGAGGATCAACAGATCGAAATGCAGGCCGCTGAGCTTGGCACGTGCTTCCGCGGAATTGTCGGCGGTCGTCACGCGGTAGCCTTCGCCGGCCAGAAAACGGGACAACAGATCGCGGATGCGCCGGTCGTCGTCGACGATCAGAAGATGCGGCGCGTCGTCGGCGGGAGTCTTGGCGGGGATTTGAGCGGCGCTCGTTGCCGGCATCCTCGTTTCACCTTCAGGGTTTGGATTTGCGCGCCTGGTCGGCGCGCGCGATGAGCTGCAGCACGTCGTCACGGCCATCGGCATCGATCATGGCGATCAGGAAGCGCCGCGCCGCCTCGTGCGCGCCGGGGCCGAGTTCGGACAGCGCGCGCGAGATTCTCACGGTCTGCAGACCGGCGAGTTTCATCGCCAGTGCTTCACCTTTCGGGGTGGCATAAAGAAGGCGCTGACGGCGGTCATTGGCCCCTTCCTTTTGGACGATATAGCCCTGATCGACGAGCTGCTTGAGCACGCGTCCGAGCGACTGCTTGGTGATCTTCAGGATATCGAGCAGGTCGGCGACCTTCATTCCCGGATTGCGATTGACGAAATGCAGCACCCGGTGATGCGCCCGGCCGAAGGCGAATTTGGCGAGAACGTCGTCCGGATCGCTGACGAAGTCGCGATAGGCGAAGAACAGCAGCTCGATGATGTCCCAGATGGCATCGCCCGGGCGCTCGGCCGGGCCTTCGGCCGATGCCAGCCGTTCTGCCGTAGGTTTGAAATTTAGGTCAGCCATATTGACATAAATTCGGTTTATTGTTACCTAAAGTCGCTGTCCTGCGAAAGGATCGTACCCGAAGGTCGGATTCGGCTTGAGGTACGGTGCTTTGCGGATCGGTCGAGACCATATCGGGACTTGGCCCGCCTGGCAAAAGCGGGATAGCTGGACAGAAAATCAGGGCGGTGCGCCGGCGCCGCTTCGCGGAGGACTCGCCATGGCAGCTCAATCCTACGACCGTCTTGAAGGCGTCATCTGGTATGACGGCCAGCTCGTTCCCTGGAAAGACGCCAATCTGCATGTGTTCTCGCATGGGCTGCATTACGCCAGCGCCGTGTTCGAAGGCGAGCGCGCCTATGGCGGCGAAATCTTCAAATGCACCGAGCATTCGGAACGCCTGAAGCGATCTGCGCAGATTCTCGATTTTGAGATTCCCTATTCGGTCGCCGAGATCGATGCGGCCAAGCGTCTCGTTGTGGAGAAGAACGGCAAGAAGGATTGCTATGTCCGCCCCGTCGCCTGGCGCGGCTCGGAGATGATGGGCGTCTCGGCGCAGCACAACAAGATCCATCTCGCCATCGGGTCATGGGAATGGCCGAGCTATTTCGATCCGGCTGAGCGCATGAAAGGCATCCGGCTCGATCTTGCGGATTACCGGCGTCCCGATCCGAAAACCGCGCCATGCCTCGCCAAGGCCGCGGGCCTCTACATGATCTGCACCGTCTCCAAGCACAAGGCCGAGCGCAAAGGCTATGCCGACGCGATGATGCTGGATTGGCAGGGCCGCGTCGCCGAGTGCACCGGCGCGAACATCTTTTTCATCAAGGACGGCAAGATCCACACCCCGATCGCCGACTGCTTCCTGGCCGGCATCACGCGCTCCACCGTGATCGAGCTCGCGAAGAAACGCGGCTTCGAGGTGATCGAGCGGCGGATCATGCCGGACGAGCTGACGAGTTTCTCGGAATGCTTCATCACCGGATCGGCGGCGGAAGTCACCCCGGTGTCGGCAATCGTGAACTGGAATTTCAATCCGGGCGGGATCACCAAGCAATTGATGGAAGACTACACCGCCGAAGTGCAGCCGAAGAAGGGCAAGGCGGCGGCCTGATCGCCGCCGTCGCTCAGGCTTGCGCCTCGAACGCGCGGCGGTAACGCTCCGGCAGGTGGTCGGTGAGCGTCGGCGTCAGGACATATTTGTGCCAGGAGCCGAGCCAGCCGCCGCGTGACGACGGCAGGAACGAGCCAGTCGCAAAATCCGCAAGCCGCTGGCGCAATCCCTGCCTGACCGTGTCAAAAAACGGCGGATCGTCGCAGTCGCACAGGGATGGCGCCTCGGTACCGGTGAAGCGGTCGCCGCGACTGCATGCGATCAGGCGGCCGGCATGACGGAAGCCGAGCGCGGATGGCGGCAGGGTGGGCACGATATCGAGCCCGTGAATCAGGCGGTAAGTCCGGTTTCCAAGACCGCACGCATTATACGATCCGGCAAAGCTGGCCGACCCGACTCGCGGCGCGCCGAAGGTGTAGATCGCGCACGCCTCGATCTTCATCTCGCGCCGAAGACGCTCCGCGGCAATGATCGCGAGCGCGCCGCCGAGACTGTGGCCGGTGACGAACAAAGGTTGCGCGCTCGGCTTCAATGCCGCCGAAATGTAGGCCCAGACCGCGTCAACCGCATCCTCGAATCCGCGATGGATGTCGCGCGCCCGCGCGCCGATGTTGAAGTTGGTGATCCAGTTGGCAAGGGCGGCCGGATCGGTTCCGGCAAAGGCCGCGATCGTCGCGCCGCGGCCGGTTGCGATCACGCCGCGCGTGCTCGAAAGCGGCAGGCGGGGCACTTTTCCATTCGCAATCAGCGCGCCCGGTTGCAAACCCCATCGCTTGAGCACCGGCTTGACTTTGTGTTGCGCATCGCGGACCTCGTAAGCGAGTTGCGACATCCACATCAATGCGCGCGCCGTCCCGATCCGGAAATCCGCTTCCGGCGCAAAATCGTCGAACAGATGATCCGCGTAAGTCTCGATCGGTAATTCGACGAGGGAACTCAAATACCGTCCTCCGGCGGCCGCAAACGCGCGCTCAATCCCTCACGACCACGAGGCGATCGGTCCCGCTTTCCGCGCCCCAGGCTTCGCCCGGCCGCCCGAGCATCTGGCGCACCGATGCGCCTTTTCGGTCGCTTGGAAAGCCTTGGAATTTCTCAGTCGCAGGGTCGAAGCGCACAATCGCATTGGCGGAAAAATCCGTCAGCCAGACCTTGTCCTTGTCGTCGACATAGACCGAATAGGCGCCGAATTTTGCATTGTTGATCGGCCAGGTCTTCCAGCTTTTCGCTGTCGGATCGTAACGCCCCACTTCACCCGAATGCCACAGGCTCACCCACAGCATGCCCTTGGAATCCGACCATACGCGGCGCGGACCGACACCCGCGCGCGGCGGATCGACGATGCTCGTTTCGCCCGTCACGGTATCGACCTTGGCGAGATGATCGCCGGCAAGGGAGACATACCAGACATCGCCGGACGGCGTGGTTGTGATGCCGTAGGGACCGCGGCCCTTCGGCGCTTTCCAGGCGTCGGTCTCCCCGGTCGACGGATTGACGCGGCCATAGACTCCGCTTTGGCCGGTGAACCAGTAGATGCCTTTCTTGTCGAAGGTCGCGGTATTGAGATTGGCGTTGGCGAATTCGGCCGGCAGATCGAAGACCTTCACGTCTTTCGTTTTCGGATCGACCCGGACATTGGCGTTCAAGCCGCTGTCGGTCACCCAGGCCGCGCCATCGGGTCCCACGATCACGCCATGCGGCGCGGACCCTTTGCCGAGCGGAATGACCTCGACCTTTCCGGTTTTCGGATCGAGGCGGCCGAGATTGCCGGCGCGCTGCCCGGTGTACCAGACGGTGCCGTCGGCGGCGACGGCGACGTCGTGCGGGCCTGCGCCCGCGGGCAGCGTGAAATATTGCACCTGTGCGGCATTGGCGGCGGCGCACGACAATGTGACCGCAAGCGCTGCAAATCCAATTCTCCGCATCGGAGCCTCCCAAAATACTCTATCGCGCCTAACCCTTCGCCATCGCGTCTATTCCATAACGCGAATGCGGCAGATTATGACCGCCAGCGCTTTGCGGCCTCGTCGTCGGTGCTTTTCGCGTCAACCCAGCTTTTACCGCCGGCGCGTTCTTCGAGCTTCCAGAACGGCGCGTTGGTCTTGAGGAAATCCATCAGATAATTGGCGGCCTCGAAGGCGGCCTCGCGATGCGCCGAGGCGGTCACCACCAGCACGATATTGTCGCCCGGCACCATGCGGCCATAACGGTGGATCACCGTGACCCCGAGGAGCGGCCAGCGCGCCTGCGCGTCGAGCACATGTCGCGCGATCTCTTCCTCCGCCATGCCGGGGTAATGTTCCAGGGTCATGGCCGCGACGCCATGGCCCGCTTCGTTGTCGCGGCAAATGCCGGTGAAGGTGACGACCGCGCCGATATCGGTGCGCCCGCGCGCGAGTTTCGCAGTCTCGGCGGCCGCGTCGAAATCCTCGCGCTGCAGGCGGATGGTGGCGTTCATATCCGTAATGTATCGCCGCGCAATGCCGACGGCGAGGGCTTTACCCGCCGGTCATCGGCGGAAAGAATGCGATCTCGCGCGCGCCCGCGATCGCCGTTTCGGGGCGGACATGGGTGCGATCGATCGCCGCACGGATCACTTTGCGGTTCTCGAAGGCATAGGCATATTCCTCGCCGCGGCCGGCGAGCCAATCCATCAGTTCGGCGACGGTGCGAACCCCGGCAGGCGGCGATATGTCCTCGTCCGTCTTGCCGACGCGCTCGCGCACCCACGCAAAATACAAAAGCTTCACGCCTAGTGTCCCGAATCCAAAGTTCGCCTGATCTGGTAGCGCCCTTGGTGGCGAACTTTGGATTCCAAGGGACACTAGCAACTTTACGATTCTAGTGTGGTTTGGTTCAGAAGTCCCCCTACGGACTCGCCGCGACGATCAAGGGGACTTCTGAACCACCACACTAGTCCTCGATCAGATGCCGCATGCCGGCGCGGAAATAGTCCCAGCCGGTATAGAGCGTGAGCAACGCCGAAATCCAGAGCAGGACAAGCCCGAAGCTGTTGGCCAGCGGGATGAAATCCTCGCCCGATTTCCAGCGCCATGCCAGAACTGATTGCGGCAAAACGGAATCGCCGGCCTCGCCGCACAGCAGGAACCCGATCGCGACGAGCTGCAATGCCGTCTTCCATTTCGCAAGCTGTGTGACCGGCACGCTGACGCGCAATTCGGCGAGATATTCGCGCAGGCCCGAGACCAGGATCTCGCGGCACAGGATGATGATGGC
>CAYJNT010000116.1:0-10275 GCA_964370945.1 uncultured Hyphomicrobiales bacterium | reverse complement strand
TGATCCATGACGGCAAAGAGACTGCGCGGCGTCATCACCGCCATCGCGACGGCCGTCGGCGACGACGGCACGCCCGACAAGGCGCGTTCACTGAAACTTGCGCGCTTCCTGCTCGACAATGGCTGCGACGGGCTGAACGTCCTTGGCACGACCGGCGAAGCGACCTCGTTCTCGCTCGCCGAACGGCAGGGCCTGATGAGCGCGTATCGCGAGGCGGGCCTGCCGATGGACCGGCTGATGGTCGGCACCGGCGCCGCCGCGGTCTCCGACGCGGTTGCGCTGACGAAACACGCCGCCGAGCTTGGCTTTGCCGGCGCGCTTCTGCTGCCGCCGTTCTATTACAAGGGCGTGCAGGCGCCGGACGAGGGTCTTGTCGCCTATGTCGGCGCGGTGGTCGAAGCCACGGCCCATAAGCCGATCCCGATCTATCTCTATCACTTCCCGGCGCTCTCCGGCCTGCCCTGGCACGTCAGGCTGATCGGTCAATTGCTCGAAAAATACGGGACGCGCATCGCGGGCCTGAAGGATTCGTCCGGCGACATGCCGTTTGCGCGCGAGGCCGCGAAAATTTCGAAGAGCTTCGACGTCTTTCCCTCGACCGAGGCCTGTCTCCTGGAGGCGCGCTCCGGCGTTTTCGCCGGCTGCATCTCGGCAACGGCGAATTGCAACGCCGACCTTTGCGCGCGCGCGTGGAATCATGGCGACCAGGCCGCGCACGACCAGGCGGTGGCGATCCGGAAATTGTTCGACGGCAAGGCGCTGGTGCCCGGCATCAAGGCTCTGCTCGCGCATGTGCACGGCGATCCCGTTTTGGCACGGGTAAAGCCGCCGATGGCGGCCTTCGGCGCCGCCGACCGGAGCGCCGTCATCGCCGGCCACGACGCCGTGCGGGCCAAAAAGGTCGCCTGAAGCGGCTGAATTTGCGCCATGCCGCGGCGTTGACGCCCGGCGAGGCCCGAACTATAAGCTGCCCGCATGTGGCGGCGGGATTTCCGCCGCCGTTTTCTTCTAGGAACATCGCGAATGGCCAATACCAAGTCCGCACGCAAAGCCGCACGCGTGATTGCGCGCCGCACGAAAGTCAACAAAGCGCGCCGCACCGGCATGCGCAGCGCCGTTCGCAGCGTCGAAGAGGCGATCAAGAGCGGCGACCGCAAGGCGGCCGAGGCCGCCCTGAAGGCGGCGGAGCCGGAAATGATGCGCGCCGCGCAAAAAGGCGTCATGCACAAGAGGACCGCGAGCAGAAAAGTCTCCCGCCTGAGCCATCAGGTCGCAAAGCTCGGCAAGTAATCCGGTTTCTGCAAAAATTCGTTCGCAAAAGCCCGGCCGCGCGCCGGGCTTTTTCTGTTTTCGGATTTTTGTGCGCGATTTCCCGGTTGCAAATGCCAAACCGGTGACGCACGACTTGCGATCGGCGGCGCTCAGGCGAGCGCGGCGATGATGCAGTGCACGGTGAGGCACACGAAAACGGTCATATACGGTTACGTGAATTTTTGAGCAGGAAAATTCTCGTTGTTAGAAAGCTTTAAGCAGATAGTGCGTGCGGGGCCTTGAAATCCACCTTCCGACACCGCCTTCGAATGCAGCAAATTCTGGGTATTTCTACGTATGCGCGAAACGGTAAGAGCGGCGCCGAGCAAATAAAAACCGCGCGACGATTCAAGACGTTGTGATGACACTTTGCACAGATGCTGCGTGTTCTGCGCGCCACAATCGAATCGCTTTCGACGCCCTCTCAACAAAACACGTTGCAGCTTGAAGCAAGCCGTGTATTTTTAAATCGCTGCCGCGCCAGCGGGAGCTCTCAGTAAAAGGTCTTTGACTTCGAACTCATCGAAGAATGAGAGCGGGCGACATGTGTCTGAATTCCTCATGTGTTGACCACTCGATTTCGAGGATTTTTCGACAAAGACCGAGCGGGCGTAAGAAAAACAAGTTGGCGTAGAACTTGCCACTAGCTTTTGCGGTAGCCGTGTTCGAGTTTAGGCCAAGCCAGAAAAGTTTCCGGTACTTCATACGTCGGAACAGTTTTAACCGCCGCGCCGGTTGCGCGGATGGGAGGGGGACTTATGACGGAATTAGTTCAGACGGGGCGATGCGAAGACCTTCTGATCCAGCATCGTGACTGCGAGCCACGGTCAAGCGGCGGCTTTCACCATGGAATTTGCAAGGCGAAGGGCTATCGGCCCTCATCGATGATCGCGACCGGCTCCTTCGGGGCCGTCTCTCCTCCCTTATCCGGCTAGAGCCGCGTTTTTCGGCTGATGTGGTGGCGTAAGGTGCGAGTCCGGGTTGCGTAACGTGATCAGACCGCATCATCGGTTCCCCGTCGGCGCAGAAATTTCGCGGCACGCACGGCACGCAGATCGCGCGCCGGCGTTCACCGGATCAAGAAACATCGGGAAGAGGCGACCGATACATGAATACCCATCAAGAACGATGGTCCCGCGTCAAGGGACGGCTGAAAGCGGAAGTGGGCGACGACATTTTTTCGAGCTGGTTCGCGCGGATGGATCTCGAGGCGGTCGAGAACGAAACCGTGCGGCTGTCGGTTCCGACGCGCTTCCTGAAGAGCTGGGTGCAAAGCCATTACAGCGACCGCGTGCTGAGCTGCTGGCAAGCCGAGGAAGGCTCTGTGCAGCGCATCGAGCTGACCGTGCGCTCCGCGGTGCTGCGCACCAATACCCCGAAGGCGAAGCCGGAATTGCCGGCCGCGCCGTGCGGCCAGAGCGCGCTGCGGATCAACGGCAGCGAGTTGCGCGGCGTCGCGGCGCCGGTCTCCGCGGCGCATGATGCGCTCGGCGGCTCTCCGCTCGATCCACGGCTGACCTTCGAGACCTATGTGGTCGGCCGCTCCAACACGCTCGCGCATGCGGCGGCGAAGCAGGTCGCGGTGGCACGCCGCGGCGACGTCGTGATGTTCAATCCGCTCTACATCCATGCCGGCGTGGGACTGGGCAAGACCCACCTCCTGCACGCGGTGACCTGGGCGGGCAACGCCAGCGGCGAGCGCAAAGTGCTCTACCTCACCGCCGAGAAATTCATGTACGGCTTCGTCTCCGCGCTGAAGACGCAGAATGCGATCGCGTTCAAGGAAGCTTTACGCGGCATCGACGTGCTGGTGATCGACGATCTGCAATTCCTCACCGGCAAGAATATCCAGGCCGAGTTCTGTCATACGCTGAATGCGCTGATCGATGCCGGCCGCCAGGTCGTGATCGCCGCCGACCGTCCGCCGACCGATCTTGAAAGCCTCGATGATCGCGTGCGCTCGCGGCTGTCCGCCGGACTCGTGGTCGAAATGGGTCCGCTCGGCGAAGAGCTGCGGCTCGAAATCCTCAACAGCCGGATCACGGCCGCCAAGATCCATCATCCGGGCTTCGACGTGCCGGACCCTGTGGTGTCCTTCATCGCGAAGTCGGTGACGCATAACGGTCGCGACCTCGAAGGCGCGCTCAACCGCCTGCTCGCTCATTCCAAGCTCTCCGGCCAGCCGGTGACGCTCGAAATGGCGGAGCGCGAGGTCAAGGACCTGATCCGCCCGCAGGAGCCCAAGCGGGTGAAGATCGAGGAGATCCAGCGCGTCGTCTCGCGCCAGTATAATGTCAGCCGGAGCGACCTCCTCTCCTCGCGCCGGACCGCCAATGTGGTGCGGCCGCGCCAGATCGCGATGTATCTGGCGAAGACCCTGACGCTGCGGTCGTTACCGGAGATCGGCCGCCGCTTCGGCGGGCGCGACCACACCACCGTCCTGCATGCGGTCCGGAAGATCGAGGGGCTGGTGGGGTCGGATACCGCCTTGTCGGACGAAATCGAATTGCTCAAGCGTCAATTGCAGGAATAAGGCGGGGCTAGTGTCCCGAATCCGAAGTTCGCCCTATCTCGCAGCACCCTGTTAGCGAACTTCGGATTCAGAGGGACACTGGCAATTTAAGGGCTTGGTGTGGCTTTGGTTCGGAAGTCCCCTCAAGGACTCGCAGCCCCTACAAGGGGACTTCTGAACCGCCACACCGACCAAGGCCGCCCTTGCGGAATCCGCCGCGACAGTCCAATTTTGTCCGTCCCGGTCGCCCGCTGTCGCGGGCGGCCGGGATTGTCGTCACTCCGGCCAGCTTATGCGCCGGCCTTCTTCCGGGCGGGGATCAAGATGAAAGTTACGGTCGAGCGGGCCCAGCTCCTCAAGTCTCTCGGACATGTCCATCGCGTCGTCGAGCGGCGCAACACCATTCCCATTCTCGCCAACGTCCTGATCCGCGCCGAGAAATCGAAGCTGGGCTTGAAGGCCACCGATCTCGACCTCGAAGTGAACGAGACGATCGCGGCCGAAGTCTCGCCCGGCGGCTCGACCACCGTGCCCGCGCACATGATCTACGACATCGTGCGCAAGCTCCCCGAAGGCTCGCAGGTCGTGCTCGAAGCCTCCGGTGACCGCGCAGTGCTCGCGATCCGCGCCGGCCGTTCCCGCTTCACCCTGCAGACTTTGCCGGAGAGTGACTTTCCGGATCTCAATGCCGGGGAGATGACGCACAGCTTCAAGCTCGCCGCGGCGGATCTGAAGCGCATGATCGACAAGACGCAATTCGCGATCTCCACCGAAGAGACGCGCTATTACCTCAACGGCATTTTCCTGCACACGGCGACGGCCGGCAAGGCCGACACGCTGCGCGCGGTCGCGACCGACGGGCATCGCCTGGCGCAATACGAAATCCCGCTGCCGACCGGCGCCAAGGGCATGCCGGGCGTGATCGTCCCGCGCAAGACCGTCGGCGAAGTGCAGCGCCTGATCGAGGACTCAGACGCGGAAGTCTCGATCGAAATGTCGCCGGCGAAAATCCGCTTCACCATCGGCGACGTGACGCTGACCTCCAAACTGATCGACGGCACCTTCCCGGATTACGCGCGCGTCATCCCGGTCGGCAACGACAAGCAGCTGAAAGTGGACAAGGGCGAATTCGAAGCCGCGGTCGACCGCGTCTCGACCGTGTCGAGCGAGCGCGGCCGCGCGGTCAAGCTCTCGCTCTCGGGCGGCCGGCTGACCTTGTCGGTGACCAATCCGGATTCCGGCAGCGCGACCGAGGAGCTCGAAGTCGATTACGATTCCGATCCGCTCGATATCGGCTTCAATTCCCGCTATTTGCTCGACATCGCAGCCCAGATCGAAGGCGAGACCGCCTTGCTCAAGCTCGCCGATCCGGGCTCGCCGACGCTGATCCAGGACCAGGAAACCAAGGGTGCGCTTTACGTCCTGATGCCGATGCGGGTGTAAATCAATCGCTCGCTGAACGGTCTATCACCGTCATCCTGACGGATTATCGTTTGTCAGCCATGGCACCGAGAATTTCAGTCGCGGCGGTGGGTCTTCGCGATTAGATAGGCCGTCATGACCACCGCCCGGCTCCACCGCCTGCAGCTTTCGAATTTCCGCAGCTATCGCACCGCGAAGCTCGAGATCGCGCGCGACATGGTGGTGCTCGTCGGCCCGAACGGCGCCGGCAAGACCAACCTGATCGAGGCGATTTCCTTTTTCGTGCCGGGCCGGGGCTTGCGGCGCGCCACACTCGAGGAGGTCGCCTTCGGCGAAGGCGACGGCTCCTGGGCGGCATCCATGGAGGTTGAGGGTGCGCTCGGCCTGGCCACGCTCGGCACCGGCATCGAGCCGCCGCAGGAGGAGATGAGCGCCACCACGCGGCAATGCCGGATCGATCGCGAACCGGTGTCGTCCGCGGCCGCGTTCGCCGATCACCTGCGGGTGATCTGGCTCACCCCGGCGATGGACGGATTGTTTTCCGGTCCCGGCTCCGAGCGGCGGCGGTTCCTCGATCGCCTGGTGGTCGCGGTCGATGCCGAGCACAGAAGCCGCGTCTCGGCGCTCGACCGTTCGCTGCGCTCGCGCAACCGCCTGCTGGAGGATCCGCGCCACGACCCGCACTGGCTCGACGCGGTCGAGCACGAGACCGCCGAGCTTGCGATCGCGGTCGCCGCGCTCCGCGCGGAAACCGTCAAGCGCCTGCAAGGCAAGCTCGCGCAGAGCCGCGAGATCGATTCCCACTTTCCTTTCGCCGAGATCGCCTTGTCGGGCTGGATCGAGCAGATGCTGCTTGGTCATCCGGCGACCGAGATCGAGGACCGTTACCGCACCGTGCTGAAGGAGAACCGCGCGCGCGACGCCGCCGCCGGCCGCACGCTCGACGGCCCGCATCTGACCGACCTCACGGTGGTCTACGGGCCGAAAAATATCCCGGCCTCCGACGCCTCGACCGGCGAGCAGAAGGCCGTGCTGATCCGGCTGGTATTGGCGCATAGCGGATTGCTGCAAGAGATGACGGGATTTGCGCCGGTCCTCCTGCTCGACGAGGTCGCGGCGCATCTTGATCCGGCCCGGCGCGCGGCGTTGTTCGATGCGCTCGCGCTGCTCGGCGCGCAGGTCTGGATGACCGGGGCGGACCCGCTCGCTTTCGCTGAAATTTCCGACCGCGCACAGATTTTCGAGGTCAATCCGGGCACGGTTCAAGCTCGGAAATAGGCCTGCCGGCGCGTGTTTTTACAGCTCCTGAAAATCGCGGTTTTTGGCCCATCTGCGCGCTTGAAAACTTAGGAAAAACAACCACTTAAAGGCTATCTTTTTCGCTATGCGGACAGCGTTTTTCGTGCCAAACCACAATCCGTTCCAGAACCCTTCGCAAATTTGATTCGAGGCCTCTTATGGCGGACTCCGCCCGTCAAAAAGCTGAGCGCAACCCTTCCGATTACGATGCGGAATCGATCAAGGTCCTGAAAGGCCTCGACGCCGTCCGCAAGCGTCCCGGCATGTATATCGGCGACACCGATGACGGCTCGGGCCTGCATCACATGGTCTATGAGGTGGTCGACAACGCGGTCGACGAGGCGCTCGCCGGCTACGCCAAGGAAGTGATCGTCACCCTCAATCCGGACGGCTCCTGCACCGTGCGCGACGACGGCCGCGGCATTCCGGTCGACATCCACAAGGGCGAAGGCGTGTCGGCGGCCGAGGTCATCATGACCCAGCTGCATGCGGGCGGAAAATTCGACCAGAATTCCTACAAGGTGTCCGGCGGCCTGCACGGCGTCGGCGTCTCGGTGGTCAACGCGCTCTCGAGCTTCCTCAAGCTCACGATCTGGCGCGACGGCAAAGAGCACACGATGGAATTCCGCGACGGCGTCGCGCAGGCGCCGCTGAAAGTCACCGGCACGTCCGAAGGCAAGACCGGCACCGAAGTCACCTTCCTGCCCTCGGACAAGACCTTCACCATGGTCGAATTCGATTTCGCTACGCTCGAGCACCGGCTGCGCGAGCTCGCGTTCCTGAATTCCGGCGTCACGATCGCTCTGTCGGACATGCGCCATGCGGTCGAGAAGCGCGAGGAGATGCGCTATGAGGGTGGCGTCGAGGCGTTCGTGAAATACCTCGACCGCAACAAGACCGCGCTCGTTCCCGCGCCCATCAACATCAAGACCGAGCGCGAGGGCATCACCGTCGAAGCCGCTCTGTGGTGGAACGACGGCTATCACGAGAGCGTGCTCTGCTTCACCAACAACATTCCGCAGCGCGACGGCGGCACGCATCTCGCCGGCTTCCGCGGCGCGCTCACGCGCCAGGTGACGCAATATGCCGAGCGCGGCGGCGTCACCCGCAAGGAAAAGGTCGATCTCACCGGCGACGATTGCCGCGAAGGATTGACGGCCGTCCTTTCGGTGAAGGTCGCCGACCCGAAATTCTCCTCGCAGACCAAGGACAAGCTCGTCTCGTCCGAAGTGCGGCCGGTGGTCGAGAATATCGTCAACGAGGCGCTGCAGGACTGGTTCGAGGTGCATCCGGCGGAAGCCAAAACCATCGTCGGCAAGGTGGTCGAAGCCGCCGCCGCCCGCGAAGCGGCGCGCAAGGCGCGCGAGCTGACCCGCCGCAAGGGCGCGCTCGACGTCTCATCGCTCCCCGGCAAGCTCGCCGATTGTCAGGAACGCGATCCCGCGAAATCCGAACTGTTCATCGTCGAGGGCGACAGCGCCGGCGGCTCCGCCAAGCAGGGCCGCAACCGCGAATTCCAGGCGGTGCTGCCGCTGCGCGGAAAAATCCTCAATGTCGAGCGCGCGCGCTTCGACAAGATGCTGTCCAGCCAGGAGATCGGCACGCTGATCACGGCGCTCGGCACCGGCATCGGCCGCGACGAATTCAATCCCGACAAGCTGCGCTACCATAAAATCATCATCATGACCGACGCGGATGTCGACGGCTCGCATATCCGCACCTTGCTGCTGACGTTCTTCTACCGGCAGATGCCGGCCTTGATCGAGCGCGGCCATCTCTACATCGCGCAGCCGCCGCTTTACAAAGTCTCGCGCGGCAAGTCCGAGCAGTATCTGAAAGACGAGCGCGCGCTGGAAGACTATCTGATCGCCGGCGGCCTCGAAGAAGCGGTGCTGAAACTCTCGAGCGGCGAGGAGCGCGCCGGCGCCGATTTGCGCAAGCTGGTCGAAGACGCGCGCGTGGTGCGCAATCTGCTCGCCGGATTGCACAGCCGCTATAACCGCAAGGTGGTCGAGCAGGCCGCGATTGCGGGCGTGCTCACCCCGAAAGTCACCGACGATCCGAATGCTGCGAAGGCCGCCGCCGATTACATCGCCCGGCGCCTCGACGCGCTCGCCGACGAAACCGAACGCGGCTGGGTCGGGCATTTCAACGATGGCTTCCATTTCGAGCGCACGGTGCGCGGCGTGAAGGAAGTCGCGGTCCTCGACACGGCGCTCCTTGGCTCGGCCGACGCCCGCAAGCTCGACGAATTCGCGCTCTCGCTGCAGCAGGTCTATGCCCGGCCGGCGACGCTGCGGCGCAAGGAGGAAAGCCTGCAGATCTACGGTCCGGTCGACCTGTTCGACGCCATGACCGGCTCCGGGCGCAAGGGCACTTCGATGCAGCGCTACAAGGGCCTCGGCGAGATGAACCCCGAGCAGCTCTGGGAAACGACGCTCGACACCAATGTGCGCTCGCTGCTGCAGGTGAAGGTCAAGGAGACCGACGAGGCCGACGACATCTTCACCAAGCTGATGGGCGAACTGGTCGAGCCGCGCCGCGACTTCATCCAGGAAAACGCGCTCAACGCCAGCGTGGACGCGTAAGGCGGCGTCGCTCTCATCGGCGAGCCAGCGCCCGAATATACGCCACCGCCCTGTCCGCGACCGCAGGCTCCATCCTGCTCGACCGAATGCGCCGCTCGATAAGATCCGGATCAAGCGGTCGAGCGGTATGCAGGGCATCGATAAACGTCTTGTCCTTGTCATCGAGGCGGGCGACTTTCGAGACGATGATGTCTTCCGGACAAGGCGCTATCGCCTTCACAACACGATCGCCGACCGCGACCCGCAACACGATGGCGCGCTCCTGCCAGTCGGCCGGCAGCATGGCGGTATTCTCATCGACACCATCGATGTAGAAACCGTGCGTTTCGTGGAACTGCGACCCCTCGCCGAAGAGAGCATTGATATGTTCGGAAGCCTCCGGACTCTCGTCCGGATTCTTTGCTTTTTCCTGTGTTTCCCAAATTCTGGCGTTGGCGGGGAACGCGTCTATCTCTGGTGTGGCCGTCATCGCCGAAGGTGCGTCTGGCCAGCCAAAAAGGATCGCTTGACTGCCGATTATGAAGACCGTGTCTGACTTGAATTCGGTGGCGATCGCCCGGACTGTGCGTTCCAAATCCGCAAGCGTGCGCGTCAACCGGTCCGGCGGCATCACGCTGCTGACCGTGAGTGCTCAATCTTTGCGTCGGTTCCGCCACGCGACGCGATTCGTTTCGCGGCCCGTCCAATCCGGCGCCGAAGGCTCTCGTTCTTGAAATCAACGCCGACGCCATGAGCGAGGACGAACGGCGACGACAGCCTCAGCCGCTTTGCTCGCTGGCTGCGGCTGGTCAAAATCAGCCCGATCTCGTTGACGGGGCAATCCAGCAAAGCATCCCACTCGCGGATGAAATGCCGGTCAGGAAAGCGCAGCGCCATCTTCGCAAGCGTAACCCTTGCCCGATCGACCAGCGAATGATCACGCGCAAGCTGACGCGCGATCAGCCGATGCATGATCAGTTTCGCCGTGTCGTTGATCGTTTCGCGATTAAGCATTTGCATTTATCACGCTTCGTCGAAGCCATAATATAGTCACGGCCCGCAAAATCTCAATTACCGACCGACAGCGATCTCAGAAGAAATCGAAATACTCCTTCTGCTCCCAGCGCGTGATCTCGGGATCGTCGTCCTTCTCGGTCGTGCGGA
>CAYJNT010000115.1:7808-10365 GCA_964370945.1 uncultured Hyphomicrobiales bacterium | reverse complement strand
CCCGCACAATCCTCTTTATTCGCGAACCGTCCACGCCGAATTGCCGGATAGGAGCCGCCTTATGGGCCTTTCGATTATGATTTTGGGTCTCGTCATCTTTCTCGGCGGGCATCTCGTGACGACCATGCGGGAGCGGCGCGCGGCGTTGATCGCGCGTTTGGGCGAGAATGCTTACAAGGGCGTCTATTCGCTCGTTTCGGCCGTCGGCATCGCGCTGATCGTCTACGGCTTCGCGCGCTATCGCGCCAAGGGATGGATCGAGCTGTGGTCGCCGCCGACCTGGACCAAGCACCTCGCGGCCTTGCTCGTCCTGTTCGCGCTGATCATGCTGGTGTCGGCCTATGCCCGCGGCCACATCTATATGACGCTGAAGCATCCGATGCTCGCCGGCGTGAAGCTCTGGGCGCTCGCGCATCTCCTCGCCAACGGCGATCTCGGTTCGGTGATCCTGTTCGGATCGGTGCTCGCCTGGGCGGTGATCGACCGCGTCTCGCTCAAGAGCCGCAGCGATCCCGGCGCGCCGCCGATCCCGGTCGGCGGCATGCGCAACGACGTGATCGCGGTGTTCGGCGGCGTCGCGCTCTATGCCGTGCTCGGCTGGTGGTTCCACCCGAATGTGATCGGCGTTCCCGCCTTCGGCGCCTGAGATGTCGAGCTTTGAGGACATCAAGCGGCTGACCGCGCCCGATATCCGCGCGCGCAAGAACGGCGAGCCGGTCGTTTCGCTGACCGCGTATCACGCGCATACCGCGCGGCTGATGGATCAATATTGCGATTTCATTCTTGTGGGCGATTCACTCGGCATGGTGATGCACGGCATGGAATCGACCGTGCCGGTGACGCTCGACATGATGATCCTGCAGGGCCATGCGGTGATGCGCGGCTCCAGGCGCGCGCTGGTGGTGGTCGACATGCCGTTCGGCTCCTATGAAGCCTCGAAAGAGCAGGCCTTCATGTCGGCCTCGCGCGTGCTGAAAGAAACCGGCTGCGGCGCGATCAAGCTCGAAGGCGGGCGGCGCATGGCGGAGACGATCCGCTTTCTGGTCGAGCGCGGCGTGGCGGTGATGGGTCACGTGGGCTTAACGCCGCAATCGATCAACACGATCGGCTCGTTCCGCGCGCAGGGCAGGGACGAGAAGGATTGGGGCCCGATCGAGGACGACGCGCGCGCGGTCGCCGACGCCGGCGCCTTCGCCATGGTGATCGAGGCGGTGGCCGAGCCGCTGGCGCGCAAGATCACCGGCATGGTCGAGGTCCCGACGATCGGCATCGGCGCCAGCGCGGCCTGCGACGGCCAGATCCTGGTGCTGGAGGACATGCTGGGCCTGTCGGCGCGGGTGCCGAAATTCGTGAAGCGCTACGGCGATCTTGGGCCGTCGATCGAAAAGGCGGTGGCCGACTACGCCAGGGAGGTGCGCTCGCGCGCCTTTCCCGGGCCGGAGCAGGTTTACGGGATGAGGAAGCCCTAGTTGTTTGTCATTCCGGGGCGCCGCGCAGCGGCGAGCCCGGAATCCATATTCCAGAGCCGTGGTTATGGATTTCGGGCTCGCGGGCTAACGCCCGCGCCCCGGGATGACAGCCATTAATCATGTCCCGGTTGCCCTTTGCCTTGTCCACGCCACACGGGTATTTTACGGCCCATCCATCAGGGGGCCGGGATTGCCCCACATCAGCTGAAAAACCGTTGGGGACAGTGACTTGGCCGATATTTTTAACGAGGTCGATGAGGCCGTAAGGCGCGAGCGGCTTGAGAAAATCTGGCAGCGCTACGGCACATACATCGTCGCGGCCGCTTTGCTGCTTGTCGCCGCGGTCGGCGGCTGGCGCGGCTACGACTACCTGCAGCGGCAGAAAGCGCAGGAGGCCGGGGCGCAATTCGAGGCGGCGATGACGCTCGCCGAAGCCGGCAAGCATCAGGAAGCGGCCGACGCGTTCGCCAAGGTCGTCAAAGACGGCGCGGGCGGTTATCCGATGCTGGCGCGGCTGCGCGAGGCGGCGGAGCTTGGCTCCCGCGATCCCAAGGCCGCGGTCGCGGCATATGACACACTCGCCGCCGATGCCGGCATCGGGCAGCGCTTTCAGGATCTCGCCGCCTTGCGCGCCGGATTTCTGCTGGTCGACACCGTGCCCTATGGCGAGATGAGCCGAAGGCTCGAGCCGCTCGCGGCGCCCGGGCGCACCTTCCGCCATTCCGCGCGCGAGCTGCTGGCGCTCTCGGCCTGGCGCCACAACGACACGGCCACCGCGCGGCGATGGGCGGAGCAGATCATCAGTGACGGCGAAACGCCGGGTGCCATTCGATCGCGCGTCGAAGTGCTGATCGCAATGCTGCCGGCGGCGGCGAAGGGCTGAGCATGAAAGCGCGCGCGGCATTGCGGCTGATGCGGACGGGCCTGCTGGCCGCCGGCCTCGCGCTGCCGCTCGCGGGCTGCGAGACATTCGACCTCGTCAATCTGATCCCGGATACGAAGAAGAAATTGCCGGGCGAGCGCCGCGAGGTTTTCCCCGAGGGCGTGCCGGGCGTGTCCAAGGGCGTGCCGCCGGAGCTGATCAAGGG
>CAYJNT010000115.1:0-7708 GCA_964370945.1 uncultured Hyphomicrobiales bacterium | reverse complement strand
CGGCGCCGCAACCCGGCACATTCTCGCGCTGATTTTTTCGTCATGCCCGGCCTTGTGCCGGGCATCCACGTCTTTCTTTGCTAAATCAGTAAGTAAGACGTGGATGGCAACACAACTCGGGCTTGCCCGAGTTGTGTGTAATTAAGTGTCGCAAGTCCGGTATACCGGACTTACGAATGACAAGCCCGGCCATGACGAGCGGATAGATTGAATTCCAGCCATGCCTTTCACCATCGCCATCATCGGCCGGCCGAATGTCGGAAAATCGACCTTGTTCAACCGGCTGGTCGGCAAGCGGCTGGCGCTGGTCGATGACCTTCCGGGCGTGACGCGCGACCGGCGGCACGGCGCGGCGAGCCTCGGCGAATTGAAATTCAACATCATCGACACCGCGGGCCTCGAGGAATCCGCGCCCGACAGCTTGGCCGGCCGGATGCTGGCGCAGACCAAGGCCGCGCTCGACGAGGCGGACGCGATCTTCTTTCTGATCGACGCACGCGCAGGGCTTCTCCCGGCCGATCGCGCCTTTGCGGACTTGGTGCGCAAATCCGGAAAGCCGGTGGTCGTCCTCGCCAACAAGAGCGAGGGGAAGGCCGGCGCGGACGGCGCGCTTGAAGCTTACGCGCTGGGTTTGGGCGAGCCGGTGGCGATTTCGGCCGAGCATGGCGAGGGCCTCGCCGATCTGCATCAGGCGTTGGCGAAGTTATTGCCGAAACGCGCGGAGGATGAAGCCGGATCGGAAGCGAAGGACCGCAAAATCCGCGTCGCCATTGTCGGGCGGCCGAATGCCGGGAAATCGACGTTGATCAACCGGCTGATCGGCGAGGATCGCCTGCTCACCGGCCCGGAAGCCGGCATCACGCGCGATTCCATCGCGGTCGAATTGCAATGGCGCGGACGCGCGTTTCTGCTGCATGACACCGCGGGGTTGCGAAAGCGCGCCAGGATCGACGAGAAGCTTGAAAAGCTCTCGGTCGCCGACGCGATCAATGCGGTGAAATTCGCCGAGGTGGTCGTGCTGCTGATGGATGCCGGCGCGGATTTCGAGGAACAGGATCTGCGCATCGCCGATCTTGTCGAGCGCGAGGGCCGCGCGCTCGTGATCGGCATGAACAAATGGGATTTGAAGGAGACCGGTCGCCACGCCATCGGCAAGGTGCGCGAGGAGGCCGATCACTGGCTGCCGCAGGTCAAGGGCGCGGGCGTCGTCGCGGTGTCGGGACTGACCGGCGAGGGGCTCGACAAATTGATGCAAGCCGTGGTCGACGCCTACGATACCTGGAACAAGCGCGTTCCCACCGCGGCGCTCAATCGCTGGTTCGAGGAGGCGACGTCGGCCAATCCGCCGCCGGCGGTATCGGGCCGGCGGCTGCGGCTCAATTACATCACGCAGGCGAAAGCGCGGCCGCCGTCTTTCATCATCTTCTGCACCCGCGCCGACGCCGTGCCGGAAGCCTACAAGCGCTATCTCGTCAACTCGTTGCGCGAGGCGTTCGACCTGCCGGGCACGCCGATAAGGCTGACGCTGCGGGAGAAGGAAAATCCGTATGCGGGGAGGAAGAAAAAGTGAGCGAGGCTAACTCGCTGTCATTCCGGGGCGCCGCCAACGGGTCCGCGCGAATGCGCGGCCCGATGACAGGCTCCGCGGCGAACCCGGAATCCAGAGGCGCTCAACCGTGTGTCTGGATTCCGGGTTCGCGCATTTCATGCGCGCCCCGGAATGACGGCGTGATTGATCACGACGGCTTGTGGAATTGCAGGAATTTGCCGTCCGGGAATGAATAAAGCTGTCCGGTTTCCGCAACGTCCGGCAAACACAGCGTCACGATCTTTTCCGCGACCGCTTCCGGCGGCGTGAGCGTCTCGCGGTCTTCGCCCGGAAACGCCGTCGCGCGCATGCGCGTGCGCACCGCGCCGGGGCTGAACAGGTTGATTTTCAGTTTCGTGGTCGCGTTTTCCGCCGCCCAGGCGCGCGCCATGGTGTCGAGCGCGGCTTTGGAGACGGCGTAGGGACCCCAATAGGCTTCGCCCTTCGACGCCGCGCCCGAAGTGATCAGCACCGCGCGCCCGGCGTCGGACTGTTGCAGCAGCGGCTCCATGCAGCGGATCAACTGCCAATTGGCGGTGATGTTGACCGCGATCAGCTCGGTCCACACTTTCGGCTCGACATGCGAGAGCGGTGAGAGCGGCCCAAGCAGACCGGCATTCGCCACCATCACATCGAGCTTGCCGAAGCGCTCGTTGAGCGCGGCGCCGAGCCGCGCGATGCCGTCGAGGTCTTTCAGGTCGAGTGGCACCAGTGTCGCGGTCGAGCCCGCTTTCTTGATCTCGTCGTCGAGCTCTTCGAGGCCGCCGACGGTGCGGGCGAGCGCCACGACATGGGCGCCGGCATTCGCCAGGGCCAATGCGGTCGCAAAGCCGATCCCGCGCGAGGCGCCGGTGACAAGCGCGATACGGCCGGTGAGGGGCTTCGACATCGTCAGGCTTTGAACGCGTCAGCTCGCTTCGGCGAGCAGCGACAATTGCCGCGGCATATTGGCGGCGACGGAGCGATCGGTCAGCGGCGTCGGATAATCGCCGGTGAAGCAATGATCGGTGAATTGCGGGCGCACCGGATCGCGGCTCTCGTAGCCCATCGCCTTGTAGATGCCCTCGACCGAGAGGAACGAAAGCGAATCCGCGCCGATGAAGGCGCGCATCTCTTCGAGGTTGTGGGTCGCGGCGAGGAGCTTGTCCCGATCCGGCGTATCGATGCCGTAATAATCCGGATGCGTGATCGGCGGGGAGGCGATGCGGAAATGCACTTCCTTGGCGCCGGCATCGCGCATCATCTGCACGATCTTGGTCGAGGTGGTGCCGCGCACGATGGAATCGTCGATCAGCACGATGCGCTTGCCGTTGACCACCGCGCGGTTGGCGCTGTGCTTGAGCCGCACACCGAGCGCGCGGATCTGCTGCGTCGGCTCGATGAAGGTGCGGCCGACATAATGGTTGCGGATGATGCCGAGATCGAACGGGATGCCGGAGGCCTGCGCATAGCCGAGCGCGGCCGGCACGCCGGAGTCAGGAACGGGAACCACGACGTCGGCGTCGGCCGGCGCTTCGAGCGCGAGCTGGCCGCCCATGGTCTTGCGCACGTCATAGACCGAGCGGCCGCCGATAACGGAATCCGGCCGCGAGAAATAGATGTATTCGAAGATGCAGGGCCGCGGCTGCATCGGCGGGAACGGCTTGTGGCTGTGCATGCCCTTGTCGTCGAAGATCACGACTTCGCCGTTTTCGATGTCGCGGACATATTTCGCGCCGATGATGTCGAGCGCGCAGGTCTCGGAGCACAGGATCGGGGCGCCGTCGAGCATGCCCATGACCAGCGGACGGATGCCGAGCGGATCGCGCGCGCCGACGAGCTTCTTGTTGGTGAGGCCGACGAAGGAATAGGCGCCTTCGAGCGCGCGCAGGCCTTCGATGAAACGGTCGACAAAGCGCGGCTTGTTGGAGCGCGCCACGAGATGGATGATCACCTCGGTGTCGGTGGTGGATTGCATGATGGCGCCGCCATGCACGAGCTCGCGCCGCAGTGTCAGGCCATTGGTGAGATTGCCGTTATGGCCGATGGCGAAGCCGAAGGGATCGAGCTCGGCGAACAGCGGCTGCACATTCCGAAGTAAAGTTTCGCCGGTGGTCGAATAGCGCACATGCCCGCAAGCGCTCATGCCGGGCAGGCGATCGATCACATGGCGCTTGGAGAAGGTGTCGCCGACGAGGCCCAGCCGGCGCTCGGAATAGAAGCGCTGCCCGTCGAAGGAGACGATGCCGGCGGCTTCCTGGCCGCGATGCTGGAGCGCGTGCAGGCCGAGTGCGGTGATCGCGGTGGCATCGGGATGGCCGAAAATGCCGAAGACCCCGCATTCCTCGCGGAGCCGGTCGCCGTCGTCCAAAGCGCTTTGGCAGGAGCTGTCCTTAACCATGTCCGGCCCGCCGGGATCGGGGAGGCCTTGTTCGGGAGACGTGCCCTTCATCTCGTCCAATCGGACCTCCGTCCGGCGGCCCTAGCGCGCCGGTGCCGCTTTTCCGTCGATCAGCCGCTGCATGCTCGCCCGGTCCGACCGTACATAGCCTTGCGTCTCGCCGCGCCCGCTATCGGAGCGCTGGTCCGCCGGCTGCTCTTCGCCGTCTTCGCGCGGACGCTTCAACCGCTTCAAGATGGTGCTTTCGGGGTCATCCGGCAACATCGACTTCAGCCAATCCCCGGTTCCGGAGAGTACGACTTTCGATTTGGCCCCGCTAACCCATGCAGGCTGGGACTTTTGCGGCACCAGCCAGTCGAAAAACAGGAAGGCGACGACCACGATAATGAGCCCGCGGCCGAGCCCGAACAGGAAACCAAGCGTGCGATCGAGCGCACCGATTCGGCTGTCGAGAATCATGTCGGAGACGCGGATGGTGACGACCGAGACGATCAAGAGGGTGCCGAGGAACACGCCGCCGATCACGGCTGCCGCGGCGACGATGTCGTTGTTGAAATATTGCTTCGCGTAAGGGAGCAACCGCGCATAAAGATAAAGGGTCGCCACCGCCGCCGTGGCCCAGGCCGCGATCGACAGGATCTCGCGCATGAAGCCGCGGATCATCGCCAGGAGGCCCGAAACCAGCATGACGACGAGGAGAATGATGTCGAGAATCGTGATCGGCATGATCTGGCTGAAAAGCTCTCGGTCGATCGGGCGGTTCCCCAGTGCGGTGGTTCAGAAGTCCGCTTGATCGTCGCGGCGAGTTCGTTAAGGGGACTTCTGAACCTAAACCACACTGGAAGTTATAAATTGCTAGCGGCCTTGAATCCGAAGTTCGCCACAGATGGTGCTGCGAGATCAGGCGAACTTCGGATTCGGGCCACTAGCGCGGCGCCTGTATAGCGGGCCTGTTCCGCCCCGTCACCCGTCTTCTGCCGCAGGGGTTTATGCTTTCGGAAAGGTCGTGGCGCGCCTGCCGCATTCCTGCAAAAGGGCCTATTCCTTCAAGAGTCTGGGACCACGGCCCACGCCGCGGGCGGCGACATCGGCGACCAGGGCGGACAGGGTATTGTTCGCCGTCACGTTCAATTGCGGCTCGGAGGCCGCTTCGGCTTTGGCCGATTCCGGCACGAAAGCGCGGACAAAGCCGAGCTTGGATGCTTCCTTCAGGCGCGCGGCGGTCTGCGGAACGGGGCGGATCGCGCCGGAAAGCGAGACCTCCCCGAAATAGACCGCGTCCGGCGGCAAGGGCGCATTGGTGAGCGAGGAGACAAGCGCGGCAGCGGCGGCGAGGTCTGCGGCCGGCTCCTGGATGCGAAGCCCCCCGGCGACATTGAGATACACATCGTGGCCTGCGAGGCGGACGCCGCAATGCGCTTCCAGCACCGCGATCACCATCGAGAGGCGGTTTTGGTCCCAGCCGACGACGGCTCGCCTTGGCGTGCCGAGTGAGGTCGGGGCGACCAGCGCCTGGATTTCGACGAGCAGGGGGCGCGTGCCTTCGATGCCGGCGAACACGGCCGTGCCGGGCGAGCCGAGATTGCGCTCGGACAGAAATAATTCGGACGGATTGGCGACTTCGCGCAGGCCGAGGCCCGTCATCTCGAACACGCCGATCTCGTCGGTCGGGCCGAAGCGGTTTTTCACCGCGCGCAAAATGCGGAACTGATGCGCGCCGTCGCCTTCGAAGGAGAGCACCGCGTCGACCATATGCTCGACCACGCGGGGCCCCGCGATCTGTCCGTCCTTGGTGACATGACCGACCAGCACGATGCAGGCGCCGGTCTTTTTCGCAAAGCGGATCAGCGCCTGCGCGGACGAGCGCACTTGCGTCACCGTGCCGGGCGAGGATTCCACGACATCGGTCCACATGGTCTGGATCGAGTCGACCACGACCAGCCGCGGCGTCTTTCCGCCCGACAAAGTGGCGAGGATATCTTCGACCGACGTCTCGGAGGCGAGCTCGACCTTGGCGTCCGACAGCGCGAGCCGCTCGGCGCGCAGCCGCACTTGGGCCACGGCCTCCTCGCCGGAGATATAGACCGAGCGCTGGCCGTTGCGCGCGAGCGCGGCGGCGACCTGAATGAGCAAGGTCGATTTGCCGATGCCGGGATCACCACCAACGAGCAGCACCGAGCCGCGCACAAGCCCGCCGCCGGTGACGCGATCGAATTCGGAAAGGCCGGTGGCGAGCCGCGGCGCCTCATGCGTTTCGCCCGACAACGCCTCGAGCGCGAACGGGCGTCCCTTGCCTGGCGCCTTGCCGGGACCGCGCGCGGCGACGCCCCCGCCGGCATTCTCCTCGGCGAGCGTGTTCCACTCGCCGCAGGCCTCGCACTTTCCCTGCCAGCGCCCGTAAGCGGCGCCGCAATTCTGGCAGACGAAGGATAACGTGCGTTTGCTCATGAGTTCGCCGGGTGGAGAAACGGCAAGTCGTTGAGCGGATCAGCCGCTCTTGTAGACGCGGGCGTAACGATGCCCCAGATTCGTCAGCACTTCATAGCCGATCGTGCCGGCCTGTTCAGCGACTTCTTCCAGTTCCAGGCCTTCACCGATCAGCGTCACATAGTCGCCGCGCTTGGCGGCATTCGGCGGCAGATCGGTGATGTCGATCGCTGTGAGATCCATCGAGATGCGTCCGACGATCGGGCATTTGATGCCGGCGACAAGCACGTTGCCGCCGGGCTTGTTGTCGTCGCCGCTCGCCGAGCGCAGATAGCCGTCGGCGTAACCGACTCCGATGATCGCGATCCGCGTCATCCGCCGCGCCGTCCAGGTCGCGCTGTAGCCGACGGTCTGCGCGATTTCGACCCGGCGGATGAGCGTGATCCGCGCTTTCAGGTCGACGACGCGATACATCGGGTTGGGCTTTCCAGGCGTCGGATTGAGCCCGAACAAGGCCACGCCCGGCCGCACGAGGTCGCACAAGGCCGAGCGGCCAAGATAGATGCCGGAGGAATTCGCCAGCGAGGCCGGAATGCCGCGGAACATGCGCCGGATCTCCCGGAACGCGACCATCTGATCGTGATTGCGCGCATTCTCCGGCGTCTCGGCGGCGATGAGATGACTCATCAGGAGCGTCATGCCGTGATTTTCGGATGAGAGGCGAGGCGCGATGGCCGCGGCTTCCTCGACCGTCACGCCGAGGCGGTTCATCCCGGTATCGACATGCAGCGCGAATCCGCCATGCCATCCGCTCGAGGTGCAGAACGTGTCCCATTCGGCCAGTTCGGATGTCGATCCGATCACCGGCTGCAGGTAATGCTCGGCAAAGGCCGGGCCCGTGCCGGGCGGCAGCCCGTTGAGGACATAAACGGTCGCTTCCGGCGCGATGGCGCGGGCGCGCTTTGCTTCCGACAGGTCGGCGACGAAGAATGTCGTGCAGCCGGCATGATAAAGCTGCGCCACCACCGGCTCGAGCCCGCAGCCGTAACCGTCGCCCTTGACCACCGCGCCGCATTCCGCCGGCATCGCGATCGAGCGCAATCGCTTCCAATTCGCCTCAATTGCCGAAAGATCGATCGTGAGCACGCCGCCGGCTTCGCTCTCGGGCGGGCCGTGAGTGTAGCTCGTCTCTGCAGGCGCTTCGGTTTCGTCGACGGACATTTGTAATGGGTCGCGCAACGGATCGGAGTTCCATCTATGCCGCTCCGGAACCGGCTCGGCAACCCCGGGGAAGAAAGCCCCTCTATGCGTCG
>CAYJNT010000114.1:0-10386 GCA_964370945.1 uncultured Hyphomicrobiales bacterium | reverse complement strand
CTAGCGCCGTCCGAACAGCCGCTCGATATCGGTGAGCTTGAGCTCGACATAGGTCGGGCGGCCGTGATTGCACTGGCCGGAATTCGGCGTCGCTTCCATTTCGCGCAGCAGCGCGTTCATCTCCTCGGGTTTCAATCGCCGCCCCGCGCGCACCGAGCCGTAGCAGGCCATGGTCGCGGCGACATGCATCAGGCGGCGTTCCAGCGGCACGCTGTCATCCCACTCCGCGACGTGCTCGGCGAGATCGCGCACCAGCGAGCCCGCATCGATCTCGCCGAGCAAAGCCGGCGTCTCGCGCACCGCAACCGCGCCGGGGCCGAAGGTTTCGAGCACAAGACCGTATCGCGCGAGTTCCTCCGCGCGCGCAGCAAGCCGCTCGACATCGGTTTCGTCGAGCTCGACCACGTCCGGAATGAGCAGGATCTGCCGCGCGATGCCCTGCTTTTCCACGGCGGCTTTCAACCGCTCATAGACGAGCCGCTCATGCGCGGCGTGCTGGTCAACAATCACGATTCCGTCGCGCGTCTGCGACACGATATAAGTCTCATGCACCTGCGCGCGCGCCGCGCCCAAAGGTTTGTCGATGAGATCGGCCGGCGCTTCGGCCAAGGTGGCGCGCGCATCGGCGGACGGCGCGACCACGTCGAACGCCGCCTGCGCGGCCTCCGCGAAGCCGAGCGCGGCATTGCCATGCGAGGGAAAATCCGGCGCCGCCGGCGAGCGGCGGAAGTCCCATCCGCCGCGCCGCGGGAAAGCGGCCGGGCGGAACGCCGCGATGGTGGCATCGCCGCCGGTCGATGCCGCGCGTTGCGCCTCGCGCGCCAAGGCCTCGCGCAGCGCGCCGACCAGAAGGCTGCGTACGAGGCCCGCATCGCGGAAGCGCACTTCGGTCTTGGCCGGATGCACATTCACATCGACTTCGCGCGGGTCGACGGTGAGAAAGAGCGCCACCACCGGATGGCGGTCACGCGGCAGATAATCGGCATAAGCCGCGCGCACCGCGCCGAGCAGCAACTTGTCGCGCACGGGACGATCATTGACGAACAGATATTGCCCGAGCGCGTTGGCGCGCGTGAAAGTGGGGAGCGCCGCGTAGCCTTCGACCGCCAATCCGTCGCGCCCGGCTTTCACCTCGACCGCATTGGCGCGGAAATCCGCGCCAAGGATATCGCCCAGTCGCGCTAAACGCCCCGGCCCGCCCGGCAACGCCGCGGCCCAGGTGACCGGCATGCGCTCCTCGCCCGCGAGCGTGAAGGCGACATCGTGCCTCGACATCGCGAGACGGCGGACAACCTCGCGCACGGCTTCGGCTTCGGCGCGATCGCTCTTCAAAAATTTCAGCCGCGCCGGCGTTGCATAAAAAAGATCCTGCACCTCGACACGCGTGCCTTCGCCCAGCGCGGCCGGCATCGCTTGCGATTTTTTCCCGCCATCAACACTCAGCGCCCAGGCATGCGGCTCGCTTTGGTGCCGCGTGGTGATGGTGAGCTTCGCGACCGATCCGATCGAGGGCAGCGCTTCGCCGCGAAAGCCAAGCGTGTCGATCGCCATCAGGTCATCGCCGGCCAGCTTCGAGGTGGCGTGGCGCTCGACCGACAGATCGAGATCGGCGCGGGTCATGCCGCTGCCGTCGTCTGAAACCCGGATGAGGCGGCGGCCGCCCCCGTCGGTCAGCACCTCGATCCGGCGGGCGCCGGCGTCGAGCGCGTTTTCCACAAGCTCCTTCACGGCACTAGCCGGCCGCTCGACCACCTCGCCGGCGGCAATGCGGTTGACCAAGCCTTCGGGAAGCTGACGGACGGGCATTGTGGAGCGACTCAGGGGCTGAAATCCCACCCTAAAGGCCCCTGAGGGCCTTTAGGAGGCATTGCGGCCCCTCGGCCCCTCTTTGGGGTCCTTTGCCCCCGTTTTCCCCGTGAACCCGCGGGCCCCCGGCCGCCACCAACAACCGGAAGGGGCCCTCCAGGCCTCAAAGAGCCCGGTTCCGTCATGTTGCTCTCAGAAGCGTTTTTCCTGCGATTGAGCATCGGTTTCGCCCTCCTCGCGGTGGCCCTGTTCCTCATCTGGTTCTTCCGCCACGCGATGCGCCGGGCGGCGGAAAGCGCGCATTGGCCGATCGCGGAAGGCAGCGTGATCGCCACGTCCATGAAAGTGATCGCGGATTCAGAGCAGCCGCGCTTCCGCCCACTGGTGGAATATGCCTACCGCGTCGGCGGCCGCGACTATCGCTGCAGCCGCATCCAATGGGGCGGACTGATCGATCTGCCCTCGCGCTCGGCCGCGGCGAAGGTCGTCGGGCATTACCAGACCGGGAAATCCATCAAGGTCTATTACGATCCGCGCCAGCCGCGGGTCGCCGTGCTGCAGCCGGGACATGCGGCCCGTATCAACAACAGCGTCATGGTCGCGCCGGTCTTCGCGCTGTTCGGATTGTTCTATCTCGGCTACGCGTTCTTCGGCTGACCGTCATTCCGGGGCGCGCGCAGCGCGAACCCGGAATCCAGATACACAAAGAGTCTCGCTTATCTGGATTCCGGATCGCCGCTGTCGCGGCGTCCGGAATGACAAATTAGAGCTGCTCAATCGTCCGACGGGCGCTCGCGCCGCAGCTTCTTCACATTGCCGCGCAGCTTTTTCACGGCCAGCCGCTTGTGACGCGACGAGCGCGTCGGCGTTGTCGGTTTGCGCAAGGTCGGACGGATGGCGGCGAGCCGGATCATGTCGACCAGCCGTTCGAGCGCATCCTTGCGATTGTGATCCTGGCTGCGATGGCGCTGCGCGGTGATCACCAGCACGCCGTCGCGGGTCATCTTCCTGCCGGCGAGCCGGATGAGCCGGACCCGCACCTCCTTCGGCAAGGTCGGGGAATGCAGCACGTCGAAGCGCAGCTGCACCGCGCTCGACACCTTGTTGACATTCTGGCCACCCGGACCGGAGGCACGGATGAAGCTCTCCTCGATCTCATTTTCGCCGATCGCGATTCGCGAATTGACCTGGATCATGTCACGCGCCTCCCGTCAGATAACGCTTGGCGAGGATCTTGCCCTCTTCCACCGCCGGCTGATCGTACGGGTCCACGCCAATGAGATGTGCGGCAATGATGGTCTCCAGCATGAAATGCATCAACAGTTCACCAAGCGCAAATTCATCGAGCGTCTCGATGTGAATGCCGCGAACCGGGCATCCGTTCCGCGCCAGCGTTTCGATCGTGGCGCGGCCCTGCGCGGCCACGAGGTCGCCGATGGTCTTGCCGCCAATGCCCTCTTCGCCCGCGAGTCTGGCAAGATCGTCATCGATGCGTGGGCCCTTGCCGGCCATCCCCAAGGTGACAACCGTGAACAATTTGTCGCGCGGACCGGCGATGAAAAGCTGCAACTGGCTGTGCTGGTCGACCGGTCCGAGCGCGCCGACCGGGGTCGTGCCCTTGCCGTCCTTGCCGAGGCTTTCCGCCCAGAGCTGCACATACCATTTGGCGAATTTTTCCAGGCGATCGGCATAGGCCATCATCACCGAGATGGTCTTGCCCTTGCTCTGCGCGAGCGCGATGGCGAGCGCAGCACCAACGGCTGCCGGGACGTCAGCGGGCAATTTTCCGGCCAGGACCGGCGCAAGCGACGCGCCGGCGCCCGCGCGGATCTTGCCGATGTCGAGCCCGAGCGCCGCCGCCGGAAGCAAGCCGACATTGGTCAACGCCGAGTAGCGCCCGCCGACACCGGTATCGTGATCGAGCATCGCGACCTTGTGGGCGCCGAGCAGTTCGCGCAGCCCGTTGCGCTTGCCGCTTTTTGCCGGCTCGGTCAGCCCGAAGAAGATTTCGGGGATGCGCGCATCGAGCTTCGCAGCCTTCACCGCGCTCAGCGCCGCGATGGTCTGCATCAAGGTCTCGCCGGTGCCGCCCGATTTCGACACGCAGACAAAACGCGTCGTCGCGAGCGGCAGCTTGCTCAGGAATCCGCCGAAGGTCTGCGGATCGAGGTTGTCCATGAAGTGGATACGCGGGCTCGCCCGCAATACGCCAAGACCCGGCACGGCATAATCGGCAAGCTGCGCCAAAGTCTGGCCGCCGAGGCTCGATCCGCCGGTGCCGAGAATGACGATGTCGGTCGCGCCGGCGCTTAATTTGCGGCCCGCGTCCTTGATGGCCGCAAGGTCGGACTGCTCGGCCGGCAGTTGCAAAAGCCGCAGCGTCTTGTCCGCATGCATCTTGCGCAGCGAGGCGAGCGCATCGGCGCTGCGCTTGAGAGCCTCGTCGTAGGCCTTGGCGGAAACGCCCTGCCCGCCGGTGCGGTCTTCGCGGGCAAGATCGATGGAGTGGATCAAAGGCATCGCGATCTCAAATGGGCATGCTGCCGCGAAATGGTGCGGCAGCAGATACTAGCAACGCAGAGAAGGACAAAACACGTGAGCGCGAAAAAGGATGCGTTATCCGCCCTCTTTTTTCGCCGGCGTGTCCTGGGCGCGGCCCACAACCGTAACCAGAATGCCGCCGTCGAGCAGCCGCTTGGCCACGCGTTTGATGTCGTCGAGCGTGACCTTGTCGATCAGGCCGGTGCGGCGCTCGATGTAATCGATGCCGAGCTCGTCGAGCTGGATTTGCACCAGCTGGCCGGCAATCTTGGACGAGGTGTCAAAATTGAGCGCATAGGAACCCTTGAGGTACGACTTTGCTTTCTCAAGCTCCTCCGCGCTCGGTCCGCTCTCGATCAGCTGCTTGATCTCGCTCTGAATCAGATCGAGCGTCTCGTCGGCTTTGTCGGCGCGCGTCTGCGTGCCGCCCATGAGCAAAGCCGTCTCGTCAAGCGGCAGGAGGTAAGTATAGACGCCGTAGACCAGTCCCCGCTTCTCGCGCACCTCTCTGTACAGACGCGACGAGAACGAGCCGCCGCCCATGATGTGATTGAGGATGAAGGCGGGAATGAAATCGGAATCCTTGCGCGCGATGCCGGCGCCGCCGAAATTGAGCACCGCCTGCGGCACCTTCAGATCAACGAAAATGCGGCGGCCGGCCGCGTCCATGCGCACCGGCGTCACGGTCATGAGATCGCCCTTGGCCGGCAGCGCGCCGAAGACCTTGTCGAGCAGCGGACCGAGCGTTGCCGCGTCGATATCGCCGACCACGCCGATCTTCAATTTGTCGCGCGCGAAGACGCGGGCGGTGTAGGCCTTGAGATCGTCGCGCGAAATCAGCGGCACCGAATCGAGCGTGCCGTTGAGCGGACGGCCATAAGGATGATCCGGGAATGCCGTGCGCCACCACAGCCGGTTGCCGATATCGTTGGGGTTGGTGGTTTCGCGTCTCAACGCCGTCAACATCTGTTCGCGATTGCGCTCGATCGCGTCGGCATCGAAACGCGGCTCGTTCAGCGCCAGTCGCAGCAGCTCGAAGCCTTCGTCCACGCGCTCGCGCAAAATTCGCAGCGAACCGCGAAATTCATCGCGCTGGAGACGGAAGCCGAGTTCAACCGCGGAACGGTCCATGCGTTCCTGGAACGCGCGCGCGTCAAGATCGCCGGCGCCCTCGTCGAGCAGCGAGGCCATCAAATGGCCGACGCCGGGCTTTTCCGCCGGATCCTGATTGGCGCCGCCCTGCATCGCAAAATTCACCGCAATGAGCGGCACGGCAGGCTCGCGCACCAGCCAGGCCTCGATCCCGTCGGGACTGACCACGCGTTCGATCTTGGTCGCCGCCGAGGCGGGCGCGCACGCGAGCGCGACGGCAAAAGCCGCACCCACAATGGAGAAGCGCAAAACCGGCATTGTCATGAGCGCTTCTCCTCGGGACGCACGTCTTTGACCAGATATCCGGTGACCGAGCGCCTCTTGTCGAGCCATTGCCTGGCAGCGTCGCGGACCTGATCGGCGGTGACGGTCTTGATCCGATCGGGCCAGGTGCGGATCTTCTCGACCGTCGCGCCGGTCGTCATGCCGCCGCCAAACCAGCGCGCGAGCGTCGCCTGATTGTCCTGCGCATAGATCGCCGCGGCGACGAGGCGAGATTTCGCGCGTTCAAGCTCGTCGGCGGTGACGCCATTATTGGCGAGTTCGGCGATCACGGCGTCGACGGCTTCGCCGAGCTGCGGCAAGGTCACAGTCGGACGCGGCGTGCCGCTGACGCCGAAACGCGTGTCGTCGAGCGCGGAGCCCTGGTACCAGGCGCCGGCCGAGACCGCGACCTGCTTGTCCACCACCAGGCTGCGATAGAGCCGGCTGTTCGTCCCCGAACCCAGGATATGCGAGAGCACTTCGAGCGCCTCGGCCTCACCCGGCTTCGCGGTCGTGGCCGACGGCACCAGGTAGCTACGCTGCAGGCTCGGCTGCGCGACACGCGGGTCGGAGAGCGTCACAACGCGCACGGCCCGCTGTTCCGGCTCCTTTGGGCGCGCGCGCGGCGGCAACTCGGAAACGCGCGCGACCTTGCCGTAGGTGTCCTCGGTGAGTTTTCTGACTTCATCGACGGTGACGTCGCCCGCGATCACGAGGATCGCATTGTTGGGCGTATAATATTTCCGGTAGAAGGCGAGCGCGTCGTCGCGCGTCAGCTTCTTGATCTCGTGCCGCCAGCCGATCACCGGACGACCGTAAGGGTGATTGAGATAGAGCGCGGCAGCCACTTCTTCTCCCAATTTGGCGGCGGGCGAGTTGGCAACGCGCTGGTTCTGCTCTTCCAGGATGACATTGAGCTCCGGCTTGACCACGTCGTCGGTCAGCACCAGGCCGGTCATGCGGTCGGCCTCGAATTCCATCATCTCCTTCAGCTTGTCGCGCGCGACGCGCTGGAAGTAACCGGTATAGTCGCTGGAGGTGAATGCATTCTCCTGGCCGCCGATGGTGCCGACAACCTGGCTGAAACGTCCGCCGGGATTTTTCGCGGTGCCCTTGAACATCAAATGCTCGAGGAAATGCGCCAGGCCCGATTTGCCCGGCTCCTCGTCGGCGGCGCCGACCCGGTACCACATCATGTGCGTGACCACCGGCGTGCGACGGTCGGGAATGACGACCACATCGAGCCCGTTCTTGAGCGTGAAATGACTCACGTCGGGCACGGCTGCCGCCGGCGAAGTCAGCAGGCCGGCGCAAAAGACAGCGGCGGCGAGCAACGTTGCCGGGAACGCGATCGCGATTTTTTTCATCTCATGTTTCTCGAAATAACGGCCGCGTGCCGGAAGCCGACCCGCATCCGTACGCTCCATTTGCGTTGCAACGGAAATCAACGCTGCTCGGTGCCCCGGTCTTCAAGCTTGTAGGGCTTCGGCGCTTCCTTCTTGGCGGAGAGGCCGTAAGGTTGATTCGGCGACGGCGTCATATACCCGGTCGGCGGCGACGTCAGGGTGGTGCGCGGCGCCTCGCCCGGGAACGTCGCCACTTCGCCCTTGTCCTGATCCTTGAACAGGCCGCCGAACAAGCCGCCCTTGTAGCCGAGTTCACTTGGTGAGAGCGGTGCGCCGCGATCGTTGGCGGCGCTCGGACTCGTCGGCGTCAGACCCGCGCCGGCCTTGCGGCCCTTGTCGAGCTCGTAGGGCGAGATCGGCTTACCGGCAATCTGCTGGTCCGTGACCGACAGTTTTTGCTCTTTCTTTTTCTTCGGCGTCTTGGCCGCATCCTGGGGCCAGGCCGGATTGCTTTCGGCCGACACGGTCTCCGGCGACGGCAGATCGCGGGTCGGCGGAACCACGAGCGGCGAACGCTCGCGATATTCGATCGGCGCCTGATCCGTGATTCCGAACATCTTTTTCAGGAACTGAAGCTCGAAGGGTTCTTCTTCGTCGTCGGCTGCGTAAGCGGGAAAGCCGCCGAGCGACAGCGCGAGCGCGCCCGCAAAGCAGGCGACCGTCAGCCGTTTGACGAGCGCAGGCCTTGAAAGAACTTGGAAATGCCGGAAGGCCGTCCAGGATTGCAGCATAGGTTTTTCCACGAACGTTGTGCCGTCGGCCCTTGACCGCCAGTCGTGGGCAGGAATCAGGGCGCTTTTGCGGCGCGGTCGCCTCGGGTCGATTCATACAACAGCAGCGCCACCCCGGCAACGATGGCTGTATCGCTTAAGTTAAAGACATACCAGTTGAATCCGTAGCCGGGCGTGTGCAGGTGCACGAAATCCATCACCGCCCCATGCATTAACCGGTCGACGGCATTGCCGAAAGCCCCGCCGATAATGAGACCGAGCGAGAGCGCGGTCAGCCGCGTTGCCGCCTGCGACAACCAGCCCCACAGGAAGATTGCGGCGGCAACCTTAACGCCGAACAGAGCCCATTGGCCGAAAGCGCTGTCCTGCTGGAACAGGCCGTAGCTGATGCCCTTGTTCCAGGTCAGCACCAGATCGAGAACCGGCAAAACCTTAACGGGGCTCCTGGCCGCAAGGTCATAGGCATAATAGAGCCAGAGCTTGGAGGCCTGATCGAGCAAGCCGATGATCAGCGCGGCGGTGATGCCGTCGCGGGTGTGCGGGCCCCAGAGATATCGTGAAAAGTTACGCACCACACTCCCCTGTCGTCCCGGCGAAGGCGGGGACCCGGGGCCACTCCGCGCTCATGCAAGCAGATGGGCTTGGTCGTCCCAATCCGGATTGTTCTCTTCGATCAACCGGATTTTCCAATCGCGATTTCATTTTTTCAACCGTTTCTCTCGTTGGATGGCAGACTCGGGATCGTCAAAAGTCTCGATATGAACCAGGCGATAAACACCATACTGACGAACAAAGCCCGATCCTGAACCGAGACGATGCTCCTCAAGGCGCCGCTGCAAATTGTTCGTGATGCCGATATAGAGCGTTCCGTAACGTCGACTTGCGAGAATGTAGACGTAGTACGGCACAAAACACCGTTTTGTGGTTATGGGTCCCCGCCTTCGCGGGGACGACACCGAAATTAAAGCACATTATTCCGCCGCCTTGCGCATGGCTTCCCATTCACGCAGGGCCTGCGCGTCGCGCGGCGACACGTCCGGAAAGTCGGGGTCGGAGCCCACGCTTTCGAGCACCTTCCAGGAGCGCGCGCATTTTTTCCCCGATGCGAGTTTCGGCCCGACCGCGACGCCGCGTGTTTCGTCCAGACGAAACGCATCGGCCGGACCTTCGTCCTCCACCAGCGTTGCGCCGGACGTGATGCAGATTTCGGCGAGATCGATGTCGACGAGCGCGGCGAACAGATCCCTGTCGGAGACATAGACAATGGGCGCCGCTTCGAGCGAGGAGCCGATGCGCTTCTGCGCGCGCTCGAGCTCGAGCGCACCGGTGACGACGCGGCGCACGAGCCGCGCCTTGCGCCATTTCTCGGCGAGCGCGTCGTCGCGCCAGGCGGCGGGAATGTCCGGGAAGGTTTGCAGATGCACGGACGGCGCGTCGGCGCCGTAACGCGACAGCCAGGCCTCTTCCGCGGAGAAGCACAGCATCGGCGCAAGCCATGTCGCCGTGCAGCGGAAAATCTGGTCGAGCACGGTCAGGCAGGCCTTGCGCTTCACTGACGACACCGGGTCGCAATAGAGCGCATCCTTGCGGATGTCGAAATAGAAGGCCGAGAGATCCGAGGTCATGAACGCATTGAGCTGCGCGAAGATGCGCTTGTAGTCGAACTCGGCATAAGCCTGCCGCACCAGCGCATCGAGCTCGGCGAGCCGATGCAGCATCAGCCGCTCGAGCTCCGGCATTTTCTTGGCGTCGACGCGATCCTCGCTGCCGAAATGCGCGAGATTGCCGAGCATCCAGCGCAAGGTGTTGCGCAGCTTGCGATAGGTCTCGACATTGGTCTTGAGAATTTCCGGACCGATGCGAAGGTCGTCGGCATAATCGGTCGCGCACACCCACATCCGCAGAATGTCGGCGCCGGATTGCTTCATCACGTCCTGCGGCGCGACCACGTTGCCGAGCGACTTCGACATCTTGTGGCCCTTCTCGTCGAGCGCGAAGCCGTGGGTCAGCACCACGTCGTAAGGCGCGATCCCGCGGGTGCCGCAGCTTTCCAGGAGCGAAGAGTGAAACCAGCCGCGATGCTGGTCGGAGCCTTCGAGATACATCACGGTGTCCGCCCCGCCGTCTTTCTTGCGGCGGATGCCGGCGAGGCCCGGAAAATGCACCGGGTCTTCCAGCACGAACGCGTGGGTCGAGCCGGAATCGAACCAGACATCCAGAATGTCGTCGACTTTTTTCCAGCCTTCGTTGGCGCGGTTGCCTAGGAAGCGTTCCGTGGCGCCCTGCTCGTACCAGGCGTCGGCGCCTTCCTTCTCGAAAGCTTCGGCAATTTTTTTATTGATCGCTGCGTCCTGCAAAATCTCGACCGAGCCGTCGCCCTTCTCCCTGACGAACACCGTGATCGGCACGCCCCAAGCGCGCTGGCGCGAGATCACCCAGTCGGGCCGCGATTCGATCATGCCGGTGATGCGGTTCTCGCCGGCGGC
>CAYJNT010000113.1:9264-10511 GCA_964370945.1 uncultured Hyphomicrobiales bacterium | reverse complement strand
GGCGCGGCACAAAGCCCGCGGCGCGTCCCTATTTCTTCTTCTTCAACACGCTTTGCGGGTTGAGATTGCCGATGCGACCGCTCTCGGAGCCGGCCGCCGGATCGATCACCGCGTTGATGAGCGTCGGTTTGCCGGAATCCATCGCCGCGTTCACCGCGCGCTTGAGCTCATCGGGCGTGGTCACATTCACGCCGACGCCGCCGAAGGCCTCCATCATCTTGTCGTAGCGTGCGCCGGTGACAAACACGGTCGTCGCGGGATCGGAGCCCGCCGGATTGACGTCGGTGCCGCGATAGATGCCGTTATTGTTGAAGATGACGATGCAGACCGGCAGCTTGTAGCGGCAGATCGTTTCCACCTCCATGCCGCAGAAGCCGAAGGCGCTGTCGCCCTCGACCGCCAGCACGGGCTTGCCGGTTTCGATCGCCGCGGCGATGGCTTGGCCCATGCCGATGCCCATGACACCCCAGGTGCCGACATCAAGGCGCTTGCGCGGCTTGTACATGTCGATGACGCCGCGGGCGAGGTCGAGCGTGTTGGCGCCTTCGTTGACCAGGATGGCGTCGGGCCGCTCCTTGATGATGGTACGGAGCGTCCCCAACGCGCCGTGATAATCCATCGGCGAGTTGTTGTTCATCAGACGCGGCGCCATTTTGGCGACGTTCTCTTCGCGCTTCGCCTTGACGGCGCTGGTCCACTCGGCCGGCGGGGCGTCCCACTTGCTCCCCATCGCGTCGAGAAGCGCGGAGACGCAGGAGCCGATATCGCCGACCACGGGAGCGACGATCTCGACGTTCGAATCCATCTCCTTCGGCTCGATGTCGATCTGGATGAACTTCTTCGGCGCATCGCCCCAGCTTTTGCCCTTGCCGTGCGACAGGAGCCAGTTGAGCCGCGCGCCGATCAGCATCACGACGTCGGAATCCTTCAGCACGGTCGAGCGCGCCGCGCCCGCGCATTGCGGATGCGTGTCGGACAAGAGGCCCTTGGCCATGCTCATCGGCAGGAAGGGGGCGCCGCTCTTCTCGACAAAGGCGCGGATCGCGTCATCGGCCTGCGCATAGGCGGCGCCCTTGCCGAGGATGATCAGCGGGCGCTTGGCGCCCTTGAGCACATCGAGTGCGTGCTTGACCGCGGCCGGGGCCGGAATCTGGGCCGGAGCCGCGTCGATGACCTTGACCAGCGACTTCTTGCCGGCGTCGGCATCCATGACCTGGCCGAACAGCTTGGCCGGCAGGTCGAGATAG
>CAYJNT010000113.1:0-9254 GCA_964370945.1 uncultured Hyphomicrobiales bacterium | reverse complement strand
ACTTCTTCCCGGCGGCGGAACCCATCCCCGCCCCCACCTGGTGGCCCGGCAGACCCACATCCCCGCCGCCCGGGCGGCCGGAGATGGCGGCGCGGATCGCGCGCGCGACACCGATGCCGATGTCGGCGGCGTGCAGCACGCGGAAGGCAGCCTTGCAGAGGGGCTTGGCGATCGCGAGCTGATCCATCTCCTCGTAGTCGCCCTGCTGCAGGTCGACGACCTCGCGCTCGGACGAGCCGGAGATCAGGATCATCGGGAAGCAGTTGGTCGTGGCGTGGGCGAGCGCGGTCAGGCCGTTGAGGAAGCCGGGCGCCGACACCGTGAGGCAGACGCCGGGCCTCTTGGTCAGGAAGCCGGCGATCGCGGCCGCGTAGCCGGCGTTCTGCTCGTGGCGGAACGAGAGCACGCGGATGCCCTCGGCCTGCGCCATCCGGCCGAAATCCGTGATCGGAATGCCGGGAACGCCGTAGATCGTATTCAGGCCGTTGAGCTTCAGCGCGTCGATCACGAGGTGAAAGCCGTCCGTCAGCTCCTGCTCGGCTCCGGCCATCGCTGTTTCTACCTTTGCCTTCACAGCTGCCTCAGCCATGGACGTCTCCCTCAAACTCTATTCGTTCAATCCAGATAATCGGCGTAACGCGCGACATGTTCGGCAAGGCCGAGCGCGTGGTCGCGCACGAGGACTTCGGCGCGATTGGTGTCACGCGCTTCCAAAGCCTCGATGATGTTCATGTGATCGCGGATCGATTTGTCGGCGCGATTCTTTTCCACGATGGTCTTGCGGCGGATCATCCGCATATGCGTGAACAGGTTTTCCGCCAGATCGATCAGCACATGGTTCTCGCTCATGCGGATGATGGTTTGGTGGAATTCGATGTTGACGTCGGAATATTCGTCGAGATGCGCGCGCAGCTGGCCGCCCTCGAAGGTGGCGAACATCTTGCGCAGCGAGGCGATGTCGCCGTCCTTTGCGTTCTGCGTGATGAGGCGCGCAGCCATGCTTTCCAGCGCCGCCCAGGCGGTGATCAGCTGGATCACTTCTTCCTTGGTCTTGCGCACGACATAGACGCCGCGGCGCGGGACCGAGCGCACGAAGCCTTCGCGCTCGAGCTGCGCCATCGCTTCACGCACCGGCGTCCGGCTCACTCCGAAATCGAGCGCGAGCTTGCGCTCGTCGAGCCGGATGTCGCTGCGGCTCCGGTAGATATCCATCGACACGATGACATTCTTCAGCGCGGCATAAGCCTTGTTCTTGAAGCTGAACGAGGTATCGATCGGCTGGATGTCGATGCGCGGTTCCTCGTCGGTACCGGCCGTGCGCGGAACCCGGCGCGTGCCGGCACCGCCTGAGCGCGTGTCATTGGTATTCATTTGAGAAGCCTCTTTCGGAGCCTCGTCCTATCCCATCTGGGATACATTATTCCAGCCTTCATCATTCTGCAACGGCAGCGTTTAAGGCAATTCAATCAAAAGGTTCGGCGCTCTCTTCCCTTCGTCTTTCAGGCAACCCGGGCCATGCTGGTGCGTAGACGGCTGAGCCCCTCCGAGATCGCCGACCAGAATAGAGCGATCAGACCGAGGACCATGATCGTCGAGACCAGCCCGTTGGAGAAGAACACGCCGAGCGAGCCTTGCGACCCGAGCAGCGATTGCCGGAACGCCTCTTCCGCCTTGTCCCCGAGCACGATCGCAAGCACGAGCGGAGCGAGCGGGTAATTGCATTTCTTGAGTGCGTAACCGGCCACGCCGAAGACCAGCATCAGCACGACGTCGAAAGTGCTGTTATGGACCGAATAGGCGCCGATCGCGCACAGCACCAGAATAAGCGGCGCGATGATGCTGAACGGCACGCGCAAGATCGCAGCGAGCAACGGCACGCACGTCAGCACAATGATCAGGCCGACGATATTGCCGAGATACATCGAAGCGATCAGGCCCCAGACGAATTCCTTCTGCTCGACGAACAGCATCGGCCCAGGCTGCAGGCCCCAGATCAGCAGCCCGCCAAGCAGCACCGCCGCGGTCGGCGAGCCGGGAACACCGAGCGACAGCATCGGCAGCAGTGCCGCGGTGCCGGCGGCGTGCGCCGCCGTTTCCGGCGCGACCACGCCCTCGATTTCGCCCTTGCCGAAATTGCTTCCGTTTTTCGCGACGCGCTTGGCGATGCCGTAGCTCATGAACGAGGCCGGCGTCGCGCCGGCGGGCGTGATGCCCATCCAGCAGCCGATGACGCAGGAGCGCAGCGACGTCATCCAGTAGCGCGGCAATTGCACCCAGGTCTGCAGCACGACCTTCAGATTGATCTTCGCCTTGCCGCCGCGGAAGCTCAAACCCTCCTCCATGGTCAGCAGAATCTCGCCGATGCCGAACAGGCCGATCACCGCAATCAGGAAGTCGAAGCCGGTGAGCAATTCCGTGAAGCCGAAAGTCAACCGCAACTGCCCGGTGATCGAATCAAGCCCGACCGCGGCGAGCGCGAAGCCGATCATCATCGCCGCGATGGTCTTGAATGGCGGCTCCTTGCTGAGGCCTACGAAACTGCAGAAAGCGAGGAAATAGACGCCGAATTTTTCGGCTGGCCCAAATCTGAGCGCGAAACTCGCAACCAGCGGCGCGACCAGCGTGATCATGATGACGGCGAACAGCGCGCCGACGAAGGACGACGTGAAGGCCGCGGTCAATGCTTCGCCGGCCTGGCCCTTCTGCGCCATCGGATAGCCGTCGAAGGTCGTCGCCACCGACCATGGTTCGCCCGGGATATTGAACAGGATCGAGGTGATGGCGCCGCCGAACAATGCGCCCCAATAAATGCAGGACAGCATGATGATCGCGGACGTCGGCGACATGCTGAATGTCAGCGGCAGAAGAATCGCGACGCCATTCGCGCCGCCGAGGCCGGGCAGAACCCCGATGATGACGCCGAGAATAATGCCGACGATCATCACCATGATGTTGAAGGGCTGCAGCGCGACCGCGAAGCCGTGGAACAGATTTGCGAGTTCTTCCATTTTGATATGCCCCGAAACGAATACCGAGTGATACGACGCGGCTATAGATTGAACCATTCCTCGAGCGGACCCTTTGGCAGCGGGACCAGGAACCATTTCTCGAACACGATGTAGGTGAGCACCGGCATGCCGATCGCGATCACCGCAATGATCGGCCATTTGTATTTGCCAAGCCGGCGCATGAAGTAGGCGATGAAAACCATCGAGGCGACGTAGAGCCCGATGAAGGAGATCGAGGAGACATAGATCGCGGTCGGAATGACGACGCTCAGAACCTGACGCAATTGGCCCCATTCGGCGAAGAGTCCGTCCTTCTCCTCACGGAAGAGATTCACGAAATTGATCGCAGTGGAGATGAGGATGCACACCCCGATATAGAACGGGAAGAATCCCGCGCGCGGGCCTTCGGCGCCCCAATTGATCCCGGCCTTGATGCTGCCGATGACCACGATAACCGCGAACAGGCCGACCAGCCCGGTGACGCTCGCCTCGACCATCTTGTGAGACGGGCCTTCACTGCGTGCGATGCGTGAGCCTTTAGCCATGGATATCCTCTTCGACCTTTATATGCGCGGGTGGGTGGGGCGGCGGGCAATTTCCGCCCGCCCCCACCCGTAGGCTTGGATCAGTTTGTGGCCAGGAAGCCAGCTTCCTTCATCAAGGTCTGATGGCGCTTCTCTTCCGTCTCGACCCACTTGGAATAGTCGGCACCGGTCATGAAGGTGGCGTTGAACGCGCCGTTCTTCATCAGGTCCTTCCACTCCGGCGTTTCACGCACCTTCTTGAACAGATCGATGTAGTAGTCGACCTGCTCCTTGGTGGCCTTCGGCGTCATGAAGATGCCGCGCAGCATCACATAATCCATGTTGAGGCCCTGCGACTTGCAGGTCGGAATGTCGCTCCAGCCCTTGCCGTCCACGATCTTGTCGGTATACGCCAGCTGCTTGGCGTCAAACACGCAGAGCGGGCGCAGTTTGCCGCCGCGCCATTGCGCGACCGCCTCGATCGGATTGTTGACGGTCGAATCGACGTGACCGCCGACGAGCTGCACGGCGACTTCACCGCCGCCCTTGTACGGAATGTAGGTGAACTTGGTGCCGATCGCCTTTTCGATCGCAACCGTGATGATCTGGTCTTCCTGCTTGGAGCCGGTGCCGCCCATCTTCATCGAGCCGGACGGCGCCTTCTTCACCGCTTCGACATAGTCCTTCACGCTTTTGTAAGGCTTGTCGGCATTGACCCAGAGCACGAATTCGTCGAGCGCGAGCATCGCGACCGGAGTGAGATCCTTCCAGTTGAACGGAATGCCGGTGGCGAGCGGTGTGGTGAACAGGTTCGACAGCGTAATGATGATCTTGTGCGGATTGCCGGCCGAGCCTTTGACGTCGAGGAAACCTTCGCCGCCGGCGCCGCCGGATTTGTTGATCACCACCATCGGCTGCTTCATCAGATTGTGCTTGGTGACGATGCCCTGGATGGTGCGAGCCATTTGATCGGCACCACCGCCGGTTCCGGCAGGAATGATAAATTCCACCGGACGCGTCGGCTCCCACGCAGCCGCAGCCGGGATCGGTGCGATCGCGGCCGCTGTCAGGAATGCGGCCGCAAGGCCGGTGCATTTCAAGGATTGAGTCATGGCGTTTTCTCCCGTTGAGACTTCCACCTTCCGGTCTTTTTGCCGGATAATGGATGCGGCGGCCCGTCGCTGCCTACCGTGACTGGCGCTTTGCGCCTTATTGGAAGAAGCCTAATCCAACTTTCGGGAGTCTGGAAAGTGGGTATGCATAATAACGGAGACCAGATTCGGAAATTATTTTCAAAATTCGTCGCTGCAACGCACTATGTTTACTGAGTTTTTGGCGCTTCCCTGAGATTTCTCTTCGCAAGTGCGAAGATCACTTGGCCGATAGCTTAGCCCGATTGAGTGAAACTCGATCGCGCGCAGGGAAAACAGTGCCGAAGGTCGTGGTCGGCTTTTTGTATTCCTGACCTTCGCGCGAGAGAACGCAGGCGACCTGGTTCTTTATTCCGGCCGTTCGGCTTTTTGTCCGGCTTCTTCTGGGACATTCGAGCTGCTTCTGCAGCAGCGTCCACCCGGTGATTGGTCATCGCCGCATGCGCGCCGATGGCGTCGCCGCGCTCAATGCAATGCAGGATCGTGTGGTGATCGTGCATGGTAACGCGCCGGGACCGGCCGCATCATCCGCCGGCGCGCGCTGACCGTCACGGCCTCAGGCCGCGTAGATCAGGCTTTTGACGCTCTCGTAAAGTTGCGCCACCTGGCCGGCGCTGACCGGACGACTGAACAGATAGCCCTGCGCCTCCGCACATCCTTCGTGCCGCAGGATCGCGAACTGCTTGTCGGTTTCCACTCCTTCGGCGAGCGTCGTCATGCCGAGACTGTCGGCGAGGCGGATGATCGCACGCACGATCGCGAGGCTCTCTTCCTTCGTCGGCAATTCGCGCACGAAGCTCTGGTCGATCTTGATCTTGTCGAACGGGAATTTCTGCAGATAGCTCAGCGATGAATAGCCAGTGCCGAAATCGTCGAGCGAGATCGCAACGCTGAGCGCCTTCAGCTCACGCAGGACGGCTAGCGTCGTGGTTGCGTCCTGCAACATCGCGGTCTCGGTGATTTCGAGTTCGAGGCGCTGCGCGGGCAGGCCGGACGACGCCAAAGCCGCGCAGACGTCAAGGCCGAGACGATTGCCCCTGAACTGCACCGGCGACAGATTGACCGCGATCTTCGCATTGGTCGGCCATTGCATCGCGTCGGTGCAGGCCTTCTTCAGCACCCAGGCGCCGACCTCGTTGATCAGCCCGATCTCCTCCAGCACCGGGATGAAGACGCTCGGCAGCACGAGCCCGCGGCTCGGACTGTGCCAGCGCAGGAGCGCCTCGAATCCGACCACTTCGCGCGCTGCGATATTCACCAGCGGCTGATAGACCACCTCGAACTCGTCGTTCGCCAGCGCCCTGGTCAGATCGTTCTCCAGCGCGCGCTGATCGCGGATCTTCGCATCCATGGCCTGCTCGAAGAAACGATGCGTGCCGCGACCGTCGGATTTCGCGCGGTAAAGCGCGAGGTCGGCGCTTTTCAGCAGCGTGTCGAAATCTTTTCCGTGATCGGGCGCAATGGCGATACCGACGCTGGTTCCGATCGTGACCTCGTCGTCGCCGATGCGGAACGGCTCGGACAGGCTCTCGATCAGGCGGGCGGCGAGCGCGGACAATCCCTGCCGGTCGGCACCCTCGGACCGGATAATGGCGAATTCGTCGCCGCCAAGCCGGGCGACAACGTCGCTCTTGCGCACGCAATGGCGCAGCCGCCCGGACACCGCTTTGAGTAATTCGTCGCCGGCCGGATGTCCCAGTGTATCGTTGACGGCCTTGAACTGATCGAGATCGATCGAAATCAACGCGATCTTCTTCCCGGATTCGACGCCGACAAGCGCCTCCCCGAGCGCATCGCGGAATTGCAGCCGGTTCGGCAAATCGGTCAGCGAATCATGACGGGCCAAATGCGCGATGCGGGCCTCGATATGCGTGGCCTCGGTGATGTCCTGATGCGTCGTCACCCAGCCGCCATTCGCCATCGGCTCATAGTCGATCTGGAGCGTCCGTCCGTCATCGAGCGTAATTTTATAGGTGCACGCCGAACCCGAGCCCGATCTGTTGATCTGCTCTTTGACAAATCCATTGGGATCGACCGGCGATTGTCCGGTAGCCGCGCGGTAGTCCATCAAGCTATCAAGATGCGTGCCTGCCGCTGTGAGCTCCGGCGGAATGCGGTACATCTCCTGATAGCGCCGGTTGCAGACGATCAGCCGCCGCTCGGCATCGAACATGCTCAGCCCGTGCGGCATGTTGTTGAGCGCGGCGTGAAAGCGCCGGTTCTGCTCTTCCAGATGGTCCTCGGTGTGGACGCGGTCCGAGATGTCGTCATGGGTCGCCACCCAGCCGAGATCGGGCATCGGCTGGTGATGAATTTTGATGGTGCGGCCGTTCTTCAGCTTGACGATGGTATCGGAGACTTCCGCAGACACCGCGATGTTGCTGCGCCAGACGAGATATTCGTCCGGCGTCATGTCGGGAAAGCTGCCGGCCTCGAACCGAAGATCGACGACCTCCTGCAGCGTGATGCCAGGCCGCATGCGCGCCGGATCGAGATCGTAGATTTCCACATAGCGCTGATTGCAGACGATCAGCCGCTGTGCGCCGTCAAAGAAGCAGAGGCCTTGCGACATATTGTTGATCGCAAGATCGAACTGCAGGTTGCGGACGCGAAGCTCCTCCCCCTGCTTGCGGGACAGCGCGTGCTGCTCCTCCAGGCGCCGCTGCAGGACTTTGCGCTCGGTGATGTCCTCGTGAACCGCGATGCCGCCGCCGTTCGATATCAGCCGGATGACAAAGGCAATGCTGCGGCCATCGGCAAATTCATAGACGCCTTCCATCGGCGTGATCGGGGTCGAGAGGCGCTCGCGGATGTAGTCTTCCGGATCGGCTTGCGTGATCAGGCCGAGTGCGAGCCGGTGCCGAATCATGTCGGCAACCGGTGTGCCGGGTTTCGTCCGGTTCGGCGTCAGACGATAGATGTCGCGATAGCGTGCGTTGCAGAAAACGATCCGCCGATCCTTGTCGAACACGACCACGCCGTGCGGCAGGTTGTTCACGACCTCATTGAGGATGGCGTTGTCGTGCTGCGCCGGAGCGGAGAATGCGGAGACAACGCCCGTGGCGTTGGACGCAATGCGCCGCAGATGGTCCAGCATTTGACGAAGAGACGCACGCATTCAACGCTCCAGCGACCCGGCGAAGCGTTACCAGCGTTAGATCAATGTCGCGTTAAGAAACGGAATTTTAACGATGCACGGCTCCGCCCTGCAAAAGGTTGTAATTTGCGGCGTTTTCGACCTATTGCGCCGCGATGTACAAGTCCTCAAGGAATGAAACGAAACGGCCGGGGCCGGGAACCTTGAATTGACCCGCAAGCCATAATCCGTTTCAAGATCGGTTGGCGGCGGTCGGGGGGACAGACGTCAATTGCACGCTCCATCGAAAATTGCGCAAGAGGACATCGCGGCGGCGGCCGACTTGCCAGGACCGCGCGGCGAGAACAGCTATGACTTCGTCCGTTTCTGCGCGGCGTCGTTCGTTTTGTTCAGCCATCATTTCGATCTGGCGGGATTGCCGGAGCCGCAGGTGCCGGGACTTGGAGAAGACTTCGGCGAGCTTGGCGTCGAGATTTTCTTTTGCCTCAGCGGCTTTTTGATTTTCCGCTCGCTGCAAAAGAATCCGGATTGGGCGCATTTTCTCTCGGCGCGCATTCTCAGGATATTTCCAAATCTTGCTTTCGTTCTTGTGGTGGTGTCGGCGGTGACGCTGCTCTGGTACGGCAATTACGCCAATCTCTGGCCGCACGCCGAATATGTCATCGACAATCTGCTGATGTTCGTGAAGGGCGTGACGCTCGCCATTCCCGGCATCTTCAACGACACCGTGCGGACGGCGGTGAACGAGCCGCTTTGGACGCTGCCATACGAGTTGTGGTGCTACGCCCTGCTCTTTCTTTTGTTTGTTGCCGGCCGCGGAAGATCGCTCATCGTTATCGGCAGCGCGATTGCCGTCAGCATTTCCTGGACCGCAACATCGACGGGCAACGAGCCCGAGGTTGGCCGTTTCAATGCTTTCGATTTCTTCAGGCTCGCGTCCTATTTCTTCTCAGGCGCCGCGCTCGCGGTGTTCTGGCCCGCTCTCAAAAAACATGCGGCCGCGATCGGCGCTGCCGGATTGATCGGCGTTGTTCTCGTCCGTAGTCTGGCACCGGTTGACACGATTCTTGTCTCGCTCGCGCTCGCTGCCGCCGTGATCGGGCTTGGCCATGCGAAAGCGATGGCGTGGTTTTCCAAAGGCGGCGACGCCTCCTACGGCATGTATGTGTTCGCCTGGCCGGCGCAGCAATTCTGCCAGCTGCTGATCGGATCGCTCTGGCTGTCGCTCTTGGCCGCGTTCGTGATCACCGTCGCGATCGGTTACGGCACCTGGCACGGCTTCGAAAAGCGCGCGATGTCGTATCGCGGGCGGCTGGCGGATTGGTTACGGGCCAATCGGCTGGCGCGGGCAGCCTGACAATGATAGCCTCGTGAGGCCTCTCGCGGGCCCGATGCAAGTCCCATCTCTGGCTTCTAAGCCGCAGGAAAGAGTTCTGCGCGAGTTGGAGGAAGCGATGCGTAAAGTCATCCTTGG
>CAYJNT010000112.1:8743-10557 GCA_964370945.1 uncultured Hyphomicrobiales bacterium | reverse complement strand
GCTGGATTCACCTTCGGCAAGACGCAGTCGTTCTTCGATGTCCCTGACATCGCGGACATGACGTATCATACCGAGTTTACCCGCGAGAGCTTCGGCGGCACCGGCACGCCCGTCTTCGCCTACACGGCAGTGCTGGGTAATGGCGTCACGGCGACAATCTCGGCCGAAGACTATACCGAGCGTCGACAACCTGTCGTCGACCTGAGCACCGCTGCGCTGCGTGGTGCGGCGTTTACGGTCGGTCTTCCGAATGCCTCCGACAACCACGGCAACATGATGGTTGATATCGTCGGTAACCTGCGTGTCGACCAGGCTTGGGGCTCTGCCCAGGTCTCCGGCGCGCTCAAACGCAACCAGGCGCAGTATTACGGCACTCCCGTTGCTCCGGCCGGCCAGCAAGGCCATCCGGATGACGAGTGGGGCTGGGCGGTCGGCGCCGGCTTGCTGTTGAAGATGCCGTGGAATCCCAAGGACACGTTCGCCGTGTCTGGGACCTACGCCGAAGGCGCGGTCGACTACGTCTGGAGCCCAGGGGGCAATTTCGGTACCGCCGGTGCCGGTGCGAACCTGGGAGGGGCCGGCGGCGTTGCCGCTGGCTGGCTGGATGACGCGTATTTCGGTCCGAACGGCCAGCTCGAACTGTCGAAAGCCTGGAACGTGAATGCCGGCTTCCAGCATTACTGGACCAACTCGCTTCGGTCCTCGATCTGGGGCTCCTACTCGGAGTACGAAGCCGACAGCTCGACGGTTAACTCTCTGATCTGCCCGGCTCGCGGCCAAGGCCCGGGTTGTGCGGACTGGCAGGCTTGGCAGGTCGGTTCTCGCACGATCTGGAATCCGGTGACGAACCTCGATATCGGTCTTGAAGTCATGTACACAAAGGTCGAGACCGCGTTCGCTGGAAACGTGACCGGCGTCAACATCCCGACCAACAACACGATCGATCCGAGCAAGGTCTTGAACGACCAGGACGTCTGGTCAGGCATCCTGCGCATCCAGCGCAACTTCTGGCCGTGATCGGTTCATGATCATTGCCTGACGATATCAGAACCCCCGGCGGTCTCCGCCGGGGGTTTTTGTTCTCCGACGCAAGGATAGACATATGTCCCCCTCTCTAACCGCAAGCTCCATTCAGCTGAACCCGCGGGTCGACAATGCCTTGCGCATGGAGCGCGTGGCCTTCGGAGCCAAGGTACGCGCCGCGCGGGCCGTGCTTGGTCTCAGCCAGACCGAATTCGCATCGCAGATTGGACTCACACAGAAATCGATTCATCGGATAGAGCAGGGCGCGGTCGAGCCAAGATTGCGGACACAGCGCATCATCGAACAATTCTGGCGTGACAGCGGCATCAGCTTCGATGACCTGTCGGATGGCGGCTTCCGCGTCGCTGTCGAGGGGGCGGCCCTAATCCGGAGCTGACACCAATCGAGTACGCCTGCCGGATATGACAATCCAATTGAGCACCGCATATAGGATACCGCCGCGGCGGACTGCAGGCGCCATGGCCACCTTCACTTCGCAATTCCAATCTTCTCGACGCAGCGGCACAACGGGCCGATAGATCAGCCACAAGCGCGATCAAGTCCCGCAATCTCGCGTGAACCCTTGCCAGACTTGACGCATTCAGTGTGCATCCCACGCGGCGAAAGGCGAAATTGGAGCAACCATCTGCCAACTGAGCGTCAATTGCGATCCACGTGTTAGGCGGAGCTATCGGCATACATGCCTGGATCTTTGGTGGCGGACACTTTGAGCGCGGTGAGCTTTGCCATTGTCCGACCGAAGATCCTACCCACAAGATCGAAGCGGATTC
>CAYJNT010000112.1:0-8643 GCA_964370945.1 uncultured Hyphomicrobiales bacterium | reverse complement strand
GTGAGCTTTGCCATTGTCCGACCGAAGATCCTACCCACAAGATCGAAGCGGATTCAAAAAGACACCGACGAACGGTGGCGAACAGATGTTGGCGGAAGGGGTGAGATTCGAACTCACGAGGGGCTTGCACCCCTGGCGGTTTTCAAGACCGCTGCCTTAAACCACTCGGCCACCCTTCCGTCCGGACGCTCAATGGGGGAAGCGCCAAGTCATTGCAAGTGCGCGCCAGTTAGGCCGGCGCCCTGGAACCCGCCGTTTACCACGTCCGAGACGCCCCATTTTCGCGCGGTTCCCCTTGGAGTATGGTGAATGGCTGCGGGGGAAGCCGGTTTCAAAGGCGATTTTTCCCTGACTTTTTGACGCGCAGCCGGTAGGACCACCGGAATCGATGGCGCCTGGTTTTGGATGGGTTTGCGGGCTGATGGATCGGCGAGGGGGCATATGGCTTGATGGCGCACGTTTCGCGCCCCGCGCTGGAGCCCTTGCGGTCTGTTTTCTGCTCGCCAATTGCGCTTCGTCGGAAAAATTCGCCCGCAATGTTGATCCGAAATACGGCGTGACAACGAGCCCGCGCGTGGTCGATATGGGTCAGCCGGTTCCCAAAGGCGGGGGGACGTACCGCGTCGGTAAGACCTATACGGTCGCCGGCCGCAGCTACACCCCAGAAACCAACGAGGAATACACCGCCGAGGGATTGGCTTCCTGGTATGGCGACGATTTCCATGGCCGCCTCACTGCCAATGGCGAAGTCTTCGACATGAATGCGATCTCGGCCGCGCATCCGACCTTGCCGATGCCGTCTTATGTGCGCGTCACCAATCTCGCCAACAAGCGTTCCATCATCGTACGGGTCAATGATCGCGGTCCGTATCACGGCGATCGCGTCATCGACCTGTCGCACAAGACCGCCGATCTTCTCGGTTTCAAGGGCAATGGTGTTGCGCGCGTGCGCGTCGACTATGTCGGCCGCGCGTCGCTCGACGGCTCCGACGACCGCAAGCTGATGGCAACGCTGCGCCAGGGCGAACCGGCCCCGGCGCCTTCTGCGGTGCGCGTCGCCTCCGCCAAGCCCTTCGTTGACCTCGGATCGCTGCGCGGTCCCGTGCCGGTCCCGTCCGAGCGGCCTTATTCGCTTGGACAGGACACGCCGCAAGCGATGGCAGACCGCAGGGCTGTGACCGACGTATCTGCGACCCGCGTCTTCCCGCGCGGCGAACCGAATGTGCCGCCGGTCGTATCGGCTTATGCGGCCACGTCGCGCGCGCCGGCCGCCTTTGTCAGCGGCCGCGGATTGTACTGACGGCGCGCTGAGCCGGCACGATCCTGCCGCTATTGGCTTTCATTCTTCGGGCTTGCTAGAGCATGATCCCGAAAAGCGGGAACCGGTTTTCGGAAAAGATCATGCTCAAGTAAAAGCAATCCGCTATTCCCAAGCGGATTTGACGGATTCTGTCATGGAGCAGGGCGTGCCCAGGCGTGCTTTATTCGGCGCAATCACGGCCGTGGCCTTGCTTGCCGCGCTGCCGGCCTTCGCTGCCGGCGGCATGGCAACCGCGACCAAGAAAGAAGACGGCGGATTCCAGACCGGTGCGCCGACCGCAATCCTGATCGAGGCGGCGACCGGCACGGTGCTCTACGACAAAAATGCCGATGAGTTGGTCGCGCCCGCGAGCCTTGCCAAATTGATGACGGCGGAGGTCGTCTTCAACGAGCTCAAGGAAGGCAATATCAAGCTCGAGGATCAGTTCAACATCAGCGTGAACGCCTGGCGTAAGGGCGGCGCACCGTCCGGCGGCTCCACCATGTTCGCCATTCTGCACAGCAAGGTGTCGATCGCCGACCTGATCCAGGGCGTCATCATCCAGTCCGCCAATGACGGCTGCATCGCGCTCGCCGAAGGCATTGCCGGCAACGAGAACGATTTCGTGCGCATGATGAATTCCCGCGCGCGCGAACTCGGCCTCTCGAAATCGAATTTCACCAATCCGACCGGATTGCCGGATCCCGACCAGCGCGTCACCGTGCGCGAACTGGCGAAACTCGCGCAGCACATCATCCGGACCTATCCGGAATATTATCGCTGGTACGGCGAGCGCGAATTCACCTGGAACAAGATCCGCCAACAGAACCGCAATCCGCTGCTGGCGATGAGTATCGGCGCCGACGGCATGAAGACCGGATTCACCAAAGAAGCCGGCTATGGTCTGGTCGGTTCGGCGGTGAAGGACGGCCTGCGGCTGATCGTGGTCGTGAATGGAACGAAATCCGACAAGGAACGCGGCGACGAGGCCAAGCGTTTGCTCGACTGGGGCTTCAGCGGCTTCGAATCGCGCATCCTGTTCGCTGAAAACCAGACGGTCGGGTACGCGAAGCTGTTCGGCGGATCGCAAGGCTCCGTGCCGCTCATCGGCGCGGACCAGAAGGCGATCCGGCTCATGATTCCGCGCAACGCCACCGACCGCATCATTGCGCGCATCGTCTATCGCGGACCGGTGCTGGCACCGGTCGAAAAAGGCCAGAAGATCGGTGTCTTGAAGATTTGGCGTGGCGAGCGCATTGCGCTGGAAACCCCGCTCGAAGCGGCCGAAAGCGTGGAGACTGGATCCATGCACCGGCGCGCCTTCGACGCGGCAACCGAATGGGTCGGCGGCCTGCTGCGGTCAGGCGTCAAGAAATTGTAGAAACCATTATGCGCGGACATTTCATCACATTCGAAGGTGGCGAAGGCGCCGGAAAATCGACGCAAGCCGCCATGCTGGCGGAGCGCCTCAAAGGCTTCGGCATCAATGTGCATCTGACCCGTGAGCCGGGCGGGTCGCCCGGCGCGGAGGCCATCCGCCACGTGCTGTTGTCCGGCGCAGCCAAGGCGCTCGGCGCGGAAGCGGAGGCGATGCTGTTCGCGGCCGCGCGCGAAGACCATGTCATCAACACGATTGCACCGGCGCTGGCGCGCGGGCAATGGGTGATCTCGGACCGTTTCGCGGATTCCACGCGCGTCTATCAGGGCGCCCTTGGCCAAGTCGATGCGCGCCTGATCCGCCGGCTGGAAAAGCTCACGATCGGCGACACGCGTCCTGAACTCACCGTCATTCTGGATTTGCCGGCGGAGCAGGGGCTGGCGCGCGCGGGAACGCGGCGTGGCAAGGACAAGGCCGACCGTTTCGAGGCTGAAGCGCTCGAATTTCATCAAAAGCTCCGCGATGCCTATCGCCAATTGTCGGTGCAGGAGCCCGAGCGCTGCGTGCTGATCGATGCCACCGCGCCGCGCGAGGCGGTCGGGAAGGCGATCTGGGATATCGTTGACAAGCGGTTCGATCCCGCGACCGCGCCGCTCTTTGTCGAAGGAGCAGCGACGTGAGCGACGCCGATGACGGCGACAGCGACGTTGCAACCGCTACCCCGCATCCGCGCCAGACCACGGCTCTGTTCGGGCATACGGACGCTGAAGCCGCGATCCTTGAATCCTACCGCGGCGGTCGCGTGCCGCATGCCTGGCTGATCGGCGGCCTCTCAGGCATCGGCAAGGCGACGCTGGCATACCGGTTTGCGCGCTTCGTGCTCGCGCATCCCGATCCAGCGGCGGAAGCCGTGCAGACTGCGCGTTCCCTTGCGGTCGCGCCGGATCATCCGATTGCACGACGCGTCGCTGCGCAAGGCCATCCCGACCTGCTTGTGCTCGAGCGGACCATTGGCGATACGGGAAAATTGCGCACGGTCATTACGGTCGATCAGGTCCGCAAGATCGTACCGTTTTTCGGATCGACCGCCGGAGAAGGGGGCTGGCGCATCGTCATCGTCGATGCCGTCGACGAGCTCAATGCCGAGGGTGAAAACGCGCTTTTGAAACTGCTCGAGGAGCCGCCGGCCAAATCGCTGCTTCTCCTCGTCACGCATACACCCGGCCGCGTGCGCGCGACATTGCGGTCACGCTGCCGCAGGCTTTCGCTTCGCTCGCTCGACGTCGGTGATGTGGCCCGCGCAGCCGCAATGGCGCTCGGCACATCCGAAAAGGAATTGCGTGAAGCCGCGCAAGCCGCGGATGGCAGCGTCGCGCGCGCGATCGCGTTGCGCGATGGCGATGCGCTCAAGTTCCGCGAACGCGTTCAAGCATTGCTCGCCAGGCTCCCCGACGTCGATGCACGGGCCTTGCACGCGCTCGGCGATGCGATGGGTGGCGCCGACCAGGCCGCTTTTGAAGGATTTGTCGATACACTGAACGACTGGATGTCGACACGGCTGCGATTCGGTCCACAGGATGCCGCGCATCTCGCCCGCGTGGCCGACGCCTGGCAAAGAATCAATCGTGCCGCGGCGGACGCCCAAGAGTATAATCTCGACCGGAAGCCCGTGATTTTCGACGCCTTTGGCGCGCTTGCCGAAGCGGCACGCGGTTGATAGCTATCATTGAATAGTCATGGCCGGGCGAAAGCGCGAAGCGCATCTTCACGCCGAAAGTCCGGCCATCCTCGTCAAAGTATCCTCCAATTGCGATTGAACGTGGCACCATGGCAAAGAAAACAAAAAAGAAAACGAAGACCATGACACCGGCGCGTGCCGCCGGGAAGATGAAAGCTGCGAAAAAGAAAATCGCGCGCAGATCGCCCACCAAGAAAACAAAGCCGAAAGTTGCGAAGACAAAGGCCGCAAAGAGCAAAACCACAAAAAGCAAAGGCGCGCCCAAACCTGCAAAGGCGCGCGTTCCACAGGCCAAGCCGTCCTCCGGTAAGGGCGCTTATTACATCACCACGGCGATTTCATACCCGAATGGCGTGCCGCATATCGGTCACGCCTACGAGGTGATTGCGACCGACACGATCGCGCGCTTCATGCGGCTAGACGGCTATGACGTATACTTCCTGACCGGCACCGACGAGCACGGCCAGAAGATCCAGCAACAGGCCTCAAAGGAAGGACTGACGGCGCGCGCACTGGTCGACCGAAACGTGCTGCGCTTTCAAGACATGGTCAAGCGCCTGAACTGCTCGAACGACGACTTCATTCGCACGACCGAGCCGCGCCATTATGAGTCATCGGCTGCGATCTGGGAGCGGATGGTCAAGAACGGCGATATTTATCCGTCGAAATACGCCGGATGGTATTCGGTCCGCGATGAGGCGTTTTACGACGAGAAGGAAACAACGGTCGGCGAAGACAAGGTCCGCCGCTCGCCGCAGGGCACACCGGTCGAATGGGTTGAGGAGGAGAGCTATTTCTTCAGGCTTTCCGCTTACCAGCAGAAGCTCCTCGATCTCTATGCGAAGCATCCGGACTTCGTGCTGCCGAAGGAGCGGATGAACGAAGTCGCCAGCTTTGTGCGTGGTGGCCTGCAAGACCTGTCGGTATCGCGCACGACCTTCGATTGGGGCATCCGCGTGCCAGGCAACCCAAAGCACATCATGTATGTGTGGGTCGATGCGCTGACGAACTACATCACCGGCCTTGGATTTCCCGATACACAAAGCGAGAAGTTCAAGCGCTACTGGCCGGCGCACCTGCATGTGATCGGCAAGGATATCGTGCGTTTTCACGCCGTGTATTGGCCGGCTTTCCTGATGTCGGCCGGCCTCGCGGTTCCCAAGCGCATTTTCAGCCACGGCTTCCTGTTCAATCGCGGTGAGAAAATGTCGAAGTCGGTCGGCAACGTGATCGACCCGTTCGCGCTGGCCGACGCTTATGGCGTCGATCAGCTGCGCTATTTTTTCCTGCGCGAGGTGCCGTTCGGACAGGACGGCAATTACAGCCATGAGGCAATCGTCAACCGCATCAATGCCGATCTGGCGAACGATCTCGGCAATCTCGCGCAGCGCTCGCTGTCGATGATCGGAAAGCAATTAAATGGCGTGCTTCCGACACCCGGTGCGTTCAGTGCGAACGACAAGACCATTCTGGCCTCGGCCGATGCCATGGTCGCGGGCGCGTGTGAGGCGATGAAGACGCAGCAGATCCATCAGATGCTCAATGTCGTCTGGTCCGTGGTGGCCGAGGCGAACCGCTATTTCGCGGGCGAAGCACCATGGGCGCTGGCCAAGACCGATCCCAAGCGGCAGGGCACGGTGCTCTATGTCACCGCCGAAATCATCCGGCAGGTCGCGATCCTGGCGCAGGCCGTGATGCCGCAATCGGCGGCGAAATTGCTCGATCTGCTCGCCGTGCCGCAGAATGAGCGCGACTTCACAATGCTCGGCGGAGGCAAACGTCTCGCGCCGGGTGTCTCGCTGCCGGCGCCAAGCGCGGTCTTCCCGCGCTATGTCGAGCCGGACGCCACCGCATCCGCGTGACGCCATGCTGATCGACAGCCATTGCCATCTGGATTTCCCCGATTTCGCCGACGATCTCGATGGCGTGGTCGGCCGCGCGCGCGAGGAAGGCGTCGAGCGGCTGGTCACGATATCGACTCGCATCCGGCGCCTCGACGGTTTGCTTGCGATCAGCGAGCGGTTTGCGGATGTGTTCTGCTCGATCGGCACCCATCCGCACCACGCGCATGAGGAACTCGATATCTCAGCGGCCGATCTTGTCGCGCGCACAAGCCATCCGAAGGTGGTCGCCATCGGCGAAGCCGGGCTTGACTATCACTATGACAACTCCCCGCGCGGCGCGCAGGAGAAAGGCTTTCGCAGCCACATCGCCGCCGCGCGGGAAACTGGATTGCCGCTCGTTATCCATTCGCGCGAAGCCGATGCGGACACCGCGCGGATTCTTGAGGAAGAAACGGGGAAGGGCGCCTTCCCGGCTGTCCTGCATTGCTTCACCGGCGGCCGTGACCTGGCGATGCGCGGCGTCGCGCTCGGGCATTATGTGTCCTTCACCGGCATCCTGACCTTCAAGAATTCGCAAAGCCTGCGCGACATCGCCGCGGCCTTGCCGGCCGACCGGATTCTGGTCGAAACGGATGCACCTTATCTCGCGCCCAATCCGCATCGCGGCAAGCGCAATGAGCCGGCCTATGTGACTGAAACCGCAAAAGTATTGGCGCAGACGCGCGGGGTCTCGGTGGACGAGATCGCGCTCCAGACAACCGAGAATTTCTTCCGCTTGTTCTCCAAAGTGCCACGCGAACTGCAAGGCGCGGCATGACGCTCACATTTACCATTCTCGGCTGTGGATCGTCCGGCGGTGTACCGCGGCCGGCGCTTGGCTGGGGAGTCTGCGATCCGAACAATCCCAGAAACCGTCGCCGTCGTTGTTCGCTGCTGATCGAGCGCGCTGGTGAACACGGCAAGACGATTGTGCTGATCGACACCTCACCGGATTTGCGCGAGCAATTGCTCGATGCCGGTGTGAATTCCCTCGACGCCGTTCTCTATACACACGACCATGCCGACCACACGCACGGCATCGATGATCTGCGGCCGTTTTTCATTCACCGCCGCCAGCGCATCGACGCCTATCTCGACGAGCCGACATCGCGTTCGCTGCATGCCAAATTCGGCTATTGCTTCGCGAGCCCGCCCGGCAGCGAATATCCCCCGATCCTCAGCGAGCATCGGCTGATCGCTGGGCAACCGGCAACGATCGAGGGCGAGGGCGGCGCGATTACCGCATTACCGCTCATCCATCAACACGGCGATATGCCCGCGCTGGGCTTCCGGATCGGCAACGTGGCGTATTCGCCCGACCTCAACGGCATGCCCGAGGACAGTATCAAGGCGCTGTCCGGGCTCGACCTCTGGATTGTCGACGCGCTCCGTCACAAGCGGCATCCAAGCCATTTCAGCCTGACGGACGCTTTGACCTGGATCGAACGCCTCAAGCCCAAGGAAGCGATCCTGACCAACTTGCATGCCGATCTGGACTACGAGGCGACCGCCGTTGTCGTCCCGAGGCATGTCCGGCCGGCTTACGACGGCCTTAAAATCACGACTGGATATTGACAGAATAGATGTAAACAATATTCCTCAAATAGCTGATATTACATCACTATTGTCTGTATGAGACGCTCAACCATTTTCTCTAAAACTTGATCTATCGGCGCGGAATCTCCCGCCGAAAAATATTCCATAATATGTCTTATGCGAATCAAGGATGTAGACGCCCGATAGAGAAGTCACCGTTGGCCCCGATACAGATGTCACTCTCCCCAATTTTGGATGGACATGGGGAGCTGGCGGCCGATGACGGTGATAGCGATGAGCCGTGCGGAGATCGATCGCATGAGCGTTCTGCGCGATCTGGCGGACGACCGGATCAGGGTTTCGGAGGCGGCGACATTGATGGGCCTTGGGCGCCGCCAGGTGTTGCGGCTGGCGAAGGCGTATCGGCAGCATGGCCCCGCGGCGCTGGTGTCGCGGCGGCGCGGCAAGCCGAGCAACCGCTCCTACCCGGCGGCTTTGCGCAGTGAGGTGATCGGGCTTATTCGCGATCGCTATGTCGATTTCGGGCCGACGCTGGCCGGCGAGAAGCTTGCCGAGCTGCACGGCATTCATTTTGGCCGCGAGACGATCCGGCAATGGATGATGGCCGCCGGGATCTGGAAGGATCGCAGGCAGCGAATGAAGCCCGTGCATCAACCGCGTCATCGCCGCGACTGCCTGGGCGAACTGATCCAGATCGACGGCTCGGACCATTGGTGGTTCGAGACCCGCGGCCCGCGCTGCACTTTGCTCGTCTATATCGACGACGCGACCAGCCGGCTGATGCATC
>CAYJNT010000111.1:9497-10571 GCA_964370945.1 uncultured Hyphomicrobiales bacterium | reverse complement strand
ATGACGGTGGGGGAAATGCAGACAACAGAAAAACGCTTCGATCCGGCCGGCGGCATCGTCGCCGCGTCGCTCGCGTTGCTCTCCGGTATCATCCTGTGGGACGCATCGAAACTGCAGATCACCTCGACCTATGGCGTCGGGCCGAAGATGATGCCGATTGTGGTGGCCTGCGGACTCCTCATTTTGTCGGTCGCCAACCTTGTGATGGCAGCGCGTGGCGACCTGCCGCCGCGTGAAAGCGCCGATCCGAAGGCGATCTTGCTCATCCTCGGCGGCCTCGCCGCGCTGATTGCCATCATCGGGCTTGGCGGCGGATTCATTCCGGCGACCGCGATCCTGTTCGCGGCGACCTCTGCCGCGTTCGGCCGCCGCGCTTTCGTCACCGATCTCGTCATCGGCTTCGCGCTCGGCGTCGTGATCTTCCTGATCTTCGACAAGCTGCTCACGCTCAGCCTGCCCTTCGGTCCGCTCGAACGTCTACTTTAGATTTCTCATGGACGCATTCGCCGCCCTCGCCCAAGGCATGCTGGTCGCCCTGCAGCCGATGAACCTGTTGTTCGCGCTGATCGGCGTGCTGCTCGGCACCGCCGTCGGTGTTTTGCCCGGCATCGGACCTGCGCTCACGGTCGCCCTCCTTTTACCCGTCACCTACAAGCTCGATCCCGGCGGCTCGCTCATCATGTTCGCCGGCATCTATTACGGCGGCATGTATGGCGGCTCGACCACCGCCATTCTGATCAACACGCCGGGCGAAAGCGCCTCGATGGCGACCGCGCTCGAAGGCAACAAAATGGCCAAGGCCGGACGCGGCGGGCCCGCGCTCGCAACCGCCGCCATCGGCTCGTTCGTCGCCGGCACCATCGCGACGCTGGGCTTGACCTTCCTCGCGCCCTGGCTGGTCGAGATCGCTGTGCAGTTCGGGCCGGAGGATTATTTCGCGCTGATGTGCGTCGCCTTCATCACGGTGTCGGCGACCTTCGGGGATTCGCCCGTGCGCGGATTGACGAGCCTGTTCATCGGCCTCGTGCTCGGCCTTGTCGGCATCGACAAGCTCACCGGCCAGCCCCGCCTTGC
>CAYJNT010000111.1:5098-9397 GCA_964370945.1 uncultured Hyphomicrobiales bacterium | reverse complement strand
GCGGAAATCCCGACCTTCCTGTCCTATTCCACCGAGCGGCGGCTGACCAAACACCCGGAAGAATTCGGCAAGGGCGCGATCGAAGGCGTCGCCGGACCGGAGGCTGCCAACAACGCGTCCGCCGCCGGAACTTTGGTGCCGCTGCTCACGCTCGGACTGCCGACCTCGGCGACCGCGGCGATGATGCTCGCGGGCTTCCAGCAATATGGATTGAATCCCGGCCCGCTCCTCTTCGCCGAGCGCCCCGATCTGGTCTGGGGCCTGATCGCGAGTCTCTTCATTGCGAACGCGATGCTGCTCGTTCTCAATCTGCCTTTGGTCGGGCTTTGGGTGCGGCTGCTGGCAATTCCGCAGCCCTGGCTTTATGCGGGGATTCTGGTGTTCGCGACCATGGGCACGATCGCGGCGAAACCGTCCGTGGTCGAACTCTCGATGCTCGCCGCCTTCGGCCTGCTGGGCTTTCTCATGCGGCGTTTCGATTATCCGATTGCGCCGGTCGTGATCGGTCTCATTCTCGGCCCGGTCGCGGAGAACCAGCTGCGCCGCGCGCTCTCGATCAGTCTGGGCGATCCGATGGTGCTGCTGCAGAGCCCGATCTCCGCGACGCTGCTCGCGATCGCCGCCATCGCGTTGGTTGCGCCATTCATGATGAAGGGGCTCGGGAAATTCAAGGCGGCCGAGGACTAAGCCACTTCCCGACGCCGGACACCGGCGCATCCGTGGCACAACAGGCCCGATTCTGGACTATTCGGCTCTGCTCGTCACCCGAGTGATCTGCGATCTCAGCACTGACCAGGCCGGATCGTGCGGTCGGGACATGCTCCCGGCCGCGCCCGGCTGCACACAATCAACATGGATGATCAGATGTCTCTCGCACACGCAGATCTCAGGTCCGAGCGCAAGGCCGCCGCAGACGGAAGGTGGCGCCTCGTGGAAGAAGGAGGTGCGTTGCTGCGGCTCGCGACGCCGATCATGCTGATCGCCCTCGTGAACATGGGCATGAGCGTAACCGATACCCTGATGGTTTCGGCGTTTTTCGGCACCGACGCGCTGGCCGCAGTGGCGGTCGGCAGCGATCTCTATTCGATCGTGTTCTACCTCGGCGCCGGGACCCTGGCAGGCATCGCCCCCTTTTACACGGCAGCGGTGACGCGGGCGGATGGCAAGGAGCGTGAACGGCTCGAGCGCATCGGGTGGATGACGGTGGGCCTGCTCGCGACCCTGACCGTTCCGCTCGTCTGGTTCGCACCGGCCTGGCTGAAGAGTTTTGGCCTGGAACCGCGTCTGCTCGAACAAGGCCAAGGCTTCACGCGTGCCCTAGCGCTGACGCTCATTCCAATGTTGGGGGTCGTGCTGTACCGCACCGTCCTGACCGCTGCGGAGAGACCGAAGGTGTTCCTGAAGGTGACCTTGGCGATGCTGCCGCTGAACGCGCTCGGCAACTACGTTCTCATGCTCGGCTTCGGTCCTGTTCCGGCCATGGGCCCGACCGGAGCCGGCGTCTCCACCCTGCTCGTCGCCACAACGAGCCTTGTCGTGCTCGTGGTAATCGCGCGCCGCGCTTCGCCAAGCACATTGACGGAGTCGAACACCGACCCGTCATCCGATCGGCGCGGCATGCTTGCGGTGCTGCGCGTCGGCGTCCCCATCGGGATCGCCACGGTTGCCGAGGTTGGGATCTTTCTCGCCGCGACACTCTACGCGGCGACGCTCGGTGCCGCCGACGTGGCCGCGCACACGCTCACGCTGCGGACTGCGGGCGTCGCCTATGCCGTGCCGCAGGCGCTTCTGCAGGCGTCGATGGTGCGCATGGCACGCGCTGAAAGCTTGCGCGATGCACACGCCGGGCACGCCGTTGTTGCGAGCAGCCTCTGGCTTTCAACGCTCTTCGGGATTGCGATTTTCGTGCTGCTCGCTGGTAGCGCCGAATGGCTGGCAGCGCGCTTCTTCGACGGGAGCGACGTCGGGGTTACTGCGGCGCGCCTTGCGCTCGGGCTCCTAATTTTGCTCGGACTGACCGAGTTTATCATCGGCCCCGGATCGGCTGCCGCCGGGCTGCTGCGCGGGCGCAAGGATACGCGCGCGCCAATGGTCTACGCGCTCGTTGGCCATTGGGCCGTCGGCGCGCCGCTCGGTCTTTATCTCTGCGAAGTGCAGGGATCCGGCGCGACCGGAATCTGGATCGGCCTCGCCGCCGGGACTCTGGTGACCACAATCCTGTCGCTGGCGCGCCTGCTCGGTGTTCGTCCAACAATATCTTAACGCTTCCTTGCTAGCTCTCGCCCCTCACGCGAGAGCGCTTTCGTGGCATTGACCGGTTCCGAGATTCCTGACCCCGTCGCGGCGAAATTCACGCCGGCGTGGATGATCGTGAATCTGCGGGCCTGGCTCGCAGGCGAGGACCATCGCACGGTCGCGCAGCGCATCGCCGGTACCGCTTTCCTCATCCGCATCGTCAGCGCCGTGCTCGCCTACGGCACGCAGGTGGTGCTCGCGCGCTTCATGGGCAGCCATGAATTCGGAATCTTCGTCTATGTCTGGACCTGGGTGATGCTGATCGGTGGGTTCGCCGATCTCGGCCTCGCCTCCGCCGCGCAGCGCTTCGTTCCGCAATATGGCAAAAGCGGCGCGCTTTCCAAATTGCGCGGCTATCTCGCCGGCAGCCGCTGGATGGCGTTCGGCGTCGCGAGCGCGACCGCACTCATCTGTGCGCTCGGTATCTACGCCGCGCGCGGCTATCTCGACGATTACACTATCGTGCCGCTTCTTGTCGCCTGCGTCTCGCTGCCGGTTTACGGCGTGATGCATGTGCAGGACGGCATCGCGCGCTCGTTCAACTGGGTCAACCTCGCGTTGATGCCGGCTTACATCGTGCGGCAACTGGTCGTCGTCGTGCTGATGACCGCGGCCTGGTTCGCCGGCGCCCCGACCGACGCCGTCTCGGCCGTCATCATCGCGGCGATCTCGATCTGGCTCACGGCGTTGGGGCAGATGCTTCTCCTCAATCGCCGGCTCAAAACGCGCGTCGAGAGCGGCACCAGGGAATACGACGTCAAGAGCTGGATCGCGCTCTCGATCCCGATGTTCGCGGTCGACAGCCTTTATTCCATGCTGATGTATGTCGATGTCCTCGTGCTCAAGCAGTTCCGCACGCCGGACGAAATCGCGATCTATTACGCGGCGCTCAAAACCCTCTCGCTCGTCGCCTTCGTCTATTTCGCGGTGTCGGCGGCTTCCGCGCATCGCTTCGCGGAATATCATGTGGCCGGCGATCGCCCGCGGCTGGAAAGCTTCCTGCGTGATGCGGTGCGCTGGACCTTCTGGCCTTCGCTCGGCGCGACCTTACTGCTGCTCGCAGCCGGATGGCCGATGCTCTGGCTGTTCGGCAAAGGCTTCACGGGCGGCTATCACCTGATGTTCATCTTCGCGATCGGCCTCCTGGCGCGTGCCTCGATCGGCCCGGCCGAACGCTTCCTGGTGATGCTCGGCGAGCAGCGCGTCTGCGCACTCATCGCCGGCCTCGCGCTCGCGGTCAATGTCGGTTTGTGTTTCTTGCTCATTCCGCGCTTCGGCGTTCAAGGTGCGGCCTGGTCGATCACGATCGCGTTTATCCTGGAATCGCTGCTGCTGTTTCTCCTCGCGCGCCGAAAGCTTGGATTCCATATTTTCGTGTTCGGTGGCTCGCGCGACTGATCACGCCTTCTCGCGCAGCAACCGCCGGATGATCTTTCCGGTCGTGGTCATCGGCATCTGATCGATGAAGGCGATTTCGCGCGGATATTCATGCGCGGCGAGCCGCGTCTTGACGAATTCCTGCAATTCGGTTGCGAGCGCGTCGGACGCGTTCTGACCGGGTTTGAGCACGACGAAAGCCTTGACAATCTCGGTGCGTACCGGATCGGGCTTGCCGATCACGGCCGCCAGCGCCACCGCCGGATGACCGATCAGGCAATCTTCGATCTCGCCCGGGCCGATGCGATAGCCGGAGGACGTGATGACATCGTCGTCGCGGCCGACGAAATGGATGTAGCCGTCTTCGTCGACCATGCCCTGGTCGCCGGTGGTCATCCAGTCGCCGATGAATTTCTCGCGCGTGGCTTCCGGCCGTTCCCAATATTCGATGAACATCACGGGATCGGGGCGCTTGACCGCGATCTGGCCAAGTTCCCCGGGTTTCATTTTCTGCCCGTCCTCGCCGACGACCGCGACATCATGGCCGGGCACCGGCTTGCCGATCGCGCCGGGCCGCGACACGCCGATCATGGCGCAGGAGGCGAGCACCAGATTGCATTCGGTCTG
>CAYJNT010000111.1:0-4998 GCA_964370945.1 uncultured Hyphomicrobiales bacterium | reverse complement strand
GCCCAGGCCCAGTCCGCCGGCGTCCAGAACCGGTCGCCCGCTTGCGGGAAAAAGTCATGCGGCATTTCCACGCCCGGCAGGTGCCCGGGCAGCACACGATGGCCGTGCAACGCGCCTTTCGGCTGGCCCGTCGTGCCGGACGTATAGATCATCATCGCCGGCGTATCCGGCGTCGTCGGCTCCGGCATGAAATCGGACGAGGCCCTCGCGATCGCCGCATTGAAATCGAGCGCGCCGTCCGAAGCACCGTCGATCGAGATCACACATTTCAGATCCGGAACGTCTTTTCTAATCTCCGCGATCTTCGCCAAGCCTTGTGCATTGGTGATCAGCGCCACCGCGCCGGAATTCTGCAGCCGGTAGGAGATCGCGTCCGGACCGAAGAGGAGCGCCGTCGGCAGCGCGATCGCCGCAAGCTTGTAGATCGCGACATGCGCGGCGGCGACCTCCGGCATTTGCGGCAAGAGAATCGCAACGCGGTCGCCGCGCTTGACGCCCTGCGCGCGCAACACATTCGCCAGGCGGTTGGACGTCTCCTTCAGCCAGCCGAAGGTGATGTCGTCGTGGCAGCCATCGGGGTGCACATGCACGATCGCGATCCGCCGCGAATCCAAAGCTGCCCAGCGATCGCAGACATCGACGCCGATATTGTAATCGGACGGAATCTGCCAGCGGAACTGGCGATAGAGCGCGTCGTAGTTCTTGATCTGTGGAAGCATGATACCCGGCGGGCGAAACCTATTGTGCCGGAACGCGCCCGTAAACCCCGCCTTTAGCTCGGCGTATCCGGCCTCGCCATGATCAGGGTCCAGAACACCTTGTATTTGGAATTCGGCGCATAGATCGCCGCGATCCCCATCCGCGTGGCGCTCCTGTTGAGCATATTGGCCTTGTGCGGCGGCGAATCCCGCCAGCCCGAAAACGCCTCGGCCAGCGTATGGTAGCCGGCCGAGATATTCTCGACCGCCGTGCGCGCGTTATAGCCGGAGCGCTTCAAGCGATCGTTGAACGAGCCGCCGACATTATGGTCGAGCTTATCCTTCGCGATCATCGCGCGCGCCTGCGCTTCGGCAAGCCGGTTCAGTTCCGGATCGACGATCACCGCGCTGAGGCCGTTATTCTGCCGGTAGCCGGAGATCATCGAGGCCGCGACCGCGGTGTCGAGCTCGGCGCCATGCTGCGCCATCGACCGGTAGAACGCCGGCTGCGCGTTTTGCAGCGGATCGCCGGCGCATCCCGCGAGCGCAAGCGCCAGCGCGCACACAACAAAGCGCGCCGGACGGGCGATCAGGTTGGACATCGGCATATCGAGGAAGCCCCCAAATCAGGCCGGACTGTGCCCGGAAAAAGTGGCTGAAGGGTGAACGATTTGGTTGTCGCATTTCCGGACGGCGAACCGGCACCCATCCCGGATCAAGTGCGAGACAGGCATTTCGCGTGGAAATGCTCCGAGGTTAAGCCTTGCCCTTAATCGCGGCCGGCGGGTCGCGCCAGACCACCTCGCGCATCGGGTTGGGGATGGTGATCCCCTCGGCCCGGAACCGTTTCAGGATCGCGAAATAGAGGTCGCTCTTCACCCCGGCGGCATCGGCGATATTGCGCACCACCCCGCTCAATTCGAAATTGATCGCCGAGTCGGCGATGCTGGTCAGGAACACGACCGGCCCCGGGCTCGTCATCAGGTGCTGATGCCCGCCCGCGATCTCGAACAGGATCGCCCGCACCTTCTCCACATCGCTGTCATAGCCGACGCCGATGCGCACCACCACGCGGCTCAGCGTATTGGCATGCGTCCAGTTTTTGACCACCCCGGTGATCAGTTCGGAATTCGGCACGATCACGCTGGCGCGGTCCGCGGTTTCGATCTCGGTCGCGCGCACATGGATGCGGCGAACCTGGCCCTCCTCGCCTTTGACATTGATGATGTCGCCGACGCGGATCGGCCGTTCGGCGAGCAGAATGAGACCGGAGATGAAATTCGACACGATCGCCTGCAGGCCGAAGCCGATGCCGATCGAGAGCGCGCCGGCGACGAGGGTGATCTTCTGCAGGTCGATGCCGACCGCGGCGAGCGTCAGGCCGATGACGGTGACAATGCAGGCATAGCCGAAAATCGTCGAAACCGAATTCTGCAGGCCGGGATCGAGGCTGGTGCGCGGCAGGAATCGCGTCTGCAGCCAGCGCTGCGCCCCGCGCGTCGCAATGATGCCGATGAAGAGCAACGCGGCGGCGCTCAGGATTCCGGTGATCGAAATCGTGATATCGCCGACCCGGAAGCCGAAAGCCGCCTCGCGGAGGACGCCGAAAATGTCAGCCGCGAAAACGCCCCACGGGCCAAGCAGCGGCAGCAGCACGACCAGAATGAGAAGCAGCCGGATGACAGCGGACAGCAACGTCCCGATCAATTCGATCGAGCGCGGCTTCAAGCCGAAGAAGGCCGCGATCTTGCGCCCGCGCGGCGTGTTGGCGGTCAGGATTTCAGTGAACAGTGAATCGGTGACGACCAGGCAGATATAAAGCGCGCCGATGACGCCGAGCGCGACCAGGAAGCGGCCGGCGAGAAAAGCAGAAAGCCCGATGAAGCCGGTGACGAGCGAAACCGCGATCCCGGCGACCAACAGCCAGCCCGCGCCGCGCAACCACTGCGCGCCGCTGACATCGTCGGCTTCATCGACATCGCTGCCGATGCGGAACAGGAAATGGCAGAGCAGCCCTGCGATCGCGACGGCGAGGATGATGCTGGTCGCGACCGTGAGCGAGACATTGGCGGCGAGAGCGCGCAGCACGACATTGATGAAGATGATGGTGCCGAGAACCCGCGCCGCCCAGGTCAGATGCGACGTCATCAGCCGCGCGGTGGCGTCCGACATGGCGAGGAGCCGCCGTTCCGGCTCGTCGGGTGCGAACAGCCCGACGCCGACGCCGCGGCCGAAGCTCGCGACCGCGGTCGCGGCGATCAGGCCGAGCCCGATCTCCATGATGCGCGAAGGCATCAGGTCGAAACCCTCGAGGATCAGAACAACGCCTCCGACCAGCACCGGCATGGTGATCGCGGTGCGTAGCAGCGTGATCAGTGCCAGGAATGCATGTGAAAAACGCGTGCCCGACAACGCGGGAAGCGTGACATGGCGCTTGACCCAACCCGCCAGCATGAACACGCCGGCCGCGAGCGCCGTGAGCGTCAGCAACGCGGCCGCGATGCGGCCATAGCCGGCGCTGTCGCGCGCGAAACTCCACCAGGACCGCAACAGCCAGACGACGCCCTGAAAGGTCTCCGGTACCTTTCCGGCCGTCTGCGCCCAGAAGGCCGGATCGAGCGCGCTCGAGGCGCGGCCGAACAATTCACGCGTGAAAATGCTGCGGCGCTTCTCGGTGATGCGTTCGACGAGGTCGTCGGCGCGCAGCATGAGGAGGCGCGCCTGCTTCAGCGCCGCATCGATCTCGCCATGGCGCTGGTTGAGGCGCGTGCGCTCCAACGCGATCGCAGGATCTTCCGGCGATGCGCTTGCCGCCGGCGGATCGCCGAGCTGCTTGCGCCGCGCATCGACATCGGCGAGGCGCTGTTCGAAGCCTTCAATGGCCGCGCGCAGATCGTCGCGCACCGGCTCAAGACTGGTGCGCTGCTGTGCCAGCGCCGCATCCGTGATGCCCTCGCGGCCGATCGCCTGCTCGACCTGGTCAAGCGCGAGCCGCGCGGGATCAAGCGTCGAGAGTGGTGGCGCGGCCGCCGCCTGGTTCGGCCGCGGCGCCTGCGGTTGCGGCTGCTGCGCAAGCGAGGGCGCGGCGAACAAGAGCAGACCTGCGAATGCGATCGCGGCGGCGCGCGGCAACGTCATGGGGAAAAATCGAATCGGCATGGGGCTGAGGGAACTCTATCAGGAGACCCCTCCGTTGACGGCCAATCAAGGCAGCTTTCTGACGCTCAAGCCTTGCCGGGTTCCGTGCGAAGCAGCGAGCGCACATCTTCGTATGCGGAGATGACATGGCCGCCGATCAGCCGGGCCGCCTTGTCCGCGTCGCCCTTCGCCATGGTCTCGACAATGGCGCGATGCTCGTTCCAGACCCGTGTGGATAACTTCGGATGCCGCAGCACCTCGCCCATGGCGCGGCGCAGATGCTGCCAGTTGAGCCGCATGGTCTCCACGATCATCACATTGCCGGAGAGGTCGTAGATCCAGGAATGGAACGCCATGTCGGCGCGGATGGCGGCGCCGCCGTGCTCTTTCAGGGCCTGCACACCCTCGTCGATCAGCACACGCCCACGCGCGAGATCGGCGGGTTTCATTCGCGCCGTGGCGAGGCGGACCGCAAGCGGCTCGATGGCGGAACGGAATTGATAGATCGCCTCGAACAGAGCCGGATCGAGCGGCGCGACGCTCAAGCCCCTGCGGCCGGCTTCGCGCACGAAGCCCTGCGCCTTCAGGACCTGGAATGCGTTGTGGATCGGCTGCCGCGAGACGTTGAGCCGTTCGGCGACATCGGCCTGCGTCAGCCGCTCGCCGGGCTTGAGCGTGCCGTCGCAGATCGCGTCGAGGATCACGGCATAGGCCTGATCGACGAGCGTTGTCGGACTGACGAGCGATTCCAATTCAGCACTCCCTTTGTCTGGGCCGGAAATACAGCCTCTTTGGCTCTTGCCAAACTTATCGTATACTGTATACGATAATCGGAACAACAAGAAATTGCTATAGGGAGAACGATGAGCACCCCCATCCGCGTGATGCTTGCCAAGGTCGGGCTCGACGGCCACGACCGCGGCGTCAAAGTGGTGGCCCGCGCGCTGCGCGATGCCGGCATGGACGTGATTTATACCGGGCTGCACAGGACGCCCGATGAAGTCGTCACCGCCGCGATCCAGGAGGACGTCGACGTGCTGGGCGTCAGCCTGCTCTCCGGCGTGCAGATGACGGTGTTTCCGAAAATCTTCGACCGGCTGAAAAGGGAAGGCGCCGACGACATGATCGTGGTCGCCGGCGGCGTCATGCCCGACGAGGACGT
>CAYJNT010000110.1:0-10668 GCA_964370945.1 uncultured Hyphomicrobiales bacterium | reverse complement strand
GGCGGAGAAGGAAGCCGCCAAGGAAGCGCAGGCGCGCTTGCCGGCGGCGGAGTAACGCTTCGGCCGAACTACGAAAATGCGAAAGCCGCTCACCGCAAGGTGGGCGGCTTTTGATTTTTGGAGGCGTGCGGACTTGAACCGGCCGCACGTCCGCGCGACCAAGTAAGACTGATCCCCAACGGCGCCACATCCGGATGACCGAAAATACAAATCCTGAAGCCGAAAACGGAGCGAGCCGGGCGCCGTTTCCGTCGGGCGCTGCCCGGGTGTCTGGTTGCGCTTGCCACCTTGCTCATTGGCTTTGTTGGAGTCCCATACGCGCTTCTCGCGTTCGCCTTCTGGGCCGCCGACGGAAGCTGGGATTTCGAAGGGGACAAAAGTTTTCGCTACTGGTTCTTCGTCAGCGGCAAGCGCGCCGAGACGCTCGGTGTGGTCGCGCCGACGGACAAGCCGGTCCAATAGCGTGCGTGGATCGGACGGCAATTTCCCGGGATGGGCGGTCGTTCAATACGAGAGCAAAGCCGCGCCGGCCGAGGTCATCGCGGCTTACGCCAAACGCTGCGAGCGCCTGAAAGCAAAGGTGACCGGACGCAAGGCGCCGGAGCAGACGGACGATAAAGTCGGCCTGCACCTCGATTGCGAGTTCAAGCGCTATCTCACCGCCGGGTTTTACGCCGAACGGAAATCCACATCTGCGGTCTCGGAGGTGAGCTTGCGGGTCTGGGGCATGGAATAACGCGCCAAAACGCTCGAAAAGAGCCGGCTCTCCCCGTCATCGTTAACGCCCGTTAGCGGTTTCTCTCCGATCGCGTCCGGATTTTCGTAAATTTTAGCCAATAACCTTGGCGCGTTACCGCTTCGCATGTGTCCCGGCCGGAATGTGGCTGCCGGCCGGGATATGCGGAAACGGGAGGAGGAAGCCATGATCGAGAACAGGAAAAGTTCAAGACACAAGGTGTTCAAGGCGGGCACGATCGAATTCAATCGTGCCGGCGGCATCGATTGCACCGTGCGCAATATCTCCGATGGCGGGGCGTGCCTCGAAGTCGCAAGTCCGCTCGGCGTCCCGCTGGTGTTCGACCTGCATATCCCGAGCGATCACACGGTGCGCAACTGTCATCTGGTCTGGAAGGCCGAGCGCCGGATCGGCGTCGCATTTCACTAGACTAGGGCGACAGGCCCGTGATCTCTGCTGCGGCTTTGCCGATGTGCGCTGCACAATCGGCGCTCTGCTGACCGTTTGCCGCGGGAACCAGCCGACCTCTGAAACAATTTGAAAGGCAGGGTGACCTTAAGGCCCGGATGGCGTTCCGCGGCCAAGGGCTCACTATGGAGGTTTCCATGATGGAGTGGAAAAACGAGAGAGTCTGTGACGTGCTGAACCTGATCCTCGGCGGCTTCCTTGTGGCGTCGCCGTGGCTTTTCGGGTTCGCCTCCGGCGCGCAGAGCCAGAACGCGATCATCAGCGGCCTCATCATTGCCGTGCTGTCGATCGCGGCTTTGGCGGCGTTCGCGCAATGGGAGGAGTGGATCAACCTCGCCGTCGGGTTCTGGGTGCTGATCTCACCCTGGGTCCTCGGTTTTAGCGGCACCACCGCGATGCGCGTGTGCGTCATCGTCGGCCTGATCGTGGCGGTCATCGCCGCGGTCGAGCTGTGGATGGAGAATCGCGGCGGCAGCCTGACGGCGCATTAGCCGCGCAGTGAAGAGCACAGTGAATGCGCCCCGCCGGATCGTCCGGCGGGGCGTTCTTTTGTCCGCGGGTCACCCGCCGATCGCCTTTTCGAAATCTTCCGCAAAGGCGCGCACGATTCCATCTTCGCCAGCGCGCCCTAGGAAGCAGAGCGCCGACGGCAGTCCGTCGTCGCGTTTGCGGCCCGGCACCGACACGGCGCAAAGGTCGAGCGGATTGGCGAAATATGTGTAGGTCCCCATGATCGAATTGCGCGCCATCGGCTCGGCCAGCATGTCCGCGATCGTGAAAATCGTCGGTACCGTGGGCACGACGAGCGTGGAAAAACCGGCGAGCGCGCTCTGCGCTTGCCGGCGCAGCCGCGCAAGCTCGTTGAGCGCCAGGAACGCGTCGCGCGCCGAATAGGACAGGCCCGGTGTGATCGCGGCGAGCACGGCCGGATGGATCGCATCCGGATGCTTGGCGATCACGTCGCCATAGTCGCACAGCCGTTCCGCGACCAGCGCGGACTGGAACACGATGCGTCCAGCCTCCGCGAAAACGGAGAAATCGATCTCGCTCAACGTGCGGCCGGCGCGACGCAGCGCATCGAGATTGTCCTTGAAAGCGCGCTCGGCGTTCTGGTCGCCGAAGAAGTTGAGGTCCTTCGCCCGCGGCACCGCGATCGGTCGCGCATCCGGTTGCCGGCGGGTAACGACAATGGCGTCGGCATCGGAACGGCTCAACGGATCGAGATCGTCATAGCCCGCGATCCGTTCCAGGATTTCGTAGGCGTCCGCGCAGGTCCGCGCGAAGACCGGCACGCAATCGAACAGTCGGCTGTTGAACAGAAGGCCCCGCGTCGAGACAAGGCCGAGGGTCGGTTTCAGCCCGATGATTCCGTTGCAGGCGGCGGGCACGCGTCCCGATCCGCCTGTGTCGCTGCCGAGCGTGAACGAGACGATATCGCGCGCGACCGCAACCGCCGAGCCGGAGCTCGAGCCGCCGGGAATGTAGTCGGGATTCGCGGCGTTGCGGCAGAGCGGCTCCGGGCTGCGCGTGCCGTTCAGCCCGGTCGCAAACTGATCCATCGTATTCTTGCCGACAAGGATCGCGCCCGCGGCTTCGAGCGCGGTGACGCTCGGTGCGCTGTCCGCCGGCATGATTGCAAGCGCCGGGCAATTGCTGGTGGTCGCCATGCCGGCGACGTGGATGTTGTCCTTCACCGCGAAAGTGAGGCCGAGAAGGGGAAGATCCGCGCCGCGCGCGGCCCGCTCCTGCAATGCGTCGGCGCGGCGGATCGCGTCACGCTCGTCCATTAGTGCCGTGAAGATGCCGTCGTTCGCCGCGCGCTTTGCGCGGTCGAAGCTCTCTGCGACGATCGCGCCGGCGCGAACGCCGCGCGCGATCGCGACGCGGGCAGATGCGAAATCGAGCGAGAGCGCTTTCAGATCGGTCATCTGGGTATTCAAGGCGTGGCGCATCAGAGTTGGCTCGATCGCAGGAGGCTGAAGGAGGTGGAGACGACGGCGGAGACGCTGACGAGTGCGAGCAAGGCGAGGCTCGCCGGTCGATAATGGATGTTCGGCGTCCACGAGAAGACAGCGAGCCCAAGCCCGCCACCGAGTGCCGCGCTCGGTAACATCAATGCGGAGGCGGTGGCGGTTTCGGGCGTGATCAATCCGCGCCCGGCGGCGATGGTGAGGCCGAGCGCCGCGCTGAAGGCGATGAAGGCGATCAGGGTGGCGCGCACCGCGCGCGTTTCGAGCTCGCTGCCGAGAAGCGCGACAATGGCCGGCGGGCCGCTCATCGCCGTGCCGCCATTGAGCAGGCCGGAAATGAAACCGGCGCCGAGCAGTGGATAGCGACCGAGCGAAGCGTCCGAGAGAACCGGGCGGCGCCAGAGGATCGCCGCGGCAGCGATGACGAGCACTCCGATCACGATCCGCATCGGCTCGGCGGGAATGGCGGCGAGGACGGTGAGGCCCAGCGGCGTGCCGACGATGGTGCCGGCGACGAGCCATCCGCACGGTTGCCACGCAACGTGCGTGCGCTCATAGGGCAGGGTGACGAGGCCGATGGCAAGCTCGATCGGCAGCACCGCCGGGATCGCGAGCACCGGCGGCAGCACCAGCGTCAGGATCGGCACCGCGGCGAGCGCGAAGCCGAAGCCCGAATAGCCGCGCACGAATCCGCCGAAGATTCCGGCAAGGATCGCGGCGGCGATCGTCGCGGACGGCGCAAAAAGCAGAGTGTCCAGCCAATGCGGCAAGGTTTCTTCCCCCGGTTCCCGGCAGACCGCGATCGTTCTGCGCCGGTCAGCGCTTTCCTTCCCAATGCACGATGCGGCGCGCGAGGAACGCGATGCCGCGGTCGCTGATCAGGCCGATCAAGCCGATGATGACGATGCCGGCGAACACATAGGTTGTGCGGAAGAAGCTCGATGCATCGAGGATGACGAAGCCCAGTCCGCGGTCGCCGCCGAGCAATTCGGCGGCCACAAGGATCGTCAGCGCCGTTCCCATCGAAACGCGAAGCCCCGTCATGATCTGCGGCAGCGCCGACGGCAGCACGACATAGCGAAAGACCTGCCAGCGCTGTGCGCCCATAGATTGCGCGGCGCGCAGCGCGTCGACCGCGCAGGAGCGCGATCCGGCCTGCGCATTCACCATCATGATGAGAAAGACGGAGAGGAAGATCAGCAGGATCTTCGACAGCTCACCGATGCCGAACCACAGGATGAAGAGCGGGATCAGCCCAAGCGGCGGGATCGGCCGGATCAGCTCGGACGGGACGATGAACAGCGCGTCGATCGCCGAAACGCGTCCGCGCATCAACCCGATCGTGATGCCAAGCGCGGCGCCGGTGAAGAAGGCGACGCCGACCCGCCACAGGCTCGCGCCGACATGCGTCCACAACGCGACACCCGAATAGCCGCGCTGGAACATGTCGATGAAGCTCGTCGCGACGGCGGCGGGCGAGGGCAGGATCGTCGGCGGCACCGACCCCTGCGCGGTGATGAAGACCCAGAGCAGGAAAATGGTGAGCGGCGATAGGATGGCAATCGCCAGATACTGGCGGCGGGCCTGCGGATCGGAATCGTTGCTCATGAGCGCGTGCTTTCGATTTTGAAACTCAGTGGCGCATCTTGCGGTAGATCGTCTCGCGCATGCGGATGAAGGCCGGGTCGAGACGGTTTTCGCCGTTGGCGCGCGGTGCCGGCAAATCCACGGCGAATTCGTCGTAGGTGCCATCCTTCAGGTCGGTCAGCAGGAAAATACGATCGCCGAGGAACACGGCCTCGTCGATGCTGTGCGTGACGAACAGGATCGTGCAGCCGGTGCGCTCGCGAATGCGCAGCACCTCTTCCTGCAACACTTCGCGCGTCTGCACGTCGAGGGCGGAGAAGGGCTCATCCATCAGCAGCATTTTCGGCTTCGCCGCGAGCGCGCGTGCGAGGCCGACGCGCTGACGCATGCCGCCGGAGAGCTGATAGGGAAAGAGGTCCTCGGAACCGCTCAAGCCGACGAGCGCCGCCATCTCTTCGGCCACCTTTCGCCGCTCGGATTTCGGCCGGCGGGCGCAGCGCAGGCTGAAGGCGATATTCTCCGCGACCGTCATCCAGTCGAACAAGGCCGCTGCCTGGAACACCACACCGCGGTCGGGTCCGGGCCCGTTGATCTCCTGATCGTTGAGCAGCGCCACGCCTTCGGTCGGCTTGAGGAAGCCGGCGACGATATTGAGGATCGTGGTCTTGCCGCAGCCCGACGGGCCGAGCAGCGCAACGAGCTCGCCGCTTCTGACGGCGAACGAGACGTCGCGCATGATCGCGCGGTCGTCATACTTGAAGCCGACATGATCGAATTTGAGGACGGGCTTCATGCCTGCGGGGGAGCCGACAGCTCCCCCGGCCTCGTCGACCGTTTCGAATGGCACCACATTCGCAGCTTTTATATTCATTTGCGGCTTGCGAGATAGGCCTGGATTGGCTTGGTGTTGAACAATCCCTTCCAGTCGGCGGGCAGAGCGTTGATGCGCTTTTCCTCCAGCAGGAAGGCGCCGATATTCTGCAAGTGCTTCATGAGGCGGGAATCGAGCTCTTGCCCGGGCGCGCCGAGGAAATCCACGGTCAGGGTCTCCTGGAAGGTCGGATGCGCGACGGTCTGGCCCGCGACCAGCTTGTCGAACTGCTCCGCCGACAGGTCGACGCGCTTGGCTTCGTATTGCCGGACCTCGGCGACTTTCGCCTTGTAATCCTTCTGCGCCTGGTCCCAGGCCTTGAGGAAACGCTGCAGCGTCTCCTGGCTGCCGCTGGTGAATGCCTTGCGGCCGACCCAGACGCCGCCGGTGATCATGTTGAGGTTCTTGGTGTTCGAGATCGGCTTGGCGCCGTTGCGCTCCATGGCGCCGACATTCGGCTCCCACACGAACGCAGCGTCGATCGCCTTCGCGACATAGGCCGGCGGCATGTTGGCCGGCGTCAGATTCACCAGCGTGACGTCGCTCGCTTTCAGCTTCGCCTGCTCGAGTGCACGCAGCAGGTGATAGTGGCTCGTCGATCCGATCGCGACGCCGATGCGCTTGCCTTTGAGGTCAGGCAGCGCGCCGATGCCGGCTGCCGGATTGACGACCAGACGGACGTTGGTCAGATCGAGACGCTCCATGAACAGGATCTCGAGCGGCAATCCGTTCGAGTATCCGGTGACGGCCGGGAATTCGCCCATCCAGGCGATGTCGACTTCGCCCGCGGCGAGCGCCGGCAGCATCGCGGGCCCGGCGGGGAATTGACCGGTGGTGACCTCAAGCCCGTGCGCCTTGAACAATCCGGTGCCCAATGCGTAGGAGAGGATGACGTTGATCTCGCCGGTCTGGTAGCCGATCTTGATCGGCTTGAGATCCTGCGCTTTCGCACTCAACGGAGCGAAAGCGAGGCCGACGGCGAGCGCGAGCCAACAAGCGAAGCGTGTCATGGCGTGTTTCCCTGGTGTGTGGAAGGTCGGAACGTTGCAGTTCATGCTGCGACTCCCAGCAGGTCCAGCACGGTGAGCGCGAGGATTTTTGTTGCGGCAACAGACTTGCCGATGTGGATGTATTCGTTGACCGGCGGCCATCCGTCTTCGCCGGGTCCGAAGGTGATCGCGGCGTGACCGCGCTCGGCGAAGCGGATCGTGTCGTTGAACGCATTCTTGCGATAGATCGCCGGCGCTTCGCCGAGGATGCGCCGATACGCGCCGCTCAAAGTGGCGGTCGGATTGGCGCTTTCATCCTGCTCCATCGTGCCGTCGACAAACATCGCGTTCGGATAGCGGCGTGCCGTCGCTTGCAGATGCGGATCGGCGGCGGCGTGCATGTCGATGACGGTCTGTATGTCCGCCATCACGCTTTCAGGCGTCATGCCGGGCAGGAGGCCGACGATTGCGAGCACCGCGCGGCATACATCCGGGGTGAATTGCATTTCGCGTTTGACGCCGCCGTTGACGCGGATCAGCGTCGCCATCGGCGGCGTGCCGCCGGCGAGCCGTGCCGGTTTGTGCGTGAAGGTCATCGTCTCGAACGCAAGAAGCAAGCGCGCCATCTTCGCCACCGCGTTCACGCCGGTGTCGGGGCGCCAGAGATGGCTTTTCACGCCGCGTGTTTCGATCTCGACGAGGTAATGGCCGCCATTGGCAACCGCGACACCCATGCCCCAGTGGCCGTCGGGCCTGGTCCAGCCGGTCGGCTCGCAGACGATGGTGTAGTCGGCTTTCAGGCCGCATTCGTCGAGCAGGAAGATCGAGCCGTCAGGTCCGTTCTTCTCTTCGTCGGCGGTGTAGACGCATTTCAGCGTACCATTGAGTTTGACGCCGGCCTCGCGGATCGCGCGCGCGGCGAGCAATGTGCAGGCGAGATTACCGCGCGTATCCGAGGTGCCGCGTGCATAGAGCTTGTCGCCATGACGTGTGGGGCGGAAGGGGTGTCCGCCGGTCATCGTCCATGCGCTCCAGTCGCCGGCCGGATAGGTGTCGAGATGATCGTTCAGGATCAGGGACGGTGTGCCTTTGCGGCCTTCGAGGATGCCGACCACGTTAGGTCGGCCATCCCGCTTGGTCGGAAACGAAACCGCGAATCCCATCTCGGTCAGCTTGCCGGCGATGAAGATCGCCGCGCCTTCCTCGCGCGCCGGCGCTTCATCCGGGTCGAGCGGGTTCTCCGCTTCCGGCTGTCCGGCGGGGACGAGTTCGCTGGTGAGATCGAGCCAGGCTTTTTCGGTAATGAAGCTCAGAACCCGCTCTTCGAGTTCCGAGAGGCTCGGCCTTTCCAGTACGGCGCTTTCCGGCATTGCAGTCCTCAGATTTTGCTGAGGATACAGTCGCAAGAGACATGCCAGTTCAGCGCCGCCGTTTTCGTCGTGCGGAAACCTTCACAAAATGCCGATTTTTCGGGGCGAAAAACCCGGAACCCGGCCTCTGTCAGAAAATTTCCTGGTTCGCCGCTTTGCCGGTTTGGCTGGCGAGGGCGTGCGGCAGATGCCCGTGGTGCGGCAGGGCTTAGCGTTAATCCTCGACGCTCGAGGCGGCCGCCGAGAGAAGGTCCAGCCGCCGGATCACCAGCAGACCGCGCTTCTGGGTCAGCACGCCGGCGCTCTGCAGGCGGTTGAGACTGATCGTGACCCATTGGCGCGTCGCGCCGATCAGGTTTGCAATCTCGGCGTGCGTGAATGCCGCCGCGATGACGATGCCGTTTCCTCCCTCGCTCTCCTCGAAGCCATACGTGTGAGCGAGATGAAGCAGGACCTGTGCCAGCCGCTGCGTGAGCGAGCGCGTCCCGAGCATCTGGGCGAGCGAAGAATAACAGCGCGCCTTGAACACCAGCGCGTCGATGATGCCGAGCGCGAGGTCAGGGACCTCGCGCGCGAGATCGCGCAAGCCGGCGCCCGGCAGCCAGGTCACGACGCTGCGCTTGGCCGCGACCGCCGACCACATATGGACGCCGCCGCCGAAAATGTCGGGCCCGCCGACGAAGTTGCCGGGTAACCAATAGGCGAGGGTGATCTCGCGGTCCGAGGGCGCCGTATAGAAGCTCCGGATCAGACCGCTTTCAATGACCGCGATCCCGTCATGCGGATCGCCCTGATGAAAGAGAGCCGCACCGCGCTCGAAGGAGCGCCGCTCGCCATAGGCCACGACGCGGGTGCGTGCCTCCGGCGGCAATTGGTCAATGAGGCTCGCACGACGGGCGACAAGCTCGTCGTCCTCCGCTAGGATAATGCCCGCCGTTTCGTCGCCAATATCGCTCACATCGCTTCCCGCTGGCGGCCCGGCCCCGCCAATTCCAGTATGACCCATCTCGGCCGATCGGCCAGGCGCCGCTCTGCGGCGAATGTTAATGCGGCTCGGCGCGCGCGGACCGGCACGCCCGTCGGGAGGTGGTCTCCGGCGGGGCCGGCAACCTCAAAAACGCCGATTTTCCGGCCCTTTTCGCCTTGACTTGGGGGATTGTGGCCGATACATACGCGCAACTTTCGGCAGGCGGTGAGTTTCGCCTCGTCGGCACGGCCCCCTGAAAGCGCTAAGTGACTGAGAGGTTTACTCTTTTTCGCTTGCGCGGACGGCGACCCAAAGCCTCGACGAATGAAGCTCAAACGCTGCCGCTGACTTACAGGTCAGAGACGAACGAAGCTGCATGACCGCGGTCGCGCGAGCGATGGCGGTCCTCTGGAACGCGAAGCGTCATTCCGCATGCCGGACGCGGATGGCGCGATTTGCTTTTGCGCGTGGAAACGTGCGCCGGCCGGGGCAAAAGCCCCGTAACGGAAGGATGAAGGCGTCGGATGCCGACTATTAATCAGCTGATCCGCAAGGGTCGTGGTTCGAAGAGCTATCGCAACACGGTGCCCGCTTTGCAGGCCTCGCCGCAGAAGCGCGGCGTCTGCACGCGCGTCTACACCACGACGCCGAAGAAGCCGAACTCGGCGCTGCGCAAGGTCGCCAAGGTGCGCCTGACCAACGGCTTCGAGGTGATCGGCTACATCCCGGGCGAGGGCCACAACCTTCAGGAACACTCGGTGGTGATGATCCGCGGCGGCCGCGTGAAGGACCTTCCGGGCGTCCGCTACCACATCATCCGCGGCGTGCTCGACACGCAGGGCGTCAAAAACCGCAAGCAGCGCCGTTCGAAATACGGCGCGAAGCGTCCGAAATAACGGGAGATAGAGACCGATGTCCCGCCGCCATTCCGCAGAAAAACGCGAGATCAATCCCGATCCGAAATTCGGGAATCTGATCGTCTCCAAATTCATGAACTCGCTGATGTACGACGGCAAGAAATCCGCCGCCGAGAAGATCGTCTACGGCGCGTTCGACATCATCGAAGGCAAGACCAAGCAGAACCCGGTCGGCGTGTTCGAGCAGGCGCTCGACAATGTGATGCCCTCGATCGAGGTGCGCTCCCGCCGCGTCGGCGGCGCCACCTATCAGGTTCCGGTCGAAGTGCGCACGGTGCGCCGGCAGGCGCTCGGCATCCGCTGGCTGATCTCCGCCGCCCGCGAGCGCAACGAGAAGACCATGGTCGACCGGCTCTCGGCCGAACTGCTCGACGCCTCCAACAATCGCGGCAATGCCGTGAAGAAGCGCGAAGACGTGCACCGCATGGCGGAAGCCAACCGCGCGTTCTCGCATTACCGCTGGTAACGCCAGGACTAGGACGAAAGATTATGCCCCGCAGCCACCCGATCGAGGATTACCGCAACTTCGGCATCATGGCGCACATCGATGCCGGAAAGACCACGACCACGGAGCGGATCCTCTATTACACCGGCAAGAGCCACAAGATCGGCGAAGTGCATGACGGCGCTGCGACCATGGATTTCATGGAGCAGGAGCAGGAGCGCGGCATCACCATCACGTCGGCTGCGACGACTGCGATCTGGAAAGACAAGCGCCTCAACATCATCGACACGCCGGGCCACGTCGACTTCACCATCGAAGTCGAGCGTTCGCTGCGCGTGCTCGACGGCG
>CAYJNT010000109.1:3758-10696 GCA_964370945.1 uncultured Hyphomicrobiales bacterium | reverse complement strand
TGGGTTGAGTTGCGCCACGGCAATGGCAAGCCGGTCGAGGGGGCGGCTGTTCATAGGCTTGATCTAGCGTGCGGGGTCGCAGGCCGCAATGTAGCGGACGCGCATGTCAGTACGGCGCACCGGCGACATAGGGGCCAAACCGGAACGAGCCCTGCACGAACACGCCGTAAATGTCGCTTTTCCATTCGACCGGCTGCGGCGAGGCGCCGCCGACGACATTGCCCTCGAAATGCGTGTCGCCCTTGGTCTCGAAATGCCAGTAGCGGCCGCCGACCGCGAATGACACATTCTTGTCCACGGCGTAATTGAGCGCGGCCTCGAGCTGGTAACCGTGGCCCTTGCCGTCTTCCGCGATCGGGCCGTTGAAATCGCCGGTCGCGGTGCCGATGCGCAGCCAGTGCGTATCGGCGCCGTGCAGGATGACATGCGGCAGATAGGCGCCGTCGAGGCGCAGCGACCAATGGTCGGACAGCCGGATGTCGGCGTCGATGCCGACGCGCAGCGAATGAAAGGTGTTGTCCTGCGTGATGACCTTGATGTCATAAGGCACGCCGCCGCCCCCGCAGACCAGCGGATTGGTCGCGACCTGCGTGCAGCCATAGGCGTTCACCTGCTCCTGGAAATAATGATAGCCGGCGAAGGCGCCGACGCGGATGTTGTGGTTGCGCACGAAGTTGAATCCGAGGTCGACGCTGCCATACAGCATCTGGCCGTCCTTGTGATTGCTCATCGTGCTCGAATACGGAACGATGAACGGCGCGAAATCCTCGTCGTTGAGATCGCCCTTGGTGACGATGCCGCCGCCGAGATAGCCTTTCACATAGACGCCGCTCGTATGATCCGCGCGGCCGAAGCCTTCGACCGAATGCCCGCGCAGCCCGTCATAGGTCAAGCGCGAGACCAGCGCGGTGCCGGGAATGTCGTAGAGATTTTTCGCGGTCTTGCCGATGCTGAACCAGTAGCGCGCGCCGAATTCGCCGTCGATCATGGAGACCGGCTTGCGCGGCGCGAGGTAAGGGACCGGCCGGCGCTCGAGATCCGGCCATTGCGCGCCGCTGCCATTGATGTTCGGCCATTGCGGACCGTCGGCGGCATGCGCGGACGCGGCGAGGCACACGCTCGCAAGCACATATCCGGCAATGAGCCAATTTGTCCGCGCCACCAAAGCCTCCCCCGGCTTCTTTTTTGGCGCGCGTCCGGACGCAAAACCGGTACCCACTTTTGCTGGCCGCGCGCCTGGTTCTTTTGACGCGTCCAATTTGATTCAAATTGTTTGCAATTCATTGCCGGGGCGTGCGGGATCGCCCGCGCGTCGTGGCGCAGCGTTAATGCGGGCTCTCGGAAAAGCGTTAACGGGCCGTGACTGTCACAAACCGGATGCCGCCGGCAGCGGCCTGACGAAGGCCGCGCGCTCTTTCTTCAGGAGCTCGGCCAGCAGGAACGCGAGATCGATCGATTGCTCGGCATTGAGCCGCGGATCGCAGAAGGTGTGGTAGCGGTCGTTGAGATCCGCGTCCGAGATCGCGCGTGCGCCACCGGTGCATTCGGTGACGTTCTGCCCGGTCATTTCGAGATGCACGCCGCCGGCATAGCTGCCCTCGGCGGTGTGGACCTGGAAGAAGTCCTTCACCTCGGAGAGAATGCGGTCGAACGGCCGCGTCTTGTAGCCCGACGCCGAGGTGATGGTGTTGCCGTGCATCGGATCGCACGACCAGACCACGGCCTTGCCTTCGCGCTTCACCGCGCGGACGAGCGCGGGCAGATGCTCGCCGACCTTGTCGCTGCCGAAGCGGGCGATGAGCGTCAGCCGGCCCGGCTCGTTCTCCGGATTGAGGATGTCGATCAGGCGGATCAGTTCGTCGGCTTTCAGCGACGGGCCGCATTTCAGGCCGATCGGGTTCTTGATGCCGCGGCAATATTCGACATGGGCGTGATCGGGCTGGCGCGTGCGGTCGCCGATCCAGACCATGTGGCCGGAGGTCGCGTACCAGTCGCCGGTCGTGGAATCGACGCGCGTCATCGCTTCCTCGAAGCCGAGCAGCAGCGCTTCGTGGCTCGTATAGATGTCGGTCGAGCGCAGTTCCGGCTGGTCCTCGAGATCGAGCCCGCAGGCCTGCATGAAGCCGAGCGCCTCCGAAATGCGATCGGCCAGTTCCATGTAGCGGCGCGATTGCGGCGAGTCCTTCACGAAGCCAAGCATCCATTGGTGCACGCTCGCAAGATTGGCGTAACCACCATGCGCGAAGGCACGCAAAAGATTGAGCGTCGCCGCCGATTGCCGATACGCTTCGATCTGGCGGCGCGGATCGGGAATGCGCGCTTCCGGCGTGAACTCGATGCCGTTGACGATGTCGCCGCGATAGCTCGGCAATTCCTTGCCGTCCTTCTTTTCGGTCGGCGAGGAGCGCGGCTTGGCGAATTGTCCCGCGATGCGCCCGACCTTCACCACCGGCGAGCCGCCGGCAAAGGTCAGCACCACCGCCATCTGCAGAAAGACGCGGAAGAAGTCGCGGATATTGTTGGCCCCATGTTCGGCGAAGCTTTCGGCGCAGTCGCCACCTTGCAGGAGGAACGCCTGGCCAGCCGCAACACGCGCAAGCTGCTTCTTCAGGCTGCGGGCCTCACCTGCAAAGACGAGCGGTGGAAAGCTGGCGAGCTGCTTCTCGACCGCGCTCAGCGCGGCCTTGTCCGGATAATCCGGCACCTGCACGACCGGCTTTCCCCGCCAGCTCTCGGGCTTCCAACGCTCGGACACGAAACACTCCTTGCGGCAAAGTAGCGGCCTTTGGCCGCTCGATTTTCGGGCGGGGTTATAGCGGGCCTTGTTCAATAAGGCCACATGGCCCCCGCTTGGACCCCCCTTGGACGAAAGCGATGCCTTAACGGGCGATTTCAGGCCTTCTCGGGGTAGCTCGCCGCCTTTTCGCGCATGGTGACGAGCTCCTCGGCCGCGGTCGGATGCACCGCCATCACGGCGTCGAAATCGGCCTTGGTCGCCTTCATCTTCACGGCGATGCCCACGAGCTGGATCATCTCGCCGGCGTCGGGCCCGACGATGTGGCAGCCGACCACGCGATCGGTCTCGCCGTCGACCACGAGCTTGAAGAACGAGCGCGTGTTGCGGCCGGACAGGGTCGCCTTCATCGGGCGGAAGGTGGTCTTGTAGATATCGACCCGCGCGAGCGTCTCGCGCGCCTGCATTTCGCTCATCCCGATCACGCCGACTTCCGGCTCGGAATAGACCGCGGTCGGAATATTGCCGTGGTCGACCTTGATGTCCTTCCCGCCGAACACGGTGTCGGCGAAAGCGTGCCCTTCGCGGATCGCCACCGGCGTGAGATTGACGCGATCGGTGACGTCGCCGACCGCGTAGATATGCGGAACGGATGTTCTCGAATACGCGTCGACCGCGACCGCGCCTTTCTCGTTCAGCTTGACGCCGGCTTTTTCGAGACCGAGTCCGAGCACATTCGGCCGCCGGCCGGTGGCGAACATCACCTGATCGAAAACCATCGATTCATTATCGGACAATTCGGCGCACAGGCCGTGCTCCACCTTCTCGATCCCGGTGACGGTCTGCCGCGTGATGATCTTGATTCCGCGCTTGACCATTTCGGAATGCAGATGTTCGCGCACGTCATCGTCGAAACCACGCAGGATATTCTCGCCGCGATAGACGAGCGTCACGTCGGAGCCCAGGCCCGCGAAGATGCCGGCGAACTCCACGGCGATGTAGCCGCCGCCCTGGATGAGAATGCGCTTCGGCAATTCGGGAAGATGAAACGCCTCGTTCGAGGAGATCACGTGTTCGAGGCCCGCGATCTGCGCGCCGTGATGCGGCGAGGCGCCGGTCGCGATCAGGATGTGTTTCGCGCGCACGCGCTCGCCGGTCTTTAAGAGGCGGACATGATGCGCGTCCTCGATCTCGGCGCGGCTCTTGGCGATTTGCGCCTTCGAACGCTCGACATTGAGCGTGTAGGCCGCTTCCAGCCGCCCGATCTCGATATCCTTGTTGGCGATCAGCGAAGTCCAGCTGAAACTGGGCTCCGGCACGGTCCAGCCGTAGCCCGCGGCATCCTCGAATTCGTCGGCGAAGCGCGACGCATAGACCAGGAGTTTCTTGGGGACGCAGCCGCGAATGACGCAGGTGCCGCCGACCCGGTATTCCTCCGCGACCAGCACCTTGGCGCCGTAACCGGCCGCGATGCGGGCGGCGCGCACGCCGCCGGAGCCGGCACCGATCACAAACAGATCGACCTCGCGATCGGCCATCCCAAGGCTCCGGGTTATGCCGGCTCGTTGGAGCGCGTCAGAGATTGTGCCCCTTCTTCTTCATCTCGGCGCGGATCTTTCCGAGCACTTCCTCGGACAGGCGGTTGCTCCAGTCTTGCGCGCGGGTCAGGGAGGCTTCCACGAAACGCGGCTCTTCCTGCAGCAGCTTCTTGCCGAGCGGCGACTTGAAGAAGGTCAGAAGCTCTTTCAGTTCCGCTTCGGTGAATCGCGCCGCATAGATCTTGGCGATCTCGCCCTTCAATTCATCGGTGCGCGGGGCAAGCTGCGCGCGAAGCGTCGCCGCCGTCTCATTCAGGTCTTTCTGCAGGTTGGGGCTCTGCTGCAGGAGCACGTTTTTCGCCGTCTCGATCACACCCGGCACGATCGGCTCGAACATCGCGAGCCCGGCTTTCGCTTCCAGCACTTCCTTCGCCATCGAGACGGCGGTGGGCGTCGGCTGCTGTGCGCTGGCGATGCCGGCACCAAACAGCGATCCGCAGACAATGAGCGCAGCGGCCGCGACCTGGACCACACGACGAGACATCATGAGAAAGCTCCTTCTAGAACCTTGAGAACATCAGGGCCGCTCGACAACGCGAATGCCTTGTGGCCCCGCGAGAATAGCGGCTTTGGCAAGTCCGATAAAAAGTCCGTGTTCGACCACGCCGGCAATCGACGTGAGCCGGACGCCAAGAGAATGCGGATCGGGAATGCGCTCAAGCGCGGCGTCGAGGATGAAGTGGCCTCCATCCGTGACAAAAGGATGGCCGTCCTTGCCGCGCCGGAGCGTCAGGCGGTCAGAATCGCGTGATAATCCGCACGCCTTCTCGACCGCCCGGCGCGTCGCCGCCATGCCGAACGGCACGATCTCGACCGGCAAGGCGAAACGGCCGAGCACCGGCACCCATTTCGATTCATCCGCGATCACGATCATGCTGGCCGACGCCGAAGCCACGATCTTCTCTCGCAGCAATGCGCCGCCGCCGCCCTTGATCAGGCTCAAATCCGGGCCGATTTCGTCGGCGCCGTCGATGGTGAGGTCGAGTTCGGGGGTCTCGTCCAGCGTCGAAAGCCGGATGCCGCACTTTTGGGCCTGCTCGCGCGTCGCCTCCGACGTGGGCACCCCGGTCACATCGAGCCCGCCGCGGACCTTTTCGCCCAGAAGATCCACGAAATGGCGGGCCGTCGACCCGGTCCCGAGGCCGAGCCGCATGCCGGGGCGCACCCATTCGAGCGCGCGGGCGGCGGCCTGCCGTTTGAGAGCTTCAAAATCCATGCGGGATAAGGGGTTGCGAACGCTGATTGCCGATCCGGGCGCCGTTCTGCCCGGTATCATATGGGGAAAGCAAGCCCCTGCCCGATCGAGCCGATAGCCAGGGCAGGCTCGCTCGCGGTCATCGTCCGCCTTGCCTGCGTCGGTTGTCCCCGATAGAGCGCAATCCGGCGAAGTGGAAGCTAGTGTCCCGAATCCGAAGTTCGCCTTGCCTCGCAGCACCTTGGTAGCGAACTTCGGATTCCAAGGGACACTAGTAACTCAGCAACTCTAGTGTGGCTTTGGTTCAGAAGTCCCCTTGCGGACTCGCGGCGGGATCGAGGGGACTTCTGAACCGCCACACTAGGTTCGCCGCAAGATTGCGCGACAACGAACGGAATCCGAACCATCAATGTCTGTCCCCGCATCCGCCCCGATTCTCGTCTTCGACCTCGACGGCACGCTGGTCGATACCGCGCCTGATCTCGTCGCCACGCTCAACATCATCCTGGCCAACGACGGCTTCGAGCCGGTGCCATATGACGAAGCCCGGACCATGATCGGGGGCGGCGCCAGGGCGATGCTCGAGCGCGCGCTGCGCGATCGCGATGGCGGCGTGACGGCCGCCGATCTCGACCGCATGTTCAGCGCATTCATCACGCATTACGCCGCCCATATCGCGGACGACTCGCGGCCCTTTCGCGGCGCCGAAGCCGCGCTCGATCAGCTCGCGGACGACGGATTCATTTTTGCGGTTTGCACCAACAAGCTCGAACGGCTGTCGCGCCGCCTGCTCGACGCGCTCGATCTGACGCGGCGCTTCGCCTTCATCTGCGGCCAGGACACCTTCAGCGTGAAGAAGCCCGACCCCGACGTGCTGCGGCTGACGGTCGCGCAAGCCGGCGGCGATATCGCCGGCGCGATCATGATCGGGGATTCTGCAACCGACATCGACACCGCGCGCGCCGCCGGCATCCCGGTGATTGCGGTCGATTTCGGCTATACGGAAATTCCGGTGTCCAGGCTCAATCCGGACGCCGTCATCAGCCGCTTCGAGGCGCTCCCGGCCGCCATCACAACGCTGCGACGAAAGTCGTAAGTCTCGCATTAATTGCCCATTAACTATGGTCAGGCAGGTAATGGTAGCGACCCACCAGTGTGGTGGTTCAGAACTTCCCTTCATTCCCGCCGCGAGTCCATCAAGGGAATTTCTGAACCAAACCCCACTGGAATCGTAATGTTGCTGGTGTCCTTCGATTCCGAAGTTCGCGGACGGGGGCGCCGCAAAATGAAGCGAACGTCGGAATCGGGACACCAGCCGGACCCCTCATGCGCCTCGGACTTTTCTCTCGTTCCGAACGCGACGCCTCTGCGAGCAAAATCGCGGAGACCGAGAGCGCTCCGCAACCGCAAC
>CAYJNT010000109.1:0-3658 GCA_964370945.1 uncultured Hyphomicrobiales bacterium | reverse complement strand
CCGCAACCGCAACAATCCGATTCCGAAGAGCAATACCGCAAGCGGATCGACGCCATCCGCGAAACCATCGACATGCTGGAAGCGGATCTGTCCGCGATGATCCGCGACGTGCACCGCACGTCGGACGCGGTGCGCACCGGCATCCAGTCGTCCTCGCAGGCGTTGTCCTCCATTCGCGAGAACAGCGAAGCGCTCGCCGAAAAGACGACGGGCGTGAAGGAAGACGCGCTCAAGCTCGCCACCGCGACCGAGGAATTCGCGAATTCGGGCCAGGAGATCCTGCGCCAGGTGCGCGAAGCCGGCGACCTCGCCGACGACGCGACCAAGGCGGCGCAGGCGGCATCGCTGAGCATCGACGGGCTGAAAGCCTCGTCCGGCGAGATCGGCCAGGTTATCGGCCTGATCGCCTCGATCGCCAAACAGACCAATCTCCTCGCCTTGAACGCCACGATCGAGGCCGCGCGCGCGGGCGAAGCCGGACGCGGCTTCGCGGTCGTCGCCAACGAGGTCAAAGGGCTCTCGTCGCAGACCCAAAAGGCCACCGACGAAATCACCCGCAAGATCGAGCTCCTCCAGCACAATGCCGCGCAGTCGATCAATGCGCTGGGCGACGTTGCGCAAGCCATCGAGACCATCCGTCCGGTCTTTGCGTCGGTCGCGACCTCCGTCGACCAGCAGCAGGCCGCCACGACCGAGCTCGCGCGCACGGCGACCGAGACCTCGCAATTCATCGCCAATGTCGCCGACGGCGCCAAGGACATTGCCCACACCGCGGTCGAAGCGACCGGACACTCGGAAAACGTCGACCGGTCCGGCAAGGAAGCGGCCTCGACCGCCGAGAAGCTGCGCACCCGCTTCGTGATGCTGCTGCGGCAGACCGAATTCGGCGATCGCCGCCGTCACGACCGCCTGCCCTGCGACCTGAAAGTGAAGCTGCGCCACGGCGCAACGGCAGTCGTCGGTCAGTCCGTCGACCTGTCCGAAGGCGGCTTGCTGGTGCGCGTATCGGGCGCGGAGAACCTGCCGATCGGCGAGAAACTCGACTGCCACATCGACACGATCGGCGACGGTATGGTGCGGCTCGTCAACCGCTCGCATCTCGGCTTGCACCTGCAGGGCGTCAAGCTCGGCGAGAAGGAACAGGCGGCTTTGCATGCCAAGCTCGCGGCGATCCGCGAGGAGAACAAGGAATTCATCGATCGCGCGGTCGAAGCCACCGCGCGTATCTGCGTTGCGTTTGAGAAGGCGGTGTCCGACGGACTCTTGAGCCGCGAGGACCTGTTCGATAATCAATATGTTCCGATCGAGGGCACCAATCCGCAGCAATGCCGCACCCGCTTTCTCGATGCGCTCGAGAAAGTTCTGCCGGCGATCCAGGAACCGCTGCTCGCCTCCGACAAGCGGATGTTTTTCTGCTGCGCGGTCGATCGCAACGCGTATCTCCCCGTGCACAACAAGGTCTATTCGCAGCCACAACGTCCCGGCGACGTCACCTGGAACACGGCGCATTGCCGCAATCGCCGGATTTTCGACGACCGCGCCGGCCTGTCGGCCGCCCGCAATGTGCGGCCCTATCTGATCCAGAATTACCCGCGCGACATGGGCGGCGGCGTCACCGTGATCATGCGCGAGATCGACGTGCCGATCCGCGTTTTCGGCAAGCATTGGGGCGCTTTCCGCACCGCCTACAAAATTTAAGCCCGAAAAAAGCCGCTTTGGCCTTCAGAACCCGCTTTAACTCTACTTTTTAAGTGTGGTTGCACAGCCCTTGGGCGCCCCGTATGGTTTCTCCTTCTGGGGGGCATGGGCGGCCGGCCAGCCGCTTCAAATAACGGGACAATCTCATGCGAGGGGTTCTAGCCATTCTGGCGTGCGGCTTCACGGTCGCTGGATGCGCTTCGGGATCAGACGCGCTCAAATCCGCGACGCCGACAACCACGCTGCAATTCGAATCCGAACCGGCCGGCGCCGAGGTGAAAACGTCGACCGGCCAGACCTGCAAGACCCCGTGCGCGCTCGCGGTCCCCGCGACCGATTTGATGGCGACCTATGCCCTCAAGGGATTCAAGCCGCAGACCGTACCGGTAAAACTCATTCCGCCTGCGGATACGCGAACGGATTCCGAAGGCTCCACCACGCCGCCGCTGCCGACCTTCTCGCCGAGCCCGGTCTACGCGGAACTCGAGAAGGACGCCCCTCAACGCCGGCCGGCACCGCGCAAGCCGAAGCCCCCTGCCGCCGCGTCGACCGGCGAAGCCGCTCCGCCCCCGACCGCACAACGGCAGCAACCCGCGCCGCCGCCGCCAGCGGCCAACTCGCCCTGGCCGCCGGCTCCGACCCCGCCGACCCAGGTTCGCTGACGCGGCGTCGTGGTCGCGCCGGTGCAGGTGACATCGGCGTTGTTGACCGGGAAGGTCGGCGCACAGGCGGCAATCGCCTCCTCCGCCGCTCCCAGCAGCACCAGAGTCAGCGCCGGGTGCCAAGAGCCGACATCATCAGTGTGTCGACCTTCAAGGCGCCCGGGCGCCCGTTCCCCTGTTTCTTGGAATTGAAGAAAGAACGTCCACCAAGGTTCATTTGGTCGTTGCCGTTCAGTTCATGACGCGTTCGATGACAATCGGCACCGGCCGGCAGACCGTGCTGCAGACTGGCGCCGGCCATTCAGCGGTTCAAAGTTCGACAGATGATCAGGATTCTGGCGCCAGAATGAGCCGTCGCATTGAGCCCCGCGCGCGCTGGCGCGCGCCGGGGCCATGACGGCCAAGCACGTTGGTCCCGATCGCCCAGGGCTTGTTGGCTCCGCTCACCACATTAACTAATTTCTGAATGGGAAGTTCCTCGATGGCCGAACGCGGGCGGGAGACGTACAGGTCGGCGTGATAAACGCCATCCGTTTCATGCCCTCGCGTATCGATTCCGCGGTTCTCGACCGCCCTGACCGCCGCTTCCATTTCCTTGTGGTCCGTGAAGCGGCGCTGCACAAAGGTGGCGCCCTCGAATTTTTCGGTTTCGAGCCCGCATGTCGCGAGCGTCGCCGCGATCTTGTCATACGGGAACATGCGCAGCACGAAGGATGCGACCCAGGCCGGGCGGCCCTTGCAAGCGAGCGCCATCACGCGATCGAAGGTCTTGGAGGTGACGTAACCGACGCAGCCGGTCGAGACGATGATATCGGCCTCCGATATGACGGCGGCGGCTTTCGGAGTCGGATCTTCGGATTCGAGATCGGCGCAAATTCCCGCGTCGATGGCTCCGCTCGCCTGCGCATAATGGACGGCGTTCTCGGATATATCGAGACCAATGACCCGCACGTCCCGGTTGCGAGGCCAGGACAGATAGAACGCACGATCCAGTTCGAGCATGTCGTCCTTCGACACCCCCTGCAATGAGGGTGCCGTATAGCGATCTCGCAAGGCGTCATAACTGAGCGCGTATTTCATCAACGCGCCATTGACGCCATAAGACGAACCGAGATCGAGCACCGTCACGGGTCCGTCTTGTGTCGCCGCGCGGGCGCGGATCAGTTGCTCGAAAATCGGTTGGGCGAGATGCGGAATGATGTAGTCGAGTTGGCCGAGATAATTGAAATATTGTCGCGGGTCCGGTTCGACGTAGATGTGATCGAAATTTGTCTTGGCTTCATTGAATCTCGAATAGA
>CAYJNT010000108.1:8811-10753 GCA_964370945.1 uncultured Hyphomicrobiales bacterium | reverse complement strand
AAACCGGTTGCCACCCCGGATCAAGTCCGGGGCAGGCTTTTTCGGGATCATGCGCGAAACATCCGGTTAACCGGCCTTGTGATTAACTGAAATCGCCCCATAAACGCCATCTGATATTGCGATGCGGGGCATCGCTCCCGTCAACCTCGAATGCCGATCAACGATCGCAAATGACGCCGTCGAACAGCACGACTTTTTCCGCGCTCGCACGACGCTTTGCGTTTGCCGCAGCAACCTTGTGGCTGTGCGTCCCGGCTTTCGCCGAGCCCGCCAATATCGGATTGCGATCGTCGCAGACCGGCGATGTGCCGCCGAGCGGCGTTTTCGCCTCGCCGGAGACCGAAACGATCGACTGGAGCGCGCTCAATTGGGATGCGTCCAAGCTCTCCAGCTCGACCGCGAACCTCACGGCGAAAAAGCCGTTGCCGAGCACGTGGCAGACCAAAGTCGGGGTCGATGCGAACAAGTCCAACCAGCCCTCGGGCATCGGGGCGCCGATCGATCCGGACAGCCTTCTGCCCGGCGCCGCGCAAAACGCCTCCAATACCGCTTGGGCGAATGTCACCGCGCCCGCGCTCGACACACCGCTCGGCTGGGACAAGGCGAGTTTCGACGCGCGCTTTGATTCCGTGCACGAGGAACGCAAGGTCGGCACTACACTGAGCAAGTCCGTGCCGCTGAATGAGCGGTTCTCGGTCACGCTGCAGAACGGTTATTCGGTGACGCAGACGCCGAGTGCGGCGCAGGCCGCGGCTGCCGTGCCGTATGCGACGCAAGACGCGATGTCGAACCATTACGGGACCGACACCACGGCGAAGCTGAACGTGCTTCCGACCGGCACCGCCTTGTCCGTCGGCACGACGATGTCGACCACCGACGAGAAATGGCGGCGCAGCCTCGGCGCCGAGCAGAACTTGTTCGGCGGCCTCAGCGTCAAGGGCGCGGTGACCGAAAGCGCAACCGAGGGCGGCGCTCCGGACAAGAGCCTGACCGCCGGCTTCAAGCGCACCTGGTAGCCCGCGCGAAAGACGCACCCGGCAATCGACTTTGAACCGCACGCCGCGCCCACGCGACCAATGAGGTGGTCGCCATCGACGGCGTGGGGGATTTTCGTGAAAGTCATTCGTCCTGAGAAAGAAGAGGCGCCCTTGGAGGCGCCGCGCCCGGCGCGCGCGGCACCCGGCATGCCGGCGGCCGTGATCCGGCTGGCAATATTTGCTCTCGCGCTCGCGACGATCGGCCTGGCGCTCCTTTTGTTGCGCGGTTAGTGGTCCGGCGATTTGCTGCCTGATGATGCGGCGCCTGTCGTCGTTCGCGTGTCGTAGTCCTTGGGCAATTCGCGCGCGAGCTTGGCCGACTCGAGACAGGTCAGCAATTGCACATAGCTCGGGATGCCTCCGGCGGCGGTCGATTGGACGCAACGGCCGCGGTCGGCGCTGGGAAAATCCGCCCATTGCCGGGCGACGTCGTCGCGGGCCTGTTTTTCCTTTTGCAGGCAAATGTCCTTGGTGCTGCGGATCGCGGCGCTCGCGGTCGCGGCGCCCTGGCAGGTCGGCTCGATGTTGAATTGCGGAACGCGCTCGGCGACCGGCGTCGCGAGTTGGGCTGCGAGGATCAGTGCGGGGACAGGTATCATCGGTCTCTCCTCACGGAAGGACCGCTGTCAACGCCGGAATTTGCGAAAAGTTGCGGCCCGTCAGCGGCGGGCGGCGGACATCTCGATCGCCGAACGGGGGTCGTCCAAGGTTAACGTCCCCTGGATATGGCCGCTCACCACCGTGACCGCGATCAAGGCGATCATACCGGTGAAGGCGCCGTAGATCATCCCGATGAAACGAAGGCTGCGTGTGTCGGCCATGGCCTCAATCCTTGCTCTTGAGGCTTGGTCGGCGAAACGCGCTCTCCGGTTCAAATCCTCCCGTCTCTAACGCAGCAGCCGCTT
>CAYJNT010000108.1:7345-8711 GCA_964370945.1 uncultured Hyphomicrobiales bacterium | reverse complement strand
CTGTGGCGCAGGCGCCACGATCCGATTGCTGACCACCGGTGCCGGCTGCAATGCCGGCTGCGCCAGTGTGCGATAGACGAAGGTTCGCTGATCCTGCGAGAGATCGAGCGGATCGGCTGTGACGAACGTTGTCGCCGGCTGCCTTGCTATGACGCGTTGCTGCGCAACTGGTGCCGCAACGGGCCTTGTCACCACGCGCTCGGTGGTGGTGGTGCGGACCACTTTGCCAGAAGGTGTCCGTACCGTTTTCGTCGTCTTGCGCGCGGCGGGCCGCGCCTGCGGCGTCACGTTTTCACGCACGATGGTGCGATAAACGGTGGTCTGTTGATCTTGCGAGAGTTCCAGCGGACGCTGGATGACGGTTTGGGCGTTCGCACCGCCGGCAAGCAAAAGCGCAAGCGGCGCGGCTGCATAAAGAATGCGCGCATTCATATGTGCCTCCATACCCCGACGGCGGGGAAAGTCGGCAAATCAACATTCGGCGCGCATGCAGGGTTCCTGCGATCCTCTTAGCCATTCGCCGTTGGAACCACCGGTTCCATTCAAATGCGCGGCAATGTTCCCGCGAATCACTTCACGTGAAAATGCCGCGCTCAAAGCATTGCGGACACGCCGGAAAACATTTCAACCGGATGATGACAGAGGCATTGAGCAACATTTGTGCGGCGAGCGTGCGAAGCACAGGTTGGTGACACGATACCTCGCTACGGCAAGACAATCCGTGATGTAATGGTCTGCAAATTTCGTCTGAATCAACCTGTGGCGCGGCGGTCGCATGCTTTGACGCGATGCGTCCGGCGGGGCGGCGACCCTTGACGGTTCCAGTCGCGCGCGGCACCGTCCATCATCCATTCTGTGGGGGTTTTATGCCGTTTCGGATTGTACGGCCTTGGCTTGCGGCGCTGGCACTTCTTGGCGCGGTGACGCCGTCGCACGCAGCCAATTGGCTGGAAATGAACTTCTGGATGAGCGGCCCCCGTTACAGCGGCAAGGTGCCAGCCTGCGACAATAGCTGGGCGCTGTCGACCATCCAGCACAGATTTTCAACCAAGGAAGGCCGGTTCTGGAATTCCAATCTGGCGATCACCGGCTTTGATCGCATTCACGAAACGGCCTACCGCCCATGGGCGCCGGATACGATCCCGCGCCGTTTCTGCTCGGCGATCGCAACGATCTCCGACGGCGTCCGCCGGCCGGTGCATTACCTGATCGCCGAAGACCTCGGGATCATCGGCGCCGTCTGGGGCGTGGAATGGTGTGTGGTCGGCCTCGATCGGAACTGGGCCTATAACCCGGCCTGCCGGATGGCGCGGCCATAGCCCTTTAATCCCCTTTTATTTTCTTTTTGTTCTTGTCTTGTTCTTTT
>CAYJNT010000108.1:0-7245 GCA_964370945.1 uncultured Hyphomicrobiales bacterium | reverse complement strand
GCCGCCCGATCAGGCGGCATTTTTCATCCCGCCCCGGGAGTGGCGGCGTTTACCCCCAATTAACCGACGTCCGCATGGCGCCGCTATGCCGCGGATGTCATCGATCGATGCAACATTCGGGTAAGCCGAAATCCGTAGGCTTTCGGTGAATAAGGACGATCCGCGCATGAGCCGGCTTCACGACTATGGTCGATTCCTGGTCTGGCAATCCGGGCTCATCTATGCCGTGCTCTGGATCATCACCTTTTGGACGCTCGATTACGGTCCGGCCATTTTCAGCCATTCGGCCGGCTGTCATTCCGACAATGCCAGGGTCATGTTCTATTGGGCCTGCAATCCCGAAAGCCCGTTGGCCTATCTCGCGGCGGTCGCCAACACCGCCCTCACGGTCACAGTCTGGGCGCCGGTCTATGTCGCGGCGGCGACCGTGCGGCCGGAAGCCGCCAGCATCGCGGGCCCTATTCTCGCGGCGCATCTCATCGGCCTTCCGGCGATGCTGCTCGTCACCATCAGGTTGATGCTGCAATTTTTCCTGCTGCCGCGTCGCCTCGCGCAGCGGATGCAATGCGCGGAGAGCGGCGCCGCGATCGAGTTCGCACCGGCCTCGGAATCAATGTCTTCCGTGCTCGAGATGCCGCCGGTCCGGCCATCGCCATCGGCGGTCAAGCCCCGCGCCCATTTCGGATTGCGCAGGTCAGGCGGCCAGCAATCGCGCCCGTTCAATGCGGCCGTGCCGCCTTGCATGCGGGATCATAACCGGCATTTATAGCCCTCCCGCCAAAAGCATCCCGTACAATTGATCCAGCTTCTTTTTCAGGCCCGGCCGGAGCGCGGCGCAGCGCGATGAATTATCGACATGCCTTCCACGCAGGGAATTTTGCCGACGTCGTCAAGCACGCGATCCTGTCGTGCATCATCGGCCATTTGCTCAAAAAAGAGACCCCGTTCCGGGTCATCGACACCCATGCTGGCGCCGGCCTGTACGACCTGACCGCTCCGGAAGCGGTCCGCAATCCGGAATGGCGCGACGGGATCGGCCGTCTGCTCGACGCAACGATCGATCCGGCCGCACAGGATTTGCTCAGCGATTATCTTGTCGCCGTGCGCGCCGCCAATCCGGATGGAAAAATCACGCGTTATCCCGGTTCGCCCGCGCTCGTGCGCTCGTGGCTGCGGCGCTCGGATCGCCTGGTCGCATGCGAACTCGAGCCGTCCGCGGCGAAGGCCCTGTCGTACAATCTTCGCCGCGACCGGCGCATCAGGGTGATCGAAATCGACGGCTGGACGGCTTTATCCGCGTATATTCCGCCGAAGGAACGGCGTGGATTGGTGCTGATCGATCCGCCCTATGAACAACCGGACGAATTCTCCCGGCTTGCAGCATCGCTGCAGGCCGCCTTCCAGAAATGGCCAACGGGAATTTTTTTCGCCTGGTACCCGATCAAGGATGAACGCGACAACGCGGCCTTCGCGCACGACCTGAAAAAGCATAGCATCACAAACATGTTACGCGCGGAGCTGACGATCACGCCCGCATCGAGCAACGGCAAGTTGCGCGGGGGCGGTCACCTGATCGTCAACCCGCCCTGGACGCTGGAGCAAGACCTCAAGATTTTGCTGCCCGCGTTGGCGAAAATCTTCGCGGGCGGCATCAAAGACGCCGTCCGTCTCGACTGGCTTGGCGCCAAAACCTAGCTCGCCCGCGACACCGGCAACCGTTTTGCCGCTTTTTCACCTCTTTCCAGCGGCGCAGCCTTGGTCTTTACTAACGGTGCTGGCTTTGACGTTCCGCCTCCTTCGGGGGGCCGGCGGAGTGACTGAGGCCGTTTTTGGCCGACGCTTTCCCCGACTGAGAATGTCCGGCTAAGCCACCGTCCGTGGGGGCCGGTGGCGTGGCAATCGCGGGGAAGAGGAGTTTCCCGATGGCGCAAACGGGAACCGTCAAGTTTTTCAACGGTGAGCGCGGCTACGGCTTTATCAAGCCGGATGACGGCGGACGCGATGTGTTCGTTCACATCACCGCAGTCGAGCAAGCCGGCATGAAAAGCCTGACTGAAGGACAACGCATCAGCTTCGACGTCGAGCCCGACAAGAAGGGCAAGGGGCCGAAGGCGGTGAATCTCGTCGTCACTGGTTGACGAACGAAAAGAGCGGCGCGTCCATAACGCTATGGAACTGGGAAATCTTGCGCGGCGGCTGCGCCGCCCGCGCTCGCTGCAGCGTTGCCTGCACAAGAAGCCTCAAAACATTCTGGAGTGCCTGACATGATGATCCTTCGCACCTCGCCGCCCTCGCCTTACGGCCGCAAGATCAAGATCGCGGCGAGCCTTCTCAATCTCGACAAGGACATCAAAGTCGAGACCGCCGACACCAACGATCCCACCGACACCCTGCGCAACCAGAACCCGCTCGGAAAAATCCCGATCCTGGTGCTGCCGGACGGCCTCACGCTGTTCGATTCCCGCGTGATCATGGAATATCTCGATCATCTGGCCGGCGGCGGACGCATCATTCCCGCCGAACCCGGCACGCGCTTCAAGACGCTGCGCCTGCAGGCGCTCGCCGACGGCATTCTCGATGCGTCGCTGCTGCTGGTTTACGAGAAGCGATTCCGGCCGGAAGAGAGGCATGAGCGCAAATGGATCGATTATCAGAGCGAGAAGGTCAAACGCGGCCTCGATGTGCTCGAAAAGGATCCGCCGGCGATCGACGCCACGCCGAATGTCGGCCAGATCGCACTCGCCTGCGCGCTCGGCTATCAGGATCTGCGCTTCCAAGGCCTGTGGCGGAAGTCCTATCCGAAGCTTGTCGCCTGGTTGGACGATTTCGCGCGGCGCGTCCCCTCGTTCGGCACGACCAAGGTCGAGGCCTGATGAAGTTGCCGCAAATAAAAAATCCCGGATATGGTCCGGGATTTCTTATCGAAGCGGTCCGAAGCAATCAGAACCGATAGTTCACGCCGAAGCGCAGCAGGTTCGATTCCAGCCCGTTGTCGGTGCCGGTGACCGTATAGCTGCGGTCGGTCAGATCGACATAGAGATACTCGACCTTGGCCGACCAGTTCGGCGTCAACCCGACTTCCATGCCGAGACCCGCGGTCCAGCCGAGGCCGGTGCGATTCTCGGTCAGGCCGCCGACCTCGCCGCGCAGATTGCCGTAAGCGAGACCGCCGGTCGCATAGAACAGGATGTTGTTCATGGCGACGCCGGCACGACCGCGGACCGTGCCGAACCAGGGATTGGAGAATTTCCACGGCGCAAAGGTGTCCTCGGCGCCCGAGAGCTGGATGTCGGCTTCGCCACCGAACACGAACTGGCCGGTCTGGAAATTGTAGCCGGCCTGCAGGCCGCCCGCGATGCCGGAGGGTTCGGTCGGATTGTTGGTGGTCTCGCCCCATTGATAGCCGAGATTGGCGCCGAGATAGGGACCCATCCAGCTATAGACCGCCATCGCCGGCGGCGGCGCATAGGGCCGATATTGGCCACGGGGAAGATCAGCGGCTTGCGCGGACGCGGTCGCAATCGCGACGGCCAGTCCCGCACCGAAGATCGTCTTCTGCATTCCATCCTCCTCGCGAACGCGCACCACACACGCGACGTCCAGTCCCGGCCGCGACGCTTTCCCGGCTGTCGCCACGGAAAAAGTGCCGCAAGGCTGGTGAAACGGCCAAGTCCGACCATTTCTTGAGGACGATTTATCGGGCTTTTTAAGTTAAACGTTCATGAATCGGTGACGATCACAGATCGTTATACCTAAATGAACGTTACGTCGGCCGGATCGGCTTAAAACCCCATTCACTATACGCGAAAGCCGCAACGGCATGCATCGCCGGTCCAACATGCCGATCTCCCGGCTGGATCGAAACCTCGAACGTTTCCGAAGATTGCACCAAGGCAAGCGCCGTCTGGCTGACCTCAATGGCCATGCAAATAGGCGGCGTACGAGCTCAACACATAGACAACCAGCAGCGCGAGGCTGACCCAGCCGATCGTTCCGTGAAAGCGAGTGACCGGTCTGTAAAGCAAGGCGACAATCAGGATCCCAGACATGATGACTGCGGCAAACGCCGTTACGACGTGTGCAGGCGATACAACCGAAAATAACGGACCTCGCAGATAGGCGAGATCGTCGATCGCGAGAATGAAGATGTTGAACAGATTGCTGCCCAGCAGATTGGCGATAGCCAGATCAAGCGCACCCAGACGCATCGCGCTGATTGTCACGACCAATTCCGGCAGCGAGGTTGCGCCTGCAATAAATAGCGTGCCGACAAACGTGGAACGCCAGTTCATGACATTCGCGATTTCGAGCCCGATGAACGGCAGCCATGTGCCGGCGCCGACCACCACAATAGCCGCCGCAAGATACCTTCTAACCGCCATCGCAAGAGTCACTTGCGGATCATTCTCGGACATCGCATGCGGCATAGGTCTCCGACGCTCATAGATGAAGGCGGAGCGCATGGCGACAAGGTAGAGAACGGCAATGATGGGAGTGTAGACGCCAATATGTAAAAATCGAAGATCGAGGTCGCTGCTGCCGAACAGGAGGGACGCGCCGGCAAATCCAATCAAGATGACGCCAAAACCGGCGGTCAGGATATGCGCTTGATCCATGCAGCTATAGAGCGGCTCCTTTCGCTGCATCGTGTCGATAACCACCAGAATCGTGAGATTAAAAACGCAGCTGCCCAAGGCGTCGCCGACTGCGATATTGGGAGCGGCGGCAACAGTGACCGCACTGATGCCCGTCAATAGTTCCGGCAAGGAGGTGGCCGTTGCCAGCAGCAGCAATCCGATCCAAGTCTGCGAGAGGCCCGTCCGTCGGGCGATAACGTCGCCATATCGCACGAGAACCGGACCGGCGGCGCCGATCAGCGCGGCGCATATCGCGAATTTCCCCCAAGCGAGAAGCGTCGCCGTCATCGGACACCAGCCGTTGTCGCCGTTAATGCCAGGTCGGATATCTTTTTGACTCGGCCGTTGCGCTAGAAAGGCGGCGACAAAGGTCCCGCCGGCAGTCAGCATATACCGCAGCGCTTCACTATCATTCAATCCGTCCCCATTTAGCCGGGGACCGCTCCAATCCTGACCATCGACCCATGAACGGCCGCAAGACAGATATCGAGCCTGACATCGACCTCCCCGAGGAGGATGAAGAGGCGACGTTGCCGGAGGCCGAGCCGCTCGAGCTCTCCGAAGGTCCGCCGCAATCGATGGCCGCGGGCCGCTCGGCGATCGAGCGCTATGCGAAGCTCGCCCCGACCGCGCCCGGCGTGTACCGCATGGTCGATGTCGACGGCGAGGTGCTCTATGTCGGCAAGGCCAAGAGCATCAGAAAGCGCATCATCAATTACACGCGGCCGGCCGGCCTCGACACCCGCATCATGCGGATGATCGCGGCCACCCATCACATCGAATTCGTCACCACCCGGACCGAAACCGAGGCGCTGCTCCTTGAAGCGAACCTGATCAAGCGGCTGCGTCCGCGTTTCAACGTGCTGCTGCGCGACGACAAGTCGTTTCCTTATATTCTCATCACCGCGGATCATCCGGCGCCGCAAATCGTCAAGCATCGCGGCGCGCGCAACCGACCGGGCGATTATTTCGGACCGTTCGCGTCGGTCTGGGCGGTCAACCGCACCGTCACGGCGTTGCAGCGCGCCTTTCTCATCCGCTCATGTTCCGACGCGGTTTATGAAAGCCGCACGCGGCCGTGCCTGCTGCATCAGATCAAGCGTTGCTCGGCGCCCTGCACCGGCGAGATCAAGCCGGACGATTACGCCGAGCTCGTGCGCGAGGCGCGCGCTTTTCTCTCCGGCAAGAGCCAGGCGATAAAAGAGCAGCTCGCGGCCGAAATGGAAAAAGCGTCGCAGGCGCTCGATTTCGAACGCGCCGCGATCTATCGCGACCGCCTTGCGGCGCTCTCAGCGGTGCAATCGCAGCAGGGCATCAATCCGCGCGGTGTCGAGGAAGCCGATGTGTTCGCCATCCATCAGACCGGCGGCTTCAATTGCGTGCAGGTCTTCTTCTTCCGCACCGGGCAGAACTGGGGCAACCGCGCCTATTTTCCGAAAGCCGACCGCTCGCTGTCGTCGGTCGAGGTGCTCTCTTCCTTCCTGGCGCAATTCTACGACGACAAGCCCTGCCCTCGCATTGTCCTGATTTCGGAAGATTTCGATGAGCGCGAGCTTCTGGCCGAAGCGCTGAGCGCGAAGAGCGGCTACAGCGTCGAAGTGATCGCGCCGAAGCGCGGCGAGAAGAAGGACCTCATCGATCACGCGCTGGCCAATGCGCGCGAGGCGCTCGGACGCAAGCTCGCCGAGACCTCCTCGCAACAGAAATTGCTGAAAGCCCTGACCGAGGTGTTCCAGCTGCCGCGCGTGCCGCGCCGGATCGAGGTCTACGACAACAGCCATATCCAGGGCTCGAACGCGGTCGGCGCCATGATCGTCGCCGGCGAGGACGGTTTCCGCAAGAACCAGTACCGCAAGTTCAATATCCGCTCCCAAGACATCACCGCCGGCGACGATTACGGCATGATGCGCGAAGTGCTGACCCGTCGCTTCAAGCGCCTGCTGGATGAGAATCCGCGCGTGACCGGTCCGGCGGAAAAGATCACGGCGGCGGCGACCCAGGCGATCGAGACCGCCGCGGAAGCGGCCAACGACGATGTCCCGCCTTGGCCCGATCTGTTGCTGATCGACGGCGGGCTCGGCCAGCTCAACGCCGCGCGCGAAATCCTTTCGGCGCTCGGTATCAGCGATGTTCCACTGATCGGCGTCGCCAAGAGCGTGGACCGCGATGCCGGACGTGAGACGTTCTTCATGCCCGACAAGGCGCCCTTCCGGCTGCCGCCGCGCGACCCGATCCTCTATTTCGTCGAGCGGCTGCGCGACGAGGCGCACCGCTTCGCCATCGGGTCGCACCGGGCGCGGCGCAAGCGCGACATTCGCGAGTCCGGTTTGCAGGAAATCCCGGGAATCGGGCCCACCCGCAAGCGCGCGCTGCTGATGCATTTCGGCACATTGAAGGCGATCGAGAACGCCTCCCTTGCGAATCTCGCACAGGTGCCCGGCATCAGCGCCGATAGCGCGCGGCGGATTTATGACTATTTTCACGACAAGGCATCGTGATCCCGTAAACTGCGGGCCCTGCGTCGAAATAGGCAGGGAGAAAAAGTGGAACCGCGCTGGCTCATGGTTGACGCAGATTCTCCAGGGGTGTTCCCTCGCGCCATGAAAGC
>CAYJNT010000107.1:0-10771 GCA_964370945.1 uncultured Hyphomicrobiales bacterium | reverse complement strand
CGCACCGCGCTGAAATACGGCGCCGAAGGCATCGGCCTTTGCCGCACCGAGCACATGTTCTTCGATGAGGACCGCATCCGCGCCGTGCGCGAGATGATCCTGTCGGATGATGAGAAAGCTCGCCGCGCGGCGCTTGCGAAAATCCTGCCGATGCAGCGCGGCGACTTCATCGAGTTGTTCGAGATCATGAAGGGCCTGCCGGTCACGATCCGGCTGCTCGATCCGCCGCTGCATGAATTCCTGCCGCATGGCGAGGAAGAGATCGCGGAAGTCGCGAAGGCGATGGGCACCGACCCGCAAAAACTCGCCAACCGCGCGCGCGAACTCGCCGAATTCAATCCGATGCTCGGCTTCCGCGGCTGTCGTATCGCGATCGCCTATCCCGAAATCGCCGAGATGCAGGCGCGGGCGATTTTCGAAGCCGCGATCGAGGCCGGAAAGCGAACCGGCCAACCGGTGGTGCCGGAAGTGATGGTTCCGCTGATCGCGACCCGCGCCGAGTTCGACATTGTGAAAGCGTGCATCGATGCGATGGCGCAAGCCGTGATGAAGGAGACCGGCAGCAAGGTCGAATACCAGGTCGGAACCATGATCGAATTGCCGCGCGCCGTCCTGATGGCGAAGGAGATCGCGGAAGCGGCGGAATTCTTCTCGTTCGGAACCAACGACCTGACGCAGACCACGTTCGGCATCAGCCGCGATGACGCTTCAAGCTTCCTCGGCTTCTATACCCAGCGCGGCATTCTCGCCGCCGACCCCTTCGTGTCGATCGACCGCGAGGGCGTCGGCGAACTCGTGCGGATGGGCGTCGAGCGTGGACGCGCGGCGCGGCCCACGCTCAAAGTCGGCATCTGCGGGGAACATGGCGGCGATCCGGCGTCGGTCGCGTTCTGCCACGAGGTCGATCTCGACTACGTGTCGTGCTCGCCGTTCCGCGCGCCGATCGCAAGGCTCGCAGCGGCGCAGGCCGCGCTCGGCAAGGAAATCGCGAACCAGGCGTAACAATGAACCGCGCGCGAATGCGCGCGACCGACCGCATGCGGCGGCGGCATGGGTCGCTTGCAACGCGATCTTGATAAAAAATCGCTCATCATCGTCGCGGCGCGCCGGTTCCGTTGTGGATATCCGACATGTTCCGCTGTCACAGTTCCATTTCGCCGCGCGCGAAAGCGGAGTTGTTCGCGTAGCTTAAGCGACGGCGCATTTTGTTCCGCGCGATAGAATCAAAATATCTTTTCCGGGCAACATAAGTTCACGTACAGCGCGGCCCGTTTCTGAAAATCCTCACGCTACGTTCTCGATCTTGCCACAACCTTTCCGGTACACAGGTGCGCGTTCGCGCATCGCATCGTTTCGCGTTCGATGCGCGGTCGTCAGATGAGGCAGCAGCCTGCTCCTCGATCTGTTGGACAAGTCAAACCGTAAGGAGAGACTGCATGTTGGGACTGGTGAATGGATTGCTTGGTGACGTCGGTGGGCTCGTAGGCGGGCTCCTCGGCGATGTGTCTGCCGACGTTGAGGCGGGTGTGGCCGTGGGCGCGGATGTCTCCGCTCTCGGTCTCGATCTCGGCACCGATCTCGGTGTCGGGCTCGGCGTCCACGCGGGCGTCGACGAAGACGGTTTGCTCGGCATTCTGGGCTGACAACATCATCACAACACGGAAGTAACCGCAGATCGGGGGCGGGGCTTTAAGCCCCGCCTCCTCCTGCTCCTCCTGACTTTCGCGGGCGCCGTTTCGATGCAGAAGACCGACGAATTCAGGGAAGCGCTCCGGCATTCGCTGCCTCCGCTGATCGCCGCCGCGGTGTTCAGCGGCGCGATCAATCTCCTGTATCTGAGTTCGCCGCTCTACCTGATGCAGGTCTATAATCGCGTGCTGGTGAGCGGCAGCATGCAGACGCTGGTGATGCTGACGATCGCGCTCGTCATTGCCTTGCTGACCATGGCCGTCCTTGACGGCATCCGGGCGCGGGTTCTGGTGCGCGGGGCGCTGCGTTTCGACCGGCTGATGTCCGCCCGGATCGTCGATGCGATGCTGCGGCAAGGCACGCTGCGGAGCGCCGACCAGGGCGCGCAGGCGCTGCGATCCTTCGATCAGTTCCGCACCGCGATGGCCGGGCCCTCGGTCCATGTGCTGTTCGACATTCCGTGGACGCCGCTTTATCTGATCGTCCTGTTTTTGATCCATCCCTTGCTGGGCCTGCTAGCCATCATCGGCGCACTGGCGTTGCTGGCGCTCGCGGTCGTCAACGAAGCCGCGACGCGACATCAGCTCGATGGTGCGACGCGCGCGGCGTTGCGCAACTACGCATTCACCGACAGCATGGTCCGCAACGCCGACATTGTCCGCGCGATGGGCATGCAGATGCCGCTACTCAAGCGCTGGCAGGGCGATCGTGACCTGACGCTCGCCCGGCAAGCCGAAGCGGGCGATGTGACCGGCAGCCTGACGGCTACAATCCGGTTCTTCCGTCTCCTGCTGCAAGGGGGAATGCTCGGCATCGGCGCCTGGCTAGCCGTCGATCACCTGATCTTGCCGGCGACGATCTTTGCCGCGAGCATCATCATGAGCCGCGCGTTGAGCCCGGTCGAGCAGGCGGTCACCGCCTGGCGTCAGTTTGGCGCGGCCGGCGAAGCGGCCTTGCGCATCCGCCGCCTGCTGCACGAGCAGCCGCGGCAACGGTTGGGCACAAAGCTGCCGGCGCCCGATGGAACGCTCGTGCTCGATCGCGTGGTCTATGCGCCGGCCGGACTGAGACGGCCGGCGATCCTGAAGGACATTTCGTTCGAACTCGCCGGGGGCGAGTCGCTCGGTGTTGTCGGCGCGAGTGGCGCTGGCAAGAGTACGCTGATGCGTGTCATCGCCGGCGGCGCCAGCCCGACATCAGGCGACGTTCGGTTTGGCGGCGTCTCGTTGCGGACCTGGCGGCGCGATCAGGTCGGCCGCTATATCGGCTATCTGCCCGACCATGTCGGCCTGTTCGCCGGCACCGTGCGCGACAACATCGCGCGGTTCGAGGCGGTGCCGGACGACGTGGTGATCGAGGCGGCGATGCGGGCCGGTATCCATGACATGATCCTGTCCTTGCCGGACGGCTACGACACCGAGCTCAAGACCGATGGTCTCGAGCTTTCGGGCGGGCAACGCCAGCGCATCGGCCTGGCGCGCGCCTTGTTCGGCGCGCCGCAGCTTGTCGTGCTGGACGAGCCGAACGCCCATCTCGACACCCAGGGCGAGCGCGCGCTCGACGGCGTCATCGCCGATCTGAAGGAGTCGGAGATCACGACCGTGATCGTCACGCACCGGCCGAATGTGCTCGCGATCGTGGACAAGCTTCTGGTGATGAGCGACGGCGAGGTGGAGATCATCGGACCGCGCGACGAGGTGGTCGACACCTTGCGCAAGAAAATCGTCCGGCCCGTCGCGTTGCAGGCGTAACGCGCATGCTCAAGCGTTTCTTCCGGAAAGCCGCAAAGCCCGGTCCGCCATCTGCCACGCCAATGGTGCCGGACGACGCCACCGGGGCCATTCGCGCCGGCTATTACGTGATCCTGCTCTTCTTTGGCGGCCTCGGGACGTGGTCGGCACTGGCGCCGATGGCGGGCGCCGCCATCGCGCCGGGTTTCGTGAAGGTGGAAGGCAACCGGCAATCGCTGCAGCATCGCTATGGCGGCACGGTGCGGCAAATCCTGGTGAAGGACGGCGACCAGGTTACGCGCGGGCAGGTGCTGATGCGGCTCGACGACATCAATGCGCGCGCGCGCGCCGACAGTCTCACGGCGATGCATGATTCGCTGAAAGCCGCCGAAGCGCGGCTGATCGCCGAGCGCGACGGTGCGGCTGAACCGGTCTTCGATCCGTCGCTCCTCGAGCGGAGGCACGAACCGGCCGTGGCCGGAGCGATCGCCAGCCAGATCGCGCTGCTGCGCAGCCGCGGCCAAAAATACGAGGCCGAGGTCGGCGTCCTGCGCCAGCGCAAGGCGCAATTGCGCGAGCAGATCAATGGCGCGCGGATCCAGGCCGAGGCGGCGGACCGCCAGCGCAATCTCATCCGCGAAGAGCTGAAAGGCACGCTCGAGTTATATGAGAAGGGATATTCGCCGAAGACCAAGGTGCTGGCGCTTGAACGCGCCGAGGCCGAGCTCATGAGCAATGGCGGCGCGCGGCGCGCGGATATGGCCAAATTCGAGGAGGCGATCGGCCAGACCGACATCGAGATCACGCGCGCCGAGCATGCGCGTCTCTCCGAGATCGCCGATCAATTGCGCGACACTCAAACCAAGATCGCGGAGATCGAACCGCAATTGCAGGATGCGCGCGACATCGTGGAGCGGACGGAGCTCGTTGCGCCGGCTTCGGGCGAGGTGGTCGGCTTGAAGGTCTTTACCGAAGGCGGCGTGATCTCGCCCGGCACGACGCTGCTCGACATCGTCCCGTCAAAGGGAAATCTCGTGTTCGAGGCGCGCGTCAAGCCGCTGGACGTGCATGACGTCGCGAACGATGCCCCCGCCGATGTGCGCTTGACCGGGATGATCGGCCGCCGGCATCCCTCGCTCAGCGGTAAAGTGAAGATGATTTCGGCCGACCGGCTCGAAGACGCGCGATCGGGACAGCCCTATTTCGTGGCGTCGGTCGAGATCGATCCGCAATCGCTGGTGAAATCCGGCGTGACGCTGCAGCCAGGCATGCCCGCCGATATCCTGATCACGACCAAGCCGCGTTCGGTGCTGCAATACATTCTGTCGCCGCTGAGCGACCAGATGGCGCTGGCGTTCCGTGAAAATTAGCGGATTGCGACCGCCTACACCGCGATCTTGGTCAGGAATTGCTCAACTTCGCCGCGCAGGTCGGACACCGCCGCCTCGACCGCGCTGGATGATTTCAAAACGATTTCCGCGGATTTGCGCGTCTCAACCGCGGCGCCTGCGACTTGGTCGAGCACGGACACGACGTTCGTGGTCTCTTGCGCCGCGCTTGCCACATTCTGCGTGATCGAGCCTGTCACCGCGTTTTGCTGCTCGACCGCGGCCGCGACCGCCGAAGACACCTGATCGATCTCCTGCATGCGCGAGGTCATGCGGCGGATGGCTTCGACGGCGGTCGTGGTCGAGGTCTGCACCGACTGGATCTGGCTGGAAATGTCCTCGGTCGCCTTGGCGGTCTGCACCGCGAGCGATTTCACTTCCGAGGCGACGACCGCGAAACCGCGGCCGGATTCGCCGGCGCGCGCGGCCTCGATGGTGGCGTTGAGCGCGAGCAGGTTGGTCTGCCCCGCGATCGTGCGGATCAACTCCACGACATCGCCGATCTTCTGCGCGGCGTCGGCGAGCCCCTTGATCTCGTTGTTGGTCGCGTCGGCCTCGCCGACCGCGAGTCGCACGACGTCGGTCGCGACCGACAGCTGGCGGCTGATTTCCTCGATCGAACCGGTCAATTGCTCTGCCGCGGTCGCCGCGGTCGCGACATTGGTGGACGCGGCATTGGAGGTGTCGACGGCGCCCTGCGCATTGCGCGCGGCCTGGTCCGACGATTCCAGAAGCGTGACGGAGGTCTCCTGCATCGCCGTCGCGGTTGAGTTCACGGCGGCGAGAAGCTTTTCGATGCTGCCGCGGAATTCGGCGACGGTTCCGTCGACGCTCGAGCGGCGCGCTTCGCTGGCGCGCGCGGCGGCGCGCTCCTGCTCGGCGCGGTGCTGTTCGGTGACGTCTTCGAGCGTGGCGACCCAGCCGCCATCCGGCAAGGGGCGCTCCGAGATCGACAGCACGCGCCCGTCGCCGAGCGTGACGACCTGCGAGGAGACCTTCTGCTGCGCGACGCGGCTCATGACGTCGGCGACATATTGCTCCACATTGCCCTTGAAGCTGCCGACGGATACCCGGTGTTCGAGGACTTCACGAAACTGACGCCCCGGCTTCACAAAAGCCGGATCCATCCGGAACATCTCGACATAGCGCGGATTGCAGACGACGAGCCGCAGATCGCGGTCCCACATGCACAGCCCTTGCGAGATGTTGGCGAGCGCGAGCTTGATCTGCGCGTTTTGCCGGCCGAGGCCGAACACCATCCAGAACACGACGCCGACGACGATCAACGCCACCGCCACGATCCAGGCTGCGTAAAAATAGGTCAAAGTTCCGGTCAGCGTGGATACGGCGTCCTGCATGGTCGATGTCACCCTTGTCTCGGCGGTGGATTATCGATTCCGCCCATTTTTTTACGGTTAACGACTGCTTTCTTTTTTGGGCCACCGGCGGCCGGCGGGCTATTCCACGCCCTCCACCTTGGTGTAGCGTGCCGTCGGGGCGCCGCGGGGCGAAGGCAGGGTGCAAGGCCTTGCAATAACGAGAAGAAACCGCGGCAGGGGGAAAACGCCGCTTCAGGGGGACGTATGGCAGAGGCCGCCAATCCGGCATCGGATTCCAAAGGCGCCATTTCCGAGGAAGGCCTGCGCAAGGCCGAGGCGCTGATCGAGCAAGAGGAAGGCCACGTCAACCGCCTGGCCGGCTGGCCCGGCACGATCGTGACCTCGATCGCGGTCGCGATGTCGCTGTTCCACCTCTATGCGGCCTACGCGATCGTTCCGACGCAGGAATTGCGCTACACGCACGTCGCCTTCGTGCTGCTGCTCAGTTTCCTGGTGTTTCCGATGGCGGAGCGGTTTCGCAATCACATCCGCTGGTGGGACGCGATTGCCGGCCTGACCTGCGTCGGGATTCTGATCTACGCGATCGCAGGCGGCGAGGAATTTACCGATCGAGCCACCGTGCCGGACCGGACCGACATCATCCTCGGCGTTCTCTTCATCGCGCTGCTGGTCGAGGCGACGCGGCGCTCCATCGGCTGGATCGTGCCGGCCATCGCCATCCTCTTCATCATCTATGCGCTCGCTGGACCTTATCTGCCGGCGCCCTGGAATCATCGCGGCTACGGCTTCAATGCGCTGGTCGGCCATCTCTTCATCACGCTTGAGGGAATTTTCGGCGTGCCGGTCGATGTCTCGGCGACGCTGATCGTGCTGTTCACGATCTTCGGCGCGTTCCTGCAGCATTCCGGCGCCGGAAAGTTCTTTATCGATTTCTCGATGACGCTGATGGGCAACAAGGCGAATGCCGCCGGCCGCACAGTGGTGCTCTCGTCGTTCCTGCTCGGCGGCCCGTCCGGATCGGGCGTGGCGACCACGGTCACCATCGGCGCGGTCGCTTATCCGATGATGAAACGATCGGGCTTCGAGCAGAACGCCGCCGGCGGCCTGCTCGCCGCGGGTGGGCTCGGCGCGATCATTTCGCCGCCGGTGCTCGGCGCCGCGGCGTTCCTGATCGCGGAGTTTCTGAAGATCAGCTATCTCGACGTGATCTGGATGGCGGTGATCCCGACCGGCCTCTACTATCTCTCGCTTCTGTTCATGGTCGAACTCGATGCCAAGCGTTTCGGCGCGCGCGGCGAGGCCTATGTACCGGAACACACACTGTGGCAATTGACGCGGCGCTACGGCTTCCACTTCATCTCGCTGATTTCGATCGTCGTCTTCATGCTGTGGGGCTATTCGCCGACCCTGTCGGTCTTCTATGCCACGCTGATGACTTTCGTGATGAGCTTCCTGACGCGCGAAACCGCGTTGGTGCCGAAGAAGCTCGTGCGCGCGCTCGCCGATGGCTCGATGCAGACGCTGACCGCCGCGCTGACCTGTGCGATCGCGGGTATCATCGTCGGCGTGGTGACGCTGACCGGGCTGGGCTTGAAATTCTCCTCGATCGTGATCGATTATGCCGGCGGCAGCCTGCTGCTGACCGCGATCTACACGGCGTTGATCGTCTGGATCATCGGCCTCGCCGTGCCGGTGACCGCCTCCTACATCATCTGCGCGGTGATCGCCGCGCCCGCGATGATCAAGCTCGGCGTGCCGGATTTCGCCGCGCACATGTTCATCTTCTATTATGCGGTGCTGTCGGAAGTCTCGCCGCCCACGGCCTTGTCGCCGTTTGCGGCCGCCGCAATCACCGGCGGCGATCCCTACAAGACGACGGTGCAGGCGTGGAAATACACATTGCCGGCATTCCTTGTGCCGTTCGTCTTCGTGCTCGATCCGCAGGGCATCGGCTTGCTGCTGAAGCTGCCCGCGAGCCAGTGGGTCGACATCGTCCAGGTCACCGCGAAGTCCGCGCTCGGCCTCGGGGCCCTCGCCATGGCCGCGCAGGGCTGGGCATTGCGGCGCACGACGATGATCGAGCGCGCGCTTTTGACGCTGGCCGGATTGCTGCTGATCTTCCCGAGCCTGCTCGAAGCCGGGGCGGAAGCGATCATCGGCCGCGACATCAGCTACACCGCGACATTTGGCCTGCTGGTTGCGGCTGGTGTATTGTTGAAACAGGTTTTGCAACCGGCCGTGCCGCAGAGCGAAAAAGCCGGCTAAACAGGGAGGAATAAGAATGTTGAAGCGGATTGGTATTGCGTTTGCCGGTGTCATCGCCGGTACGGCGTTGCTTGCAGGAATCGCAGTGGCGCAACAGACGAACATCGCCATCGCCACCGGCGGTACAGGCGGCGTCTATTACCCGATGGGTGGCGGCATGGCCAATGTGCTGTCCAAATATTTGCCGGGCGTTCAGGCGACCGCTCGCGTGACCGGCGGTTCGGTCGACAATCTCAAACTGATCGGCTCAGAGCAGAGCGAGGTCGCGCTGGTGATGGTTGATGCCGCCCTCACCGCGCTCAAAGGCGAAGACAAGTTCAAGGGCAATAAGGTCGAGGTCCGTACGCTGATGGTGCTCTATCCGAACCGAATGCATGTGGTTTCGGTCGAGGGCACCGGCATCAACAAGATGTCGGATCTGAAGGGCAAGCGCGTCTCCACTGGCTCGCCCGGCAGCGCGACCGAAGTGATGGCGTTCCGGGTGATCGAGGCCGCCGGTCTCGACAGGGACAAGGACATGACACGCGAGCGCCTCGGCGTTGCGGAATCGACCAACGCACTGAAGGATCGCAAGATCGACGCCTATTTCTGGGTTGGCGGCCTTCCGACCGCGGCAGTGACCGATCTCGGCGCCACGCCCGGCGTGAAGATCAAGCTCGTCGACACCGACGGTCTGACTGAAAAGATGAATGCCAAGTACGGCAATCTCTACAGCAAGGGCGTGATCCCGGCGAAGACCTATCCAGGCCAGGATACCGACAACAAGATCGCGGTCGTGCAGAACATCCTGGTCGCCAACGCAAAGATGGCGGACAAGACCGCCTATGATATCGTCAAGACGCTGATGGAGAAGAAGCCGGAGCTCGTGGCGGTCCACAAGGAAGCTCAGAGTTTCGAGATCGCGAACCAGACCAAGGACAACACGACGATCCCGTGGCATCCCGGTGCCGCGAAGTATTTCAAGGAGAAGGGCGCAAAGCTCTGAACCTTCGACAGCCGTTGATGAGAAATTGCGGCCCCGCAATCAAAAATGCGGGGCCGTTTTGCGTTCTGCGTTGACGAACCATTTACCATGACGGCGCGTTGGCACCGCCATGCCTCACGATTCTACCGTGCGGGAACCCGCAACGGTTAACACGATCGCAACGATAATCGCTCAAATTTTATCGATGTTGCCGCGGCGTCTCTCGCCGCGATTGTTCGTGCGTGTCGTTGCGTCTGTGGCGTTGCGTGAGTGTGTGGATGAGTACGCGTCACAGGCCGAAGGGCGGCGGCCGCCGCTCTCTCGGCCTTGTCATCTTCTTCGGGGCGATGATGCCGACACCCGTCGGCTTTCAGGACCTGGCGGCGCTGATCGCGCGGCAGCCGGCGGTCGCCGACCGCTGGCGGCACTATGCGCGCGTCACACCCTTCGGCACGGTGCAGGCGGCGACGTTGAGCTTCCCGCAGCCGCTCGGCTCCATGATCCCGGCAACGCCGGGATACACCTTCGCAAGCCTTGATCCGCGCGCGCTCGATATCACCGGATCGATCGGCAATCCGCGTCTCAATCCGCTCGCCGAGCCCGCGCCGCCGATCGCATTTCCGACGGTCAACCGCACGCTGAAGGGCGATCTGCTGGTGCCGCGCGAGCGTCTCGTTCCCGCGCCGCCGGCGCCGCGCAAGGACAAGCTGAAAAAGGCTCCCGAGAAGACGCAGGACCGCGCGCAGGTCGAACCGCCGAAGCCGCCGGTCGAGGCCAAACCCGCCCAGCCGGTGTTACCGGAGCTCGCGACACCCGAAGCGCCCAAGGTCGAAACCCCCAAGGCTGAAACCCCCAAGGCTGAAGCGTCGAAGCCCGAGATCGTCGCCGCTCCGGAAATCGCACCGGTGACGCCGGACGTCTCGCAACCGAAGCCTGACGTTCAAGTGCAACGCGCCGAACCCGAACTGCCATCTGGCATGGATCTCGAATTCAAACCGGACCTCGCCGTGCGCCAAGCCGAAGCGCCGTTGCCGTCCGGCATGGACCTTGAGTTTTCACTTCCGCAACCACCCGAGGCTGTCGCCGACGTGACACCTGCGATCGATGCGGAAACGCCGGCGCGTCCGCAAACGCCGGAGGCAGTGACCGAATTGCCTTCCGGCATGGATTTGGAATTTGTTCTGCCGGCGGAGACGCAAACCGCGGACGCCGAGATTCTCACCGACGACGAGCCGCAGGATTCCGATGTCGCGATCCGCTCGGAGATCAAGCCGGACAATCCGGCCGACCGCCTGGTGCGTCTGTTCTTCGGCGTCGATACACTCGGCCCGGCGGAAGCAAGGCTGCAGCCCTGGCGCGAAGGCGAAGCGCCGGTGCTGATGCCGATGCATCCGT
>CAYJNT010000106.1:0-11046 GCA_964370945.1 uncultured Hyphomicrobiales bacterium | reverse complement strand
TCCGGACAGACCTCCTTGCGCATTTGAGCCAACAACGGTGGGCTCATTTGTCGCGCCTGAATATCATCGTTCATGATCGCGGTGTGGTGGATTTGTGGGGGTTCGCCACCTCGGAGGTCGAGAAGCAGGCGTTGCGCGTGGCGGCTGAAAACACCGCCGGCGTTTGCACCGTCAACGATCACGTGCGCTTGCAGGAACCGGTACCGCAGCCGGAAATCGAGCGCGATATAACGACGCGGTAGTGTTTCAAATCTTGGATGCCCTCAATTAGACGCGAAGCATGTGCTTTTGCAACAATCGCACCGTGGTCGCTTTGGGCCCCTTGTCTCCCTTGCCCTCCGCGAAGAGGACCTTCGAGCCGACCTTCAGACTCTTGACGCCTCTGCCGATGATGCTGTTTTTGTGAAAATAGATCTCGCGTCCGTCGTCGGTTTGCAGGAATCCGAATTCGCCGGTCGGGTCGAGGCTTGTCACCGTCCCGGTCGGCGGTGCTGCGTTCTGCTTCAACTGCCCTTGTAAGCGCCTGACCTGATCCTGGAGCTGCCGCCGGGCACGCTTGAACGCGTCGTTGATCGCATAGTCGAGATCGGCATGGCGCGCGTCGGCCTTGGCGGTATGTCCGACATTCACGAGCCGGCCCGCCGGAAGGGCCAGGCGGATGTTCACGTCGTATTGTCCGCCGCCGCGATGATGCGCGCCGGGCCCTTTGATCAACGCCCTGCACGATGTGACGCGTCCGTACCGCAGCTCGAGCTTGCCGATCAACGCCTGGATATGTGTGCGCGCTTTGACACGCATGTCAGCTGCCAATCCCTTGCAATCGATCTGTACCGGCGTCTGCATGGACGATGTCCCCTGTTGTCTGGTTGTTTTTAGCAAGCAGGGTGGCCTTTGCAGTTTGACCCATGTCAACGCGAACCCGCATGGCAACGGGCAGGCTTGATCAAATAAGGACAACTTTGCGCATGCGACACCTGCACGATCTGGACGCCCTTCTTCCTCCAGAAATGGCCGAAAAGGCCGAAACCGTCGGGGCGCGGAAGACTCGGTTGGACTGTGTCACCCTTGCTGCACTCGCCGTCCTCGCGGGTGCCTTTATCGCACTCGGCGCGATGTTTGCGACGACGGTGCTCGCGGGCGCCGACGGCGTTCTTCCGTTCGGAATCAGTCGCCTGTTTGCGGGACTTGTTTTCTGCCTCGGTCTCATTCTCGTCATCGTCGGAGGCGCCGAGCTCTTCACCGGAAATACGCTGATCGTGATGGCGTGGGCAGCCGGCAAGATTCGCTTCCGCGACATACTGCGCGTCTGGACGATCGTCTATCTCGGAAATTTCGTCGGCGCGGTTGGAACTGCAGCACTGGTTTTCCTGTCGGGCCAATATCTTTCAGGAAAGGGCCAAACTGCTATCGTTGCGCTCTCGCTCGCGAGCGGCAAGGTCAGCCTGCCGTTTGATCAGGCGTTCTTTCTCGGGATTCTTTGCAACGTTCTGGTTTGTCTTGCAGTGTGGCTTTCCTTCAGCGCAAGGACCGTCAGCGACAAGGTTCTTGCGGTTATTTTCCCCATATCGGCTTTCGTGGCGGCCGGATTCGAACACTCCGTCGCGAATATGTATCTGGTCCCACTCGGTCTTTTCATCAAGCAATGGGCGCCAGCGGAAATGTGGCCGCTCGTTGGTGCAGATCCGTCGCTTTACGCGCCGCTGACCTGGCCGAATTTCCTGATCAGCCTCGTTCCCGTAACACTCGGCAACATCGTGGGCGGCGCCGGACTTGTCGGCGCCGTTTACTGGTTCATTTATTTGCGGCCAAAGCGTCGTCGCCGTCAAAGATCAGGAAAATCGCTCGATCGGGCGCAACAGCTTGAAAACGCGAATTGAGAGAGGCTCTGTCGATGAAAACCCGTCTCAGAATTCGCAAAGATGGACAACCCGTCTATGAAGGGATCCATGACATTTCCGATGCTGATACCTTTGGCGCCGCCTGCTCCAGCGCGTGGTCCACGCTTCGGGAGCAGAAATTCGCCCAGGCAAGCAGCATTGGCGCGCTTATCGACACGTTCGACCAGCGCATTCTGGACGAAATGCTCGAAACGGAAATCACGCTTTCCAAGGCATGACGAGGATCGGCTGCCCGTTCGGACCGCCCGTATTGTCGAAGGACGCCGGCGATGCGCCACGAAAGTCCCGATGTCGCGTCTGAGGGGATCACGCTCGATCAGAAGGTCCAATTCCTGAGCCGTGCAGATACGTATCCCCACGCGACAACCCGTATCATTGCCCGCGAGACACATATGTCGTGGGTCTTTCTGGCAGGCGACCGCGTCTACAAGCTGAAGAAGCCCGTTCGCTTCCCTTATCTCGATTTCTCCTCGCTCCCCCGGCGCGAAGCTGCATGCCGCGCCGAACTTGCCCTCAATCGTCGCCTCGCGCCGGACGTCTATCTCGATCTGATGCCGCTTACCATCACGCCGGACGGACTGTCGATCAGCGGCGACGGCGCCATCGCGGACTGGCTTGTTGTCATGCGGCGTCTTGATGAAGGACAGACGTTGGAACATGCCATTCTCGCTGGCCGTATCGAACACCGGCAGCTTGACCGCCTTGCAGCGACGCTGGTGCGTTTCTATCGCACGGCCGCGCGTCCCTTTCTGTCGGCTGACGCTCATCTCGCAGACTGGCGAGGGCGCCTTCTGTTCAATCGACGTGTTCTGCTCGATGCCCGCCTCGGACTGCCCACGGGACTCGTTCGTTACGTGGATCGCGTGCAGCGGGACTTTCTTGTTCGCAGAAAGCACCTTTTGTCGAACCGCCTTACGGGCCGCAGCATCGTGGACGGTCATGGTGACTTGCGGCCGGAGCACGTCTGGCTCGGCGATCCAATCAAGATCATCGACCGCCTGGAATTCAATCCGCGGCTGCGAACCGTGGATCCTTATGATGAGTTGGCATTCCTGAGCCTCGAATGCGAAAGACTCGGTGCCGCTTGGGCAGGCGAATACATCAAACGCCGCGTTTCGCGCGGTCTGCACGACGGACTATCCGACGAACTGTTCCTTTTCTACCGCTGCTATCGCGCCACCGTGAGAGCTCGATTGGCAATAGCGCACCTACTGGAGCCGATACCCCGCACGCCTGAAAAGTGGCCACACATGGCACGCATGTATCTAAGAATTGCTTCCGCCGACGCGACGCGTCTGAAACGTGTACTCAAAAGACCATGAGGTCGACGAGCGGTTGGTTCGATTCAAGCCGCCTGATCGCGTTGGCCAGCAGCGGTGCTGCCGGCAGGATATCGACCTTCTCGCGAAATGGCCCCTGCCCCAAGCGGAACGCCGGGATCGTATCGCTGACAACCAGTCGGTCGATTGCCGGATCAGAAAGAACGTCGGCCGCTCCCGTCATAAACAGGCCATGCGTCACCAGAGCAACCACACGGCGCGCACCCGCACGGCGGGCCGCGTATGCGGCGCGCAGCAACGTCGCCCCTGTCGAAATGAGATCATCAATGATGAGCGCGGTTGCACCTTCGACGTCGCCGATGAAGAGTTCGCCTGAAATAATCCCGGCGCTGCGGTGCTTGTCCGCAAATCCCTTTCCGACGGGACGTTTCAGCGATGCCTCGAGCGCTTGCCGGAACAGCTCCGCTCGTTTCACGCCGCCGGGATCGGGCGACACGACGCAGTATTCCTGATCATCCAGCGACCATACATAGTCGACAAAGAGCGGTGCGCCCGTGAGAGTCACCGTCCTGCATCGAAAGGCGTTCTCGAATGCCGCCGGATTATGGACCTCGAGCGTCACAATGCAGTCGGTCCCGACCGCCTCGAACATACCGGCAAGATAGCGAATCGTGACGGGATCGCTCGGCTTCGTGCGGCGGTCCTTTCGTGCATAGCACAAATACGGCACGACCGCGGTCACTCGGGCGGCGCCGGCGTCTTTCAGCGCACCGATAAAGAACAATAGCCGACATAACTTGTCGTTGGCGCTCTCCGATGGTCCGCCATGCAGGCTTTGGATCACATAGACGTGTGCACCGCCGACGTGATCAAGCGGCCTGATCTTGTGCTCGCCATCCTCGAATGTGCGTTCTTCGAGCGCTGCAAGCTCGCATCCCAAGGCTTGAGCAACGGCCTGCCCGAGCTCGGCGGTCGCCTTGGGCGCAAAGACCAGCTGTCGGTTGCCTGCGGTCATCTACGTCAGCGCCTGAATGTCACAATCGGCCCATTTCAAACTCTTCGCAGGATAGCCCCAGCTGCGAAAGCGCATCTTCCAGATGGTCAGGGAGAAGTGGCATCCCGAGAAGATACGAGGCCGTACGCGCGTTATGTGCGCGCGACGCTTCCGCGCGTAATGCTTTCCAATCGTTGACGTCGCCGTCGCCGCGACCGAGCCAGGCAAGCGTCACGAGGTCGATCTGCTCATCCTCGCTGAGCGCCCCGATGAAGCCGGACAGCTCCTGGGCCACAGGATCATCGGCGTGGTCTTCGAGAACCGAGCGCATCCCGTCATCGGAAGCGTTCGAGCCGGAATCAGGATCGGTGACGACATCCTTGGCGTCGAACTCGCGGGCCTTCACGACGATGAAACAGATTTTCTCCGGCGAGATCGTGAGCGATGGATACCGCTTTTCGGTGTGAGCTCTTGCTTTCACGTTCAGGCTGCCTTGGTTGCCGGTTGCCAGAGCGCCCGCAGGTCGGCCGGGAGCGCACTGCGAACATCCTCGATTTCGCCCGCGGAAATTTTCTTGTTCAGGACGCTGAACGCAATCGAAACGGCTTCCTCGGTGACCATGATCGGATCTTTGGCAAAGGCACGGTCGATTCGATCGATGAAAGCCGCCCGGGAGCGCTCGGTAACGGGTGTCGTGGCGGGCCGCCATTGCTCATAATAGACGCCCCTCAGCAAGGTCGGCAGTTGCGCCGCAAAGTCGGCCGATTCATCCGGCCGCAGCCAGTCGCGCACGCCATGCAGCACAGCCCGCAGCAAGCGATACGAGCGCGATTTGTCGTTCCAGGCGAGTTCCTGATCCAGTTCGTTGATCCAAGAATGGGTAAGCTGGACGGTGTGGTCGATGCTTTCCAAGCCCTGCGTGCTCATCGCTGCTCTCCTCTGTCAACATGGAAAGAGAATACGAGCAACGCTCCGGCCGAGTTTGAGATAGGTCAATTGCGACCGTGCCGCTTGGCCGCATGTTGCGTGCGTCGGCGTTTGGGCCTTTCAGGCCGTCTTTCCACGGCCAAACGGCCGACGGTCCGATGGAGGCATTCTCGTCACGTATCATCGGCGACGGCATCAGCGCGAATGCTGCGAACGCCGTGTGCCGCAAACATGTCGTGCGTGGCGCGCATCGATCCGTCGACGTCGATGCCACGGCACGCGTCCTCGAACACCGTGACATTGAAGCCTTCCCGGACGGCATCCTCGGCGGAGAAGCGGACGCAGAAGTCGAATGCAAGACCCGCTAGAAACACGCGCGTGAGCCCACGTTCTCGCAGATAACCGGCGAGGCCGGTATGCGTCTTGCGATCGTTTTCGTAGAACGCCGAATAGGAATCGACATTGCGGTGATAGCCTTTGCGCAGGACAAGCTCGGCATGCGGCATTCTCAAGTCCGCGTGGAATTCCGCGCCCTTCGTCCCCTGCACGCAATGGTCCGGCCAGAGGATCTGTGTTCCGTATTCGACCTCGATGCTCTGATACGGTCGCATGCCTGAATGCGAAGACGCGAACGATTGATGGCCGGCCGGGTGCCAGTCCTGCGTCAGGATTACATGCTCGAACTGCGCGGCCAGACGATTGACGATCGGCACGATTTCGTTGCCGCCCGGCACCGCCAGCGCGCCGCCGGGGCAAAAATCGTTTTGAATGTCGACCACCAGGAGGATGTCGTGTTCCTGGGTCACCACTTTTCCGGTCACGGCCGCATTCCTTTTGCTGACAATCGCGCGTCGACCTCTGCAGTAAACCCGACAAGGGTGTCGGACACCTTCACCGGATACGAGGCCGAGCCATCCAGCGCCCGCAACGGCTCAGGCAGCCTTTCGATATTGTGCGCCGCATGCGCGCGAATCTCAGCAAGCGTCGGCGCTGCCCTGACGCGTTTGCCGTTTTGCATCGCGATTTGCAGCAGGGGCTCGCCTTCGTGCCGCTCGCTCTCGAGCGACAGCGTATCGCCATTCATGCGCCCGTCCTGCCCGAATTGCCGCCAGACCTGCTTGCGGCCGGGCCACGTCGCCTTGCCCGGAGAATGCTTGCGACGCCCCTTCCCCGCATATTCCTGAAGCTTGTAGGCGCAATCGAGCAGCGGCAGATCGGACGATGTTGTCAGGCTCGTTCCGATTCCGAAACCGTTGATCGGTGCACCGGCCTGCAGCATGGTGGCAATCGCATTTTCGTCCAGTCCGCCGCTCGCAAAGATGGCGACATGGTTCAGGCCGCCAGCATCGAGAATGCTCCGGACGCTTTTCGACAAGGCGAGCAGGTCCCCGCTGTCAAGCCGCACAGCCTGGATTGAAACACCGCGCGCCTCCAGCTGCGGCGCGAGCGCCACGACCTTTCGGGCGCCGACTTCCGTATCATAGGTGTCGATCAGCAAGGTGAGGTTCTGCGGCCGTGACAATCCGAATTTCTCGAACGCCTCGGCTTCGTCGTCGAAGGCTTCGATGAACGAATGTGCCATCGTGCCGAATGTCGGGATTCCGAAACGTTGCTCGGCCAGCACGGTGGCCGTGCCTGCAAAGCCCGCGATATAGCTCGCGCGGGCTGCTAACAGACCGGCCTCGCCGCCGTGTGCACGGCGCAATCCAAAATCGACCAGCAGCCGCCCGCCCGCGGCAAGGGTCATCCGAGCCGCCTTTGAGGCAATCAGTGACTGGTAATTCAGGAGATTGATGAGCCTCGTTTCAACGAGCTGCGCGACCGGCAGTGGAGCCGTGACGCGCAGGATCGGCTCATTCGTGAAGAACGCGGTCCCTTCCGGCATCGCGTGAACGTCGCCCTCGAAACGCAGGCCGGCCAGATAGTCCAGCATGCGTCGGCTGAACCGGCCGGTCGATTCCAGCCATTCGATCTCTCCAGCAGAAAAATGCAGTCCTTCCAGAAAGGCGAGTGCCTGCTCAAGACCGGCGACAATCAGAAATTTGCGTTGAACCGGCAGCTTGCGAACGAAAAACTCGAAAACGGCGGTATCCGTTTTTCCGTGATCCAGATAAGCCTGAATCATGTTGAGCTGATAAAGGTCGGTCAGCAGCGCAGAGTTGAACTTGTCCGCTCTATACTTGAAGGACGTCGCAAATCGTTCAACATTGCTCATCGTTCAATCTGCTGCCTTCTGACTTGAGTCTCTCAGCGCCGCTGCGCGTTCCGGGGCAAGCAATCCGCACGACACTATGCGGGACGAACGATCGCGTTTTCATTGAGTAAAATCAACTTTAAGAGCCTCGCAAATGCGCGCCGCGCCGGATGAGTCTGCCTACTGCACCGTTGATTTAGGTCAAGTTGGGATCGCGGCCTGGGCGCAACATTGATTGAAATGGACCAGGCGGCGCCGGGCACGAGATGGATCTTTATGACACTCTGAGTCGTCTGACGGTCTCGCTCGCTATTGGCATGCTGGTGGGCTTGGAACGTGGCTGGCGAACGCGCGACGAGGAGGATCGGCAGCGCGCAGCCGGATTTCGTACATTTGCTCTGTCCGGCTTGCTTGGCGGTGTGACCGGCGCGTTGTCGGAACGACTCGGTGGCGAGTTCGTCGGTCTGATTTTCATCGGCTACGCGGCTGCATTCACCGCATTTCACTGGCTGCAGGCTCAAGCTGAAAGAAACTTGAGCGTGACGTCGGTTGTCGCCGGTATGCTGACTTTCCTGCTTGGCGCATTGTCGACGGCCGGCGATCTTCGGATCGCAATCGCCTGTGCGGTTGTGATGGCGCTGCTCCTAGCTCTGCGCGAAACTCTTCATCGCTGGATCGCATCGCTGACGTGGCCGGAGATTCGCTCGATTCTCATCCTGCTGGCGATGTCTTTTCTGTTGCTCCCGATCCTGCCCGATCGCACGGTCGACCTATGGGACGCAATCAATCCCCATGAAATCTGGCTGCTGGCCATCCTGATCGCGGCGATCTCGTTTGGCGGTTATGTCGCCGTCCGCATCTTTGGGGACAGGCTCGGGATCATCTTGACGGCAATCGCCGGGGGGCTTGCATCCTCGACAGCGACAACCCTGGCGTTTGCGAGACTCGGACACGAGCAGGGGGCGTCATCACGACTTCTCAGTGCCGGCATCCTGATCTCCGGCGCGACGATGATGGTGCGGGTGGGCGCTCTCGCGGCAGCTCTCAATCGAGCCCTGCTCCCGACGCTTGCGCCGCCGCTTGCATCCGCCGCGGTAATCCTGGCCGGCGGGGCCTTTTGTCTGCTGGCTGGCAAGACGGAACGTCAGCCGCCCAAACTCCACGTCGATAATCCCTTGGCGCTCGGCACCGCTCTAAAGTTGGCGGCCTTTATCGCGTTCGTGCTGCTCTGCGTCGCGATCGTTCGTCCCGCACTTGGAAATCCCGGTGTCTTTGTGCTGGGCGGTATTTCCGGGCTGGCCGATGTCGACGCGGTAACGATCGCAATGGCGCGTCTGGGTCGCGGCGAGGTCGGGCCCGATATCGCGGCTCAGGCCGTTCTGATTGCCGTTGCCGTCAACACCGGGGCTAAAGCCGTTCTCGCAGGCTGGACCGGCGGCCGGCCAATCGGATTGCTGGTCGGGACGATCAGCGCACTGGCTCTCGCCGCGGGTTTGGTCGCCAGCGTCACGCTGAACTGGAGCGTCGGCGCCTGAAGTTGACCGGTTGATCCTGATCAAACCGTCGCAAGACAAAGACATTTAGTTTTCTCGGATCAGTTTAGAAAGGACCTGCGTCATGCCCAAATTTTCTCATGCCGTTGCGGCTGCTCTCGTGAGCGCAGCGGTTTTGCTCGCTTCGCCTGTCCGCGCAGCTCCGGTCGAAAATAATCGCGGCGGTTCGGCGATTTCAACCGGTCGGCAGATCACCGACTTTTCCTCATCATGGCGCGGGCGGCGTAATACCGCGATCGCACTCGGCGCCGCCGCCGGCCTGCTCGGAGGGCTCGCGATCGGCGGCGGTTACCCGTTCTATCCATACCCATATTATGCGCCCGCCTATCCCGCATACGGCTATTATGGCCCCGCCTATCCCTACTACGGCCCGCCGGTCGCCTATGTCAGGCCTCGGAAGGTTCGATGCCTGGCCTACGACCCTTATCGCGGGATTCGTTATTGGACGATTTGCTATCGTTAAAATGGGAGCGCGATGCGACTAGCAATACTTGTCGCTGTCTTGCTGGCACGCCACCGATCCGGCGAGTGCCCGCCATCAAAAGACCAACGCTGCAGCGACCGCGAAGTAGATCAGCAGTGACAGCAGGTCTTGGATCACCGTCCCGAGTGGCCCGGAGCCGAGCGCAGGGTCGTAGCCGAGCTTGAAGAAGAGCCACGGCAGCAAGAATCCGACGGTAGTCGCAATCGAGCTTGCGGCGACCACCGAAACGGCGACAGTCGTTGCGAGCGGAATGCTACCAAAGCCGAAAAGAACCAGCGGGAAAACGAGTGCACCGAGCAGCGCCCCGATCAACATGCCAGTAGACACTTCCCCCGCGAGCAGCGCTAGCAGATTGACCCGCGTTAGCGACAGGCCGCGCACCGCGACTGCTTCCGATTGCGTCCCGATTGCGTCCGCGAGATAGACGACCGCCGGAATGAAGAACGCGACCGCGATGGTCGCATGCAGCGCGGCCTCAAACTGCGCCATCATCACCGTCGCAACCGCGCTGCCGGCAACGCCGGCGAGCAACCAAGGCAATCGGTAGAGCGCGCGGCGATGCGGCGGCGCCGTCAAGGCCGCCTGCGCCGCCGCCGAGCTGCCGAGAATGCCTGCCATGAGGTGCAAATCCTCCATGTGCTCGTCGCGCAGGATTGACATCAACGCGGAGGCGGGAACGGCGCCAATAAAGCGTCCGTCAGCCTCGCAGGCCGCAAGCGCCGAGAGGCCGCCGCCGATCGCGAGACTCGCTGCATCCTCTCGGTCCGTCTCCGGTGTGACGACAGAACGGCTCGAAGACGTGACCAGATCGGACAAACGGACGGACGGCGCAGCTGCCATCAGTCTGGCCATCTCCACGATCCCGGCGAAGCGGTCACCATCGTGCAGCACAAAAAGATGCGAGGCATCGTCATACGAATGACTAGCCAAGCACTCGCGCGCCGCAGCGACGCTGTCCGTGCGCATCGCGGTCGGCACGTTCTGTGTGATGTAATGCCGGACGGAATGATCGGGCGCAGCAATTATGCCTGGGGACATGGGTCACCAGACTGAGCTGCCACACCGCGGCCCGGCGTGAAGCACGTACATGGCTTGGTTTCCAGCCATAATGATATATTATCTCACCACATGGCCTTGCTAACTTTGCGCCATGTCAAACAGGCGGTACGTCGGCGGATTGGGGGAGAGCCCGCATCAGCGAGAAGTGCCAGGGAGCCCTCCCTCTATCCGGCAACGCCCCTCGATCAGCACGCAGCCCACATTAAGCGCGACCGCCCATTTGAAGGCTGTACCAGGTCTCGGGCGGAAGTATGCGTTTGAGAATGAGCCTTGCTTGCGTCTCTTTCGCAGAAGCCTCGATCGCGCCCTCAAGTCTTCCTCTTGACCACACCTTCGAGCCTCAATGCGGCTGCGGCGGTGTTCGAGATCGTACCGAACTTGCGAACATTCAGATGCAAGAGATCGAGTCGGCGATCGTCTTCGTCCGTATCCACGACCAGTTCGTAATCCACCGAGACCATCTTGGGAGGCCGCCGGATTCCTTGGCATGAGCGTCGAAATGCTCGACCGAGTCTACGGCCATCACCATCGCGACCATCTTAACGAAGCGGCGCGCGTCATCGGTTTTGGCCGCCGCCGGCAATCATTGGCCGAACCATTGGCCGGCGGGCGAAGGCGTCCATCCGCGCCAGCGCAAGCTATTGAAATCGCTGGTGG
>CAYJNT010000105.1:9038-11242 GCA_964370945.1 uncultured Hyphomicrobiales bacterium | reverse complement strand
ACGTCATCCGCCGACACGTCCTTGTCGTAGCGGCCTTCGCCCACCGCCCCTGCGATGCGCGACGCCACCGCAACACCGAGATCGGCGCGAATGAGCTCCTCTTCGAGTTCCTCGACCATCGCCGCGTCGAGCTTGCGCTTTGTCACAAGGTCCGACAGCGCGCCGGACAACGACGAGGACGTCCGCCGCAATCCGCCGGACAGGCGCTGCCACCAGTTCGCTGTCTTGCTGCTGTCGTTCATTTAATCGTTGTCGCTGTCGCTCTTGCCGCCGCCGTGATAGCCGTTTCGGCATGACACCGGAAGAGATGGTGGCGCGGCTTCTGTATCGCGACGGCCTGATGCTGGTTCTCGACAAGCCGGCCGGCTTTGCCGTGCATCGCGGGCCCAAGGGCGGCGAGAGCCTGGAAGACTATTTCGGCGCCCTGCGTTTCGGCCTGCCGCGCGCGCCGGCTCTGGCACACCGGCTGGATCGCGACACCTCCGGGTGCCTTGTGCTTGGCCGCCACCGCAAGGCGCTGGAGAGCCTGGGCAAGCTGTTCAAGCAAGGCAAGGTCGGCAAGACCTATTGGGCTTTGGTGCAGGGCGGCCCGGCCGAGAGCGAAGGCCGCATCGACATGCCGCTCGGCAAGCGCGACGACAGCCGCGGCTGGTGGATGAAGCCGGATCCGCACGGCCAACCCGCGGTCACGACATGGAAAGTGCTTGGCCGCGCGGAGGGACAAACCTGGCTCGCGCTCGAGCCGCTCACCGGCCGCACGCATCAACTGCGCGTGCATTGTGCGGAGATGGGCTGGCCGATTGTCGGCGACACGATTTACGGAAACGCGCCGCGCATGGGCGGGCCCGGATTGCAGCTCCTCTCGCGCGAGGTGGTGGTGCCGCTTTACAAGAACCGCGACCCGATCCGGGTCACGGCGCCGGTGCCGTCGCATATGCGCGAGGGATTGCTCGCGTGCGGATGGAATGGCGAGGATCCGCCGGTTGCAGCGATTGCAGAGCGTATAGCTAAATCTTATCGCTCACCAGCACGCGGCCGGTCGCCGCCACCGCGAGCTCGCCCTTCTCGTTGGTGACGCGGCCTTTCATCTCGACGGCGTCGCCTTTCCAAGAGGGCGTCACCTCAATGACCTCCCATTCCAGCGTCACGGTCTCGTCCACGAACACCGCCTTGTGAAAGCGCACCGAAAAATCGAGCCCGACCACGTTGTATCGCTTTGAGAAATGCGTCGCGGTCAGCGCCATCAGCCGCGACGCGGTCTGCGTGCCGCTGACAATCAACCTCCCGTAGCGGCTGCTCGCCGCCACCTCGTGATCGTAATGCAGCGGATTGAAGTCATGCGCCGCCTTCGCAAACGCGATCGCGTCATCCGGCGTCATCGTGATGATTTCTGAAAAACGCTCGCCGACGGACACACGCATGACTTCAACGATCTCGTTTGGTTGCGCGGATCAGGCGGCGATCAGGGAGCGGCCGTCGTGGCCGGCCATGCGGACATCGATGATGCGGCCGGGCGCCGGAGCAATCGGGAAGCGGACCAGCGTGAATTGCTCGGTATGGCCGATCGGCGAATACTCGGTGAGCACGCGCAAGGTCTTGCCGACCTGCGCCTGCAGGTGGCGCTGTAACACAGCCTCGCCCTTCGCCCGCAAGCGCGCGGCACGCTCCTTGATCACGGGACGCTCGACTTGCGGCATGCGTGCCGCCGGGGTGCCGGGCCGCGGCGAGAACGGGAACACATGCAGATGCGTCAGCCCGCATTCGTCGACCAGGTCGAGCGAGCGGGCAAACATCGCTTCGTCCTCGGTCGGGAAGCCGGCGATGATGTCGGCGCCGAACACCACGTCGGGCCGCAGGCGCCGCACCTTCTTGCAGAATGAGATGGCGTCGGCGCGCGCATGCCGCCGCTTCATGCGCTTGAGCACGAGATCGTCGCCGGCCTGCAGCGACAGATGCAGATGCGGCATCAGCCGCGGTTCGTTGGCGAAGGCATCAAACAGATTGGCATCGGCTTCGACCGAATCGATCGATGAGAGGCGCAGCCGCTCGATCTCCGGCACTTCCTTCAGCACGCGCTTCACCAGCATTCCGAGCTTGGGCGTGTCCGGCAGATTTTCGCCGTAGCTTGTGATGTCGACACCGGTGAGCACGATTTCGCGATAACCGTTGCCGGCGAGCTTGCGCACCTGCGCAACGACGTCGTC
>CAYJNT010000105.1:0-8938 GCA_964370945.1 uncultured Hyphomicrobiales bacterium | reverse complement strand
CGGATCGTCTGCCGCGCCTGCCGCACCGCCTCGCCGGTGACGGCGCAGGTATTGACGATCACGGCGTCATCGAGCCCGGCATTATTCGCGTGTGCGCGCATGACTTCGGATTCATGCGTGTTCAGCCGGCAGCCGAAGGTGACAACGTGCGCGCTCATGCTCAGGCGCTCGCCGAAACGGTGAACAGGCTCGGATTGAACACGCCTTCATATTCGTAAGTGACCGGACCGGTCATCAGCACGTGGTCGTCGCGCGCCCGCCATTCGATCGAAAGATCGCCGCCCGGCAAGGTGATGCGGACCTTGCGCTCGGTGCGCTTAAGCCTTGCGGCGGCGACGGCCGCAGCGCAGGCGGCCGAGCCGCAGGCCTTGGTCAGGCCCGCACCGCGCTCCCAGGTGCGGATCACGATGTGATCGCGCGACTTGATCGCCGCGAGCGTGATATTGGCGCGGTCGGGAAAAATCGGATGATTTTCAAGGAGCGGGCCGAACTTCTCGAGGTCATAGGCATTCACGTCATCGACCCAGAACACCGCATGCGGATTGCCCATGCTCACGACCGAAGGCGAATGCAGGATCGGATTGTCGATCGGGCCGATTTGCAATTCGATCGCGCGGGTGTCGCGGAATTCCTCGGCCAGCGGAATCTCGTTCCAGGCGAAACGCGGCGGACCCATGTCCACGGTGAACAATCCCGGCGCCGGCGCCTTCCAGCAATTCAAAATGCCGGCATCGGTTTCGAAGGCGAGCTCGTTCTTGCCGGTCTCGTCGAACAGGAGCGAGGCGACACAGCGCATGCCGTTGCCGCAGGCGCCCGCGAAGGATCCATCATTGTTGAAAATGCGGATGCGCGCATCGGTGCCGGCAACTTCCGGCGGATAGAGCGCCATCAGCTGGTCATAGGGCGCGCCTTGCGGAGACGCCGCCGCGCGCGCTTCGCCGGCCGTGATCGGCAGCGGCTTGTGGCGCATGTCGACAATGACGATCTCGTTGCCGATACCGTTCATCTTCACAAAGGGATGGTTGGCGAGCGCGCTCATGGTGTCCTGCTGGCGGGACTTATATGGGAGGATGGGCGGCATTGGCCAGCCAACCCCATTTCGCAACGAAATGGTGCGGTTTTCCTGGCCCAAGCCATCAAATATCGGTCACGATTGGCCGATCTAGTCCGAGCCATGACCATGACCCTTTCATTTCTCTTTCGCCTCGGCCTTTTGGCGGCCGTCCTCGCAGCTCCGCTTCCGGCGCAGGCGCAATCGGAACAAAAGCTGCCGTCGGTGTCCGTCACCGGCGAAGCGACCATCAGCAAAGCGCCGGATATCGCCGTCCTGCAGGCCGGCGTCACCGGACAGGCCAAGACCGCGCGCGACGCCATGTCGGCAAGCGCCAAATCGATGGCGGCGGTTTTGGTGGCGCTCAAGGACGCAGGAATTGCCGAGAACGACATCCAGACCTCGCGGCTTTCGCTGCGGCCGATCCGGGAGCCGAACAGAAATCCGGCCACCATCATCGCGGTGGAAGCATCGAGCCAGCTCACGGTGCGTCTGCGCGACATCACCAAGTCGGCTGATGTGCTCGACAGGATGATCGGCGCCGGAGCCAATCTCGTGACCGGGATTCATTTCGAAGTATCGGAGACATCCAAGCTGCTCGACCAGGCACGCGCTGAGGCCGTTGCAGATGCGAAGCGCAAGGCGGAGATTTACGCCAAGGCCGCGGGCGTTTCGCTCGGCCGGCCGCTGTCGATCTCGGAGGGACACGTCGCGCGCCCGATGAGCCCGAGGCTCGCGATGCGTGAGGCGGCGGCGATGCCGATCCAGCCTGGCGAGGAGAAAATCGGAATCACCGTGCAGGTCAGTTACGAATTGCTGCGCTGATCTATATCTCCAGCACCTGTCCCGGCGTCAGCACGCGGAATTTTTCATCCGGCAATTTCGCCGCCCGGCACGCATGCTTCAGCGCGACAAGCGGCGCATCGATCGTCTCGTCGGTCAATTGAAACGTTCCGAAATGATGCGCAAGCGCGAATTGTGCGCCGCATTGTTTCAGCGCCTTTACCGATTCTTCCGGGTTCATGTGCTGGTCGCGCATGAACCAGCGCGGCTCGTAAGCGCCGATCGGCAGGATGGCGAGCCGAAACGGGCCGTATGTGTCGCGCGCGGTGCGGAAATGATGCCCGTCGCCGTAGCCGGAATCGCCGACGTGATAGATTTTGCCGACCGGCGTGTTGATCACAAAGGCCGACCATAAGGCCTTGTTGCGGTCGAGATAGTGCCGCGCCGACCAATGCTGCATCGGCGCGAGCGTCACCGTGACGCCATTGCCGAGTGAAGCCGTATCGCCCCAGTCATGCGCTTCGGCGCGGATCGCCGGATCGTACTCGCGCATGATGGTGTCATTGCCGAGTGGCGTGATGACGCGCGGATTATGCGCCGCAGCGAGCTGCGACAGCGTCACCACGTCGAGATGATCGTAATGACAATGCGAGACCAGCACGGCGTCGATCGGCGGCAGCTTCTCGAAATCGATGCCCGGCGCGTTGCGGCGTTTCGGCCCGGCGAAGGTGAACGGTGAGCAGCGCTCGGACCAGACCGGATCCATCAGAATGTTCAGTCCGGCCGTCTGCAGCAGCATGGTCGCGTGACCGACATAGGACATCCGCCACGTCGCGCCTTCGACGCGCTTGGGCGGCGTGTCGGCATAAGGCGACGGGTTCCAGTCCGGCCATTTCGATTTGCCGTTCTCGGACCACCAGCGGAGAAGCTCGCTGAGCTTCTTGGGCGGGCTGCCATGCGGATCGAAGAACCGCATGCCGTCGAAATGATCGGAGACCGGGCCATCGTAATAGCGGGAGGCGGCCGAGCGTCCGGTCAGCTTGCCGCCCAAGGCGGCGAGACCGGCGAACCCAAGGAACATGCGTCGGCGGCTGATTTTCATGTGTTTTTGGCCTTGAATCCGTTGTTTTCGTTACCTTGACTTACCCCGGACCCACCTCTAGTTTCCGCCCGCTCTCGCAAGAGTGTGAATTTAAGAACCGCCGCCCGGTCCTTGAAGAGGCCGGAGGCCCCCGCCCGACAGCGCTGTGCGCCCTCGGGCGCAAACGTGTTTTGTAACCCTCATCATGAGGGGCTGCACGCAACTAAAGAGCTGATCTCGGGTAGACCCGAGATCAGTGGTAGCGGCTCGAAGGATGAGGCCACGATAAGGGCAGTGATGTTCGACAATCTGTCGGAAAAGATCGGCGGGATCCTCGACAAGCTGACGCGGCGCGGCGCGCTCTCGGCGGCCGATGTCGATGCGGCGTTGCGCGAAGTGCGCCGAGCGCTCTTGGAAGCCGATGTCGCGCTCGACGTCGCGCGCGCCTTTGTCGATCGCGTGCGCGAACGCGCCGTCGGCGTCGAAGTCATAAAATCGGTCACACCCGGCCAGATGGTGGTCAAGATCGTCCATGACGAGCTCGCAGCCACACTCGGCGCGGACGCGCAGACCATCGATCTCAATGCGCCGGCTCCGGTTCCGATCATGATGGTCGGCTTGCAGGGCTCCGGTAAGACCACGACCACCGCCAAGATCGCCAAACGCCTCACCGAACTCGCCAATCGCAAGACGCTGATGGCCTCGCTCGACACTCGCCGTCCGGCGGCGATGGAACAGCTTGCAGTCCTGGGTAAACAAGTCGGCGTCGAGACTTTGCCGATTGTCGAAGGCCAGAGCCCGGCGCAGATCGCGCAACGCGCCATCCAGGCGGCAAAGCTTGGCGGCTTCGACGTCGTGCTGCTCGACACTGCCGGCCGCACCACGCTCGACGAAGCGATGATGGCGGAAGCCGCCGAGATCAAGCGCGCCGCGCTGCCGCATGAAGTGTTGCTCGTTGCCGACGCACTGACCGGCCAGGACGCGGTCAATCTCGCGCGCTCCTTCGATGAGCGCGTGGGCCTCACCGGCATCGTGCTCACCCGTGTCGACGGCGACGGCCGCGGCGGCGCCGCCCTCTCGATGCGCGCGGTCACCGGCAAGCCGATCAAGCTGCTCGGCACCGGCGAAAAGATGGACGCGCTGGAGAATTTCGATCCGGCGCGCATCGCCGGCCGCATTCTCGGCATGGGCGACATCGTCTCACTGGTCGAGAAGGCCGCCGCCAATATCGATGCCGAAAAGGCGCGCCGTGCCGCGGAGAAAATGCGCAAGGGCGCGTTCGATCTGTCGGATCTCCGCGAGCAGCTCAAACAGATGCAGGCAATGGGTGGCATGTCCGGTCTGATGGGCATGATGCCGGGCGTCGCCAAGATGAAAGCGCAGATGGCAACTGCCAATATGGACGACTCGGTGCTCAAGCGTCAGATGGCGATCATCGATTCGATGACGCCGGCGGAGCGGCGCAATCCCGACATTCTCAAAGCCAGCCGCAAGAAGCGCATCGCTGCCGGCTCCGGCACGACGCCGGAGCACATCAACCGGCTGCTGAAAATGCATCGCGGCATGGCCGACATGATGAAGGCCATGGGCTCCGGCAAACGCGGCCCGATGGCCGGCCTTGCCAATGCGCTCGGCATGGGCGGCGGAATGCCCTCGCAGGAAGAGATGCAGAAAATGGCCGAAAAGATGCAAGGCGGTGGCGGCGGCTTGCCGCCGACCATGCCGAATTTGCCGCCGAATTTTCCCGGCTTGCCCAGCGGCCTGCCGGGACTCGGCGGACCGAAATTGCCGCCCGGATTTCCGGGGCTGGGAAAGAAGAAATGAACTCACGTCTCTCTCGCCCCGTCGCTCAGGGTGACGGAGCAGCAATTCGAACTCTGTAAACAAGAAAGGAACTACCAATGCCCGTCGTACTCAGAATGGCCCGCGCCGGCACCAAGAAGCGCCCGATCTATCACATCGTCGCCGCCGACAGCCGGTCGCCGCGTGACGGCCGCTTCATCGAGCGCATCGGCTTTTTCAATCCGCTGTTGCCGAAGGACAACGCCGAGCGCCTCAAGCTCGACCTGGACAAGGCCAAGGCCTGGATCGCCAAGGGCGCGCAGCCGTCCGACCGCATCAAGCGTTTCCTCGACGCCGCCGGCGTCATGAAGCGCGAGAAGCGCAACAATCCGGAGCGGGCGATCCCGCGCAAGGAACGCAAGGCCAAGGCGGAAGAAGCCGCCAAGGCCGCCAGCGCCGCGCCTGCTCCCAAGGCTGCCGCTGCTCCGAAAGAAGACGCCGCTCCGGCGGCGAGCTAACGGACCATGGCCGCGCGTCCGAAAAGCGGACGCGAGACGCGAGTCTGCGTGGCGCAAATCGGCGCCGCGCATGGACTCAAGGGCAAGGTGCGCCTGCGATCGTTCACGCAGGAGCCGTCCGATTTCGCGACCTACGGCCCGCTCGAAACCGAAGACGGAGCGCGAAAGCTCGAAGTGGAGGAGACGCGCTTCGCCAAGGATCATTTCGTGGCGAAGTTCGAAGGCATCGACGATCGCAACGCCGCCGAAGCCTTGCGCAATGTGAACCTCTACGTCGCGCGCGAGAAGCTTCCGAATGTCGACGAAGACGGCACCTTCTATCACGCCGATCTCGTTGGCCTGTCGGCGGTGACACGCGACAAGTCGGCGCTCGGCGAAGTGATCGCCGTGCAGAATTTCGGCGCCGGCGACATTCTGGAAATTCGGCGCGGCGACGGCTCGACCCTGCTGCTGCCCTTCACCGAGACCGCGGTGCCGGAGATCGATCTTGCCGGCGGCACGATCGTGGTCGATCCGCCGGCCGATTCGCCGGACAGTGAAAAAGGCCCCTGACATGTGGCGCGCTTCGGTGCTCACGATTTTTCCGGAGATGTTTCCCGGCCCGCTCGGAACGAGCCTTGCCGGCAAAGCGCTCGCATCCGGCACGTGGTCGATTGAAACGATCGACATCCGCAATTTCGGCATCGGCGTGCATCGCACCGTCGATGACACGCCGGCGGGCGGCGGCCCGGGCATGGTGATGAAAGCCGACGTGCTCGCGAATGCGATCGACTCGCTCGCGGCCGACACGCGTCCGCGCCTGCTGACGTCGCCGCGCGGCAAGCCGCTGACGCAAGCACGCGTTGCGGACCTTTCGCGCGGCGCAGGCGTTGTTCTGGTCTGCGGGCGGTTCGAAGGGGTCGACGAGCGCGTGATCGACGCGCGCGCGCTCGAGGAAGTCTCCGTCGGCGATTACGTCCTCTCGGGAGGTGAGATCGCGGCTTTGGTCCTGATGGATGCCTGCGTCCGGCTTCTTCCCGGGGTCATGGGGCATGAGGCCTCAGGCCATGAGGAGAGCTTTTCGGACGGCCTGCTCGAATACCCCCAATATACCCGTCCGCAGACCTTCGAGGGCCGGGGCATCCCAGAGGTGCTCACCTCCGGCGACCACGCCAAGGTGGCCGCCTGGCGCCGGGAACAGGCTGAAAAACTCACCCAAAGCCGCCGCCCGGACCTCTGGGCCGCCCTTTCGGGGCCATCCGGGGCGCTCAAGAAGCCGCCCATAAAAGGGTGACAAGGCGCCCTGTTTGCATTAGAACCCGCCCCGATCCTGACAGGATGATGACCGGGGCAGCGCCAGAGGGCGCGCCGTTACTTTGGAGATTTCGCCATGAACCTCATTCAGACCCTCGAAAAAGAACAGGTGGCGAAGCTCTCGGCCAACAAGAGCATCCCGGATTTCGAGCCGGGCGACACCCTGCTGGTGAACGTCAAGGTGGTCGAAGGCGAGCGCACCCGCGTGCAGGCCTATGAAGGCGTGTGCATCGCGCGGTCGGGCCGCGGCCTGAACGAGAACTTCACCGTCCGCAAGATTTCCTACGGTGAGGGCGTGGAACGCGTGTTCCCGCTGCACGCGCCGATGATCGACTCGATCAAGATCGTGCGCCGTGGCAAGGTCCGCCGCGCCAAGCTCTATTACCTGCGTTCGCGCCGCGGCAAGAAGGCGCGCATCTCCGAGGTGCAGTCGCATCACGGCGAGGCTGAGCAGAAGGCGGCCGCCGAGTAAGCGGCGCTTCGATACAAGGACTTTCAAGGCCGGGTTTCGCCCGGCCTTTTTGTTTGGCGTTCCTTTTTCATGCCCCCGCGAAAACAGGGCATCCAGCCGTCCGTGATGTGTCCGGGCTGAACACTACGCGGGCGATGACAGATGAGATTGGGGCATCCCTAGGCTTCATTGCGCCTGAACGTCCTAATTGTTATATCGCTTGGATGAATTCCAGACGGCCAAACGCGTATCACGCCATCGTGCTGCAGGACCATGCGCGCCTGCCCGGGCGGTTCTTTGGCCAGATGACGGCGGCGGTTTTGGCCGGTCTTTGACCGCCTTGGGCGTAAAGCCCGTTCGCGCAACATCGCGCTCCGCCATTCGAATTCTGGAAAACCGAGATAGCCATGAAACCGCGTACCCTCTACGACAAGATCTGGGACGACCATCTCGTTCATCAGCAGGACGACGGCACGTGCCTCCTCTATATCGACCGTCATCTCATCCACGAAGTGACCTCGCCGCAGGCGTTCGAAGGCCTGCGCCTCTCGGGGCGTAAAGTTCGCGCGCCGGAAAAGACGCTCGCCGTCGTCGATCACAACGTGCCGACGTCCGACCGCTCGCTGCCTAATCCCGATCCGGAAAGCGCCGAACAGATCGCGGTGCTTGCCCAAAACGCGCGCGATTTCGGCGTCGAATATTACAACGAGCACGACAAGCGCCAGGGCATCGTGCATGTGATCGGACCGGAGCAGGGCTTCACCCTGCCCGGCACCACCATCGTGTGCGGCGACAGCCATACCGCGACCCACGGCGCGTTCGGCGCGCTCGCTTACGGCATCGGCACCTCGGAAGTCGAGCATGTGCTCGCCACGCAAACCCTGATCCAGAAGAAATCGAAAAACATGCGCGCGGTCGTCGACGGAAAATTGCCGGCCGGCGTGACCGCGAAGGACATCATCCTTGCCATTATTGGTGAAATCGGCACCGCAGGCGGCACCGGCTATGCGCTCGAATATGCCGGCGACGCCGTGCGCTCGCTCTCGATGGAAGGGCGGATGACCATGTGCAATATGTCGATCGAAGGCGGTGCGCGCGCCGGCATGGTCGCGCCCGACCAGAAGACCTACGATTATCTGAAGGGCCGGCCGAAATCGCCGAAGGGCGAGCAATGGGACAAGGCTCTGCGCTATTGGGATTCGCTGCCGACCGATGAGGGCGCGCATTTCGATCGCGAAATCCGCCTGGATGCGGCCAAGCTCCCGCCGCTCGTCACCTGGGGCACGTCGCCGGAAGATGTGGTGTCGGTCACCGGCGTCGTGCCGAACCCGGACGAGATCGCGGACGAGAACAAGCGCGCGTCGAAAAAGCGCGCGCTGGAATATATCGGTCTCGCGCCCGGAACGAAGATCACCGACATCAAGCTCGACCGCGTGTTCATCGGCTCATGCACCAATGCGCGCATCGAAGACTTGCGCGAGGTCGCGCGCATCGTGAACGGCAAGTCGGTCAACGCGAATTTGAACGCGATGATCGTGCCGGGCTCCGGGCTCGTGAAGGAGCAGGCGGAAGCCGAGGGCCTCCACAAGATTTTCATCAAGGCCGGCTTCGACTGGCGCGAGCCGGGCTGCTCGATGTGCCTTGCGATGAATCCGGACAAGCTCAAGCCGGAAGAGCGTTGTGCCTCGACCTCGAACCGCAACTTCGAAGGCCGGCAGGGCTTCAAGGGCCGCACGCATCTTGTGTCGCCCGCGATGGCGGCGGCGGCGGCGATCGCCGGGCACTTCGTCGACGTGCGCGAGTGGAAATAGTCCCTACCCCGTCATCCCGGTGATAGATCGAAGTCCGACGCTTTGAAAACGAAAAGCCCGCCTGACGGCGGGCTTTTTTGTTACGCGATCACCAAGCGCTCACCACCACGGGCCGAACGGAAAAATGTGAACGTAGGGGCCCGCATAGCGATAGCGATACGGGTACGG
>CAYJNT010000104.1:2206-11285 GCA_964370945.1 uncultured Hyphomicrobiales bacterium | reverse complement strand
GCTTCGCTGCCGCCGCCATTCGGGGGCGGCACCGGCACGCCGTCGGAGGAATATTCGTTGAGCTTGTTGCGCAAGGTGCGGATCGAGATGCCGAGGATGTTGGCGGCATGCGTGCGGTTGCCGAGGCAATGCTTGAGCGTCTCGAGGATGAGATCGCGCTCGACGTCCGCCACCGTGCGGCCGACCAGCGCCCGCGTCACCTGCTCGGCGGCCACCTGGGCATGCGCCACCACCGGCGAGGCCGGCACCTGGTCGAACCGCGCGCCGTCCGGCGTCATCAGGCCGTCGACGCCGATCTCCTCGCCGGACGTGAGCAGCACCGCGCGATGGATGGTGTTTTCCAGCTCGCGCACATTGCCCGGCCAGCGGTTGAGCGAGAGCGCGCGGCGCGCATCCGCCGAGAGCGGCCGCACGGCCAAACCGTTGGCCTCGGAATATTTCTTGATGAAATAGCCAGCGAGCTCGATCACGTCGGCCGGACGCTCCCGCAAGGGCGGGATTTTCAGGTTCACGACATTCAGGCGAAAGAGAAGGTCCTCGCGGAACGCGCCTTCGCGCGCGGCTTCGACCAGATTGCGGTTGGAGGTCGCGAGAATACGGATATCGACCGGCACCGGCCGCGTGCCGCCGACGCGGTCGATCACGCGCTCCTGGATCGCGCGCAGGAGCTTCGCCTGCAGCCGCACGTCCATTTCGGAGATTTCGTCGAGCAGCAGGGTGCCGCCGGTGGCTTCCTCGAACTTGCCGATGCGACGCGCGACCGCGCCGGTGAACGAGCCCTTCTCGTGCCCGAACAATTCGGATTCAAGCAGCGCCTCCGGGATCGCGGCGCAATTGACGCTGATGAACGGCTTCCTGGCGCGCGGCGAGCGCGCATGCACATAGCGTGCGATCACTTCCTTGCCGGTGCCGGATTCGCCGGTGATCAGCACGGAGGCGTCGGAGCCCGCGATCTGCTGCGCGAGCTTGACGACATGGTCCATCGCCTCGTCGCGATAGATCAGGTCGCGGGAATCGTCGGCGACCGCGGCCAGGATGGCGCCGATCAGCTCCGGATCCGGCGGCAGCGGGATGTATTCCTTGGCGCCGGCATGGATCGCGGCGACCGCGGCGCGCGCGTTGTTGTCGGTGCCGCAGGCGACGATCGGGGCGTGGATATGCTCGCTCTGCAATTGTGCGACGAGGCCCGCGATATCGAGCGCGACATCGACCATCAGCAGGTCGGCGCCGCGTCCCGCGCGCAGCACGGCCATGGCCTGTTCGATCGAGTCGGCCTGGGTGACAGAGGCGCCCTTGTCCATCGCGAATTTGGTCGCGAGGGTGAGCTGTCCTTTCAGCGTTCCAACGATGAGAAGGCGCATGGTTCAGCTCCGTTCCGCTTTGATGATTTCCGTCATGGTCACGCCGAGCTTCTCCTCGACCAGCACGACTTCGCCGCGCGCGACCAGGCGGTTGTTGACATAGATATCGATGGCTTCGCCGACCTTGCGGTCGAGTTCGAGCACGGCGCCGGGGCCGATCTTGAGCAACTGGCCGACATCCATCTTGGCGCGGCCGAGCACGGCCGAGACCTGCACCGGCACGTCGAACATCGCCTCGAGGTCGGCGGCGGACTTGCCGGCCTCGTCGCCCGTGGAAGCGAGCGGCGCCTGCTCCGCTGCGGGCGGTGCGCCCTCCGCTTCAAGATTGGGAAGCGGGACCTTGCTGTCGTTGTCACTCATGGTTCGTTACCTTTTGGCTCATTGCCTTTGGCTCGTATTCTTTTTGAAACTAATCCGCGGGAACATGCCGCGCGGTGACAAAGCGATTGACCGTTTCGGCGATCAGGGCCTCGGCCGCCGCGCGATCGCGCGTCACCCCGCCGTCCGCCCACTCAATGCGGCAATCGCCTTCGGCGATTTCGGGTTCGGCCAGCATGACCAGACGCCCCTCGAAACCGGTTTGCTGCGCAATCTCCTCGAGTTTCGCCCGCGCCGCGTCGTAGAGCTTGTCGGAGACGCGCACGACCACATGCGGCGATTTCAGCAATTGCCGGAAACAGCCGGTCGCAAGCGCTTCGATTTCGGCAAGCGGCTCGCGCGCGATCAAGGCCGGCGCGAGTTTGGTCGCAACCGCGTGCGCGACTTCGACCGCTTCGGTTTCGAGGCGCATATCGATCTCCTTGAGGCCTTGCGCCATCAATTCCATCATCAGCCCGACTTGTTCGAGCGCGATGGCGAGCCGGCGCGCGGTCTCGGCTTTCATCTCGGCTTCGGCGGCCTGGAATCCGTTGCGATAACCGCGCGTCTCCGCCTCGGCGACGATCGTCTTGTGCTCGGTGAGCGCGATCGTGGTCGCGGCCTTCGCAGCGGGCGCGAAGTCGATGTCGAACAGATATTTGGCCGGTGCGTTCATTTCCGTTCTCAATAAATCAGTTCTTCGTCGCCGCGCTGCTTGGCGATGACGATCTCGCCCTTGGCGGCGAGGTCCTTTGCCAGATTGACGAGCAGCACCTGCGCCTCGTCGACATCGCGCAGGCGCACGGGCCCCATCGCCTGCATGTCGTCGACCAGCATTTTCGCGGCGCGCGTCGACATGTTGCTGAGGAAGAATTGCCGCACCGCCTCGGAGGCGCCCTTGAGCGAGACGCCGAGCTTGTCCTTGTCGATATGGCGCATCAGCGTCTGCGCCGAGCCGGCATCGAGCTTGATCAGGTCGTCGAAGGTGAACATCAGCGTCTTGATCCGCTCGGCGGATTCGCGGTTGTCCTCTTCGAGCGCGGTCAGGAAGCGCGTTTCGGTCTGGCGGTCGAAATTGTTGAAAATCTCCGCCATCACCTCATGCGCGTCGCGGCGGCGGGTCTGCGACAGGTTGGACATGAATTCGGTGCGCAGCGTCTGCTCGACGCGCTCGATCACGTCCTTCTGCACCGCTTCCATGCGCAGCATGCGGGCGACGACGTCGAGGGCGAGTTCCTCGGGCAGGATCGACAGCACGCGCGCGGCATGCTCGGGGCGGAGTTTCGAAAGCACGACCGCGATGGTCTGCGGATATTCGTTCTTGAGGTAATTCGCGAGCACCTGTTCCTGGACGTTGGAGAGCTTCTCCCACATGTTGCGTCCGGCGGGGCCGCGGATCTCGTCCATCACGCCGACCACGCGCTCGGGCGGCAGGAATTGATGCAGCAGCCGCTCAGTGGCGTCGTAATTGCCCATCAGCGAGCCGGATGCCGACAGCCGGCCGACGAATTCGAGCAGCAGATTTTCAACCAGCGGCGCTTCGACGGTGCCGAGCGTCGACATCACGATCGAGAGCTGGCGCAGTTCGTCGTCGTCGAGCAGGGCCCAGATCTTGCCGCCATGCGTTTCGCCGAGTGCGAGCATGATCACCGCGGCGCGTTCCGGCCCGGTCAGGACGCGCGACGGCCTTTCGGTCTGCTCGGCCTGCCGGCTCGCCAGCGTCGCGACCAGGCTCGCGATGTCGTCTTTTTTTTGCGTGGATGTGGCGGCCATGATGATCCTCGATCAAGCCGCTTCGTGGAGCCAGTTACGGATGATGGCGACGGTTTCGTGCGGATTCTTTTCGGCGAGTTCGCCGACCTTCTGCACCGACTGGGCGTGCACCTGCCCTTGTACCTGCGCGATGTCGATCATCTGCGAGGTATGGGTCGAGATATTCGCGACCGCCTGCTCGCTGCCGATGACGACGTTGGGCCCGCCCAAGGTGGCCGTCACCGCGCCGGATGCGCCCGGGGCGGCGGCGCCCGGCGCGGCAAGGGCGCCGGCGGCGCCGCCTGCAAGGGCAGCCGCGCCCTTCTTGTCCGGTCCAATAATGCGGCGGATCATCGGACGCACGACGATCAGGAGCACGATCAGGGCGAGCAGCAACATCACGGCGAGCTCGATGCCGCGCATGATGTCGTCCTTGGTGAATTGCAGGTAATCGAGCCAGGTCCTCGGCTCGCTGATGATGTTCTGCGGCGTTTCGGCAAGCCGCAGGTTGACGACCTCGACCTGGTCGCCGCGCTTCTGGTCGAAGCCGATCGCCGAGCGGACCAGCGCCGCGATGCGGTCGATCTCGTCCTTGTCGCGCGGGGCATAGACCATTTCGCCCTTCTCGTTGCGCGTATAGGTTCCGTCGACGACGACCGCGACCGAGATGCGGTTGACGCGGCCGCCTTCGATCGTTTCGGTCTTGGTGACGCGGGAAATCTCGTAATTGACGATTTCCTCGGTTTTCTTGGCTTGATCGTTTTTGCCGCCGTTTTCGCCATTCTGGTTCTTTTGTTGTGCGCCCGGCAGCTCATTTCCGACCGTGACCTGGCCTTCGCGGTTGTCGGCGGTCTGCGAGGATTCTTCCCGCGTCTGGCTCGAGCGTACCACGCGGCCTTCCGGATCGAACTTGTCGGAGGTTTGCGTCACGCGATTGAAGTCGAATTCGGCGGTGAGCTGGACGCGCGCGCGGCCCGGGCCCACGATCGAGGAGACGATCGATTCGACCTGGTCGCGCATCCTGCGCTCAAACGCAATTTGCCGCTCGTCGGCGCCTATGCCGCCGCCCGCGACCTCGTCCTTGGCGCCGTCGGCGAGCAGGCGGCCGTTTTCATCGACCACCGACACGCGGTTCGGCTTCAGCCCGTTCACGGCGGACGCCACGAGATGGCGGATGGCGCGCACCTGCTGCGGTTCGAGTGCGCCGCGCACGCGCAGCACGATCGAGGCCGACGGCTCGACCTTTTCGCGCGAGAACAGGGGGCGTTCGGGGAGAACAAGATGCACGCGCGCGGTCTGCACGCGGTCGATGGCGCGGATCGTGCGCGCGAGCTCGCCTTCGAGCGCGCGCAGGTGATTGATGTTCTGGACGAAGCTCGTCGAGCCGAGCGCGTCGCTCTTGTCGAAAATCTCGTAGCCGACGCCGCCGCCCTTCGGGATGCCGCCTTCGGCGAGCTTCATGCGCAGGCGCGTGACCTTGTCCTTCGGCACATAGATCGAGGCGCCGTCGTTGCGGATTTCGAACGTAAGGGCCTGGCGCTCGAGATCCTTCACGATCGCGGCGGAATCTTCCTGGCTCAGGTCGGCGAACAGCAATGTCATGGTCGGCGAGGTGACCCGGACCATGATGAAGGCGAAGAATGCGATGAGACCGGCTGTGACGGCGCCCATCGCGATCAGCCGCGGGACGCCCAGCGTTTTCAAGAACTCGGCTAAACCTTGCACGGGCTTCCTCTTGCCGGAACGCGACCGCGCGTTCCCCCCGGCAAAAAATGCCCAGTTTATGGTTTCTATCTGGTTAATTTCGGCGAGGGCTTGCGCCCGCAAGTCGGGTTTACCCGACTTGCGCACTTATACATTGCCGATCTCGGGTAAACCCGAGATCAGTGCGCCCACCGTCACTCGATGATTTCGACGACGTCATTGCCGTCCGCACTGACGATGACGATCTGACTGCCCTTGACGAAGAACTTGTGCGACTTGATCTGCGGCACCTTGTCGGTGATCTCGGGCGGGAAGAAACGCAGGACGGTGCCCTCCGGCGCGGCCGAGCCGGTCGTGACCTGGACATTATCCGGCGCCTTTTGCACCGGCAGGTCCTTCACCACTTCCTTGATGACGTGGCGCTGCTCGACCGTGAGATTGATCTTGGAGGTGCGCATCTCCTGTCCCGGCGCAGGTGCTTGCGCCACGGATTGCGGGATCGGCACCAGGGCCGGCACGAACATCAATGCGAGTGCGATCAGGGTTGCTGAAACCGCCCGATTCATCGGCTTTCTCCGCTGGGCGTCGCCGGTCGAACAACGCCCGCGGAGGAACCGGGTTCCCTTAAGTTTTCAGGGGCACAGGTGGTAGCGGCCGTAGCCAAGCTCGGTGACGCAGGCGCCGGTCTTCTTCACGGTGGCTTTGCGAGCGGCCACCTTGCGAACGCGCGTCGGATCGGCGACCCGCACGCGGGTATAGCCGCGGACATAGCGATAGATATAGCCGCGCGGGGTCGTATAGAGCGGCTCGCGGAATACCGAGCGGAAGGTCGAATCCGCCGGTTCCCAGCGGCTATGCAGCGCCGGCGGCGTATAGACGGCGCGGAAGGCATATCCCGGCGGCGGTTGCAGCGGAATGACCTCGCCGATGGCCAATTGGCCGGCAACCGAGGGGCTGGGGGAGATCAAAATGGCCGCGAACAAGGCGGCCGCAACGGCGCGTGTCATGGTCAGGGTCTCCGGCGGCATCTGACCAGCACTATCGCCGGAGAACATGACAAGTTCCAGCGCCCGGCCTGGCGCCGGCGCCGTCAATCTTTCGTTAGGACCCGAAACGGGGTTATTGCCGGTACTGCTGAATGCGCGTCGTGCGCAGACCGGCGAGGCCGTGCTGGTCGATGGAGAATTGCCAGGACAGGAATTCTTCCGTTGTCAGCGTATAGCGCGTGCAGGCTTCTTCCAGCGAGAGCAGACCGCCGCGAACGGCGGCGACGACCTCCGCCTTGCGGCGGATGACCCAACGCTTGGTCGATGTCGGGGGCAGATCCGCAATCGTTAGCGGACTGCCATCTGGCCCGATGACATACTTCACCCTCGGGCGGTGGGGCTCAGTCATTTGGTCAACTCACACTCACTGACACAACTGAGCGTGACCCTACGCGGAGCGACTTAAAATTTACCTAAGTGGCCGGTTCAATTGGGAAAAGATTGCCGCCATCATTCGAGGCGTGATTTTAACGCCTCGTTAAGAGCTGGCCGCGCGTGGAGCGCGTATTAGCTGCCGTTATTGGTGTTGTTGCTGCTCGCGTAGACCACGCGCTTGATCTTATCCATCGTGTAGTCCTTGCCGCCGATCTTGAGCACCGGCGGATTCACCGTCATGTCGACGGAATCGACCGTGCCTTCGGTTTCGGTCGACACCGCGAGGGTCTGGCCGCTCGCGTCCTTGGCGGTGACCGAGAGCGTATAGGTGCCTTCGGGCTGCGCGACGCCGGCATTGTTGCGGCCGTCCCAGCCGAAATTCTGCAAGCCGGCGTTGACGGAGAAGGTGCCGGTGTAAACGGTCGAACCGGCCGAGTTCACGATATTGACGGTCGCGGTCGCGGGCTTCGTCACCGAGAAGCCCCAGGTGGCGGAGCCGTCCTTCAGCTCGGCGGTCTTGCCTTCCACGGCCACCTTCATGCCGACAAAGGCCAGGGCTTGCGTCTGCTGCGCGGTCTTCTGCAGCGACACGAGCGTCGACAATTGATCGTTCGATTTGAGCTGCTGCTCGACCTGCGCGAATTGCACGAGCTGCTGGGTAAATTGATTGGTATCGAGCGGGTCGAGCGGATTCTGGTTCTTCAATTGCGTGGTCAGCAATTGCAGGAAGGTCGTGAAATTGCTCGCGAGCGTCGCGCTGTTCACGCCGGTCGCGCTCGACGACGAGGACGATGACGCCGACGTGGTTGCGGGCGCCGACGTGACGTTGTTGCCGATGCCCGGATTGATGGTCGTCATGTCAGGTGTCCTTTAAACGCTGATATCGAGGCCGTTGCCGAGGCCGAGCAGGCGGCCATAGCCGCGCTTGGCTTCGAGAACGACCGCGTCTTCGTCGGGCACGATGAGTTGCGCAGTCTCGCGCGGGTTCTGGCGGTTGTTGTCGTTATTCGCGAAGCCCTGGTCGCGCAGCTGGAATTCCAGCGCGTTGTCGGAGGTCTTCAGGCCCGCCTGGTTGAGCGCGCGCTCGAGCGCGTGCGCGTCGCGGCGCAGAAGATCGAGCGTGTCGGGACGCTCGACCATCATGCGCGAGGTCACGTTGCCGTCCTTGTCCATGTCGAGGCGGACATCGATGCGGCCGAGTTCCGGCGGATCGAGCCGGATTTCAAAGCGGTTTCTGCCGGCACGGGCCTGCGCGGCGATTTCGACCGCCAGGCCTGCGACCGGCACCGTCACAGCGGTCTGCTCGTTGCGGTTCGACGTCGCGGCCGGGCCGGCCGCGTGAACGGCCTGCGCCTGCGCGGTCGCGAGCGCGACAACTTCGGAGCGATCGGTCGCTGCCGGGATCGCCGTGTGGTCGCGTTGTGACGCAAGATTCTCGGCGTGCGGCGTCTCGGACTCAGGCTTCGGCCTGGCGGCGTGCGTTTCCGGTTTTACCGGGCCTTCGGCCGCGGGCGCGGGCGCGGCTTTCTTTTCCGTCGTGTCGGCAAGCTGCGGCTTCGGTGCAGGCTTGTCGTCTTCGGTCGTCACCTGCGCCTTCACTTTGCCGTCGGCCGGCTTTTCCTCGGCGGGCTTTTCGCCCGATGCCTTGGCGATCTGCGGCCTGGCTTCGGCCGGCAATTGTTCGGGCGCCGCGGTTTCGGCCGGTGCGGTCTGCGGCGCGGCTTCGACCGTTTCCGGCAGCGCAACCTCGCCAACCGGAGCCGCATTCGCTGTTTCCGCGTTCGCGGCCGCGTCCGTTGCCACGGGCGCCGCCGCGATTGCGATCGCGACGGCAGCAACCGGCGCCGTGACCGGCGGTGGCACGGCCGCCTCGACCGTCACCGCCGGAATTGCGGCGGCTTCGTCGGTGCTGACCGTTTGAGACGTGTCGATCTCGGCATTGGCGGTCGCGATCACGGCCTCGATTTCGGCGCCCGCTTGCGTTTCCGTGATTTCAGCGGTGGCGGCGGCTTCCGGCGCGGCCTCGGTTTGCGCGCTTGCGGCCGGATCGCGGGGCTCGGAATCGGCCTCGTTGGCGCGGCGGGATGGAGCAGGGCGCTCAGGATTGTCGGCCTTGTCCGCTTTCGGCGCCTTTTTCGGCGGGGCTTCGGGCGCCGCCGTGTCGAGCAGGGCTTCGAACGGCGTGCCGTCGTCGCGGCCTTGCGAGCCGGAGACAGGCTTTCCGCTGTGAATGGAACGATGCGACGATACGGCGACTTCGGACACGACGCTGGGCACCTGGACAACCCCATCTCGAGAATTGAGCTTCCCTGGAGATTGCAAGCGCCGCGCCAATGGTCCCGTTTAAAAAATCGTTATAAATCAACCGTTTATGAAAGGGGCGCGGGCGGCGGACACGGCCAGATCGGCCGGGTCCCGGCAACTTTTGCCGGCTTTTGCAGGCAAAACCCAAAAGATTGCGAAAGCGGGGTCAGCGCTTATAGA
>CAYJNT010000104.1:0-2106 GCA_964370945.1 uncultured Hyphomicrobiales bacterium | reverse complement strand
GGGTCAGCGCTTATAGATATGAGTGAAGCCCCAATTCGTATGGAGCGCGGCGAAGGCCGTGGCGGCGATGTTCAATAGTCTCGATCTTGAAGGCGCCCCGGAAAAGACCCGCGTCGTCGTCGCCATGTCCGGCGGCGTCGATTCCTCGGTCACGGCCGCCCTGCTCAAGTCCGAAGGCTATGATGTCGTCGGCGTGACCTTGCAGCTTTACGATCATGGCGCCGCCACCCATCGCAAGGGCGCCTGCTGCGCCGGCCGCGATATCCATGACGCGCGCATGGTCGCCGAGCGCATCGGCATCCCGCATTACGTGCTCGACTATGAGAGCCGCTTCAAGGAAGCGGTGATCGACCGCTTCGCCGACAGCTATGTCGCGGGCGAGACGCCGGTGCCCTGCATCGAATGCAACCAGTCGATCAAGTTCCACGATCTGCTCGACACCGCGCGCGAACTCGGCGCCAAGGTGATGGCGACCGGACATTATGTCGCCTCGCGCGCCGTTGCCGGCGGCCGCGCGCTGCATCGCGCGCGCGATGAGGATCGCGACCAGAGCTATTTCCTGTTCGCCACCACCCGCGAGCAACTCCAAAACGTACGTTTTCCGCTCGGCGACCTGACCAAGCCGCAGACGCGCGAGCTGGCGCGCAAGTTCGGCCTCGCGATCGCCGACAAGCAGGACAGCCAGGACATCTGCTTCGTGCCGAGCGGGCGCTATACCGACATCATCGAGCGGTTGAAGCCGGGCGCCGCGGCGGAAGGCGACATCGTCGATCTCGACGGAAAGGTGCTCGGCCGCCACAACGGAATCATTCATTTCACGATCGGCCAGCGCAAAGGCCTCGGCATCGCCGGCGGCGAGCCGCTTTATGTCGTGCGGCTCGATGCCGAGAGCGGCCGCGTCATTGTCGGGCCGCGCGATGCGTTGCGCACGCGCCGCATTTCGCTGCGCGATGTGAACTGGATCGGCGATGGCGCGATCGAGGATGCAATGACCTCCGGCGGGCGCGAGATTTTCGTGAAGGTGCGCTCGACGCGCGCGCCGCAGCCCGCGTTCCTGCGCGACAGCGCGGACGGCATCGCGGTTGAATTGACCGACGGCGAGGACGGCGTTTCGCCCGGCCAGGCCTGTGTGTTCTACGACGCGCCGGAAGGGCAGGCGCGGGTGCTCGGTGGCGGATTCATCAAGAGCGCGGTCGCTTTTTCTGAAAGCATCGCACCGCGCGAGCGCGCGCCGGCCAGAGCATGATGCCGAAAAGTGTGAAGCGGTTTTCGGATGCCGAAAAAGCCTGCCCCGGACTTGATCCGGAGTGTGAAGCGGTTTCCCGCTTTCGCGAAGCCCGCTTCGGCGGGCGAAGGAAGGTCGGATAACATCATGCTCCAGGCTAAATCGCGCTGATCCGGATTTCCAGACAGGCATAAAAGGGGCGGGGTCGTGGGGGCCGAAATCGACAGACGCACGGTCGAGAAGGCGTATGCGCGCTGGGCGCCGGTCTATGACGTGGTGTTCGGCAAGGTGTTCGAGCAGGGACGCCGCGCCTCGATCCTCGCGGCCGAGCGAGCTTGCAGTTCCTTGGGCGGGCGCATCCTGGAAGTCGGTGTCGGCACCGGGATCTCGCTTCCCGATTATGCGCGCCACAATCGCCTGATCGGCATCGACATTTCCGAGCCGATGCTGCGCAAGGCGAAGCAGCGCGTGCGCCAGCACAGCCTGTCCAATGTCGATGTGCTGTCCGTGATGGACGTATCGCATCTTGCCTTTCCGGACAATTCTTTCGATGTCGTGGTGGCGCAATATGTCATCACCGCCGTGCCGGACCCGGAAGCCGCGCTCGACGAATTCGCGCGCGTGGTGAAACCGGGCGGCGAGATTGTGCTCGTCAATCACATCGGTGCCGAGAAGGGGATGCGGCGCGCGTTCGAATTGTCCTTTGCCCCGGTGGCGCGGCGGCTGGGCTGGCGGCCGGAATTTCCCTGGGCGCGGCTGACCCGCTGGGTATCGGGCCGCAAACACATGCGCGTGATCGAACGCCGCCCGATGCCGCCGATGGGGCATTTCAGCCTGATCCGCTTCGGCAAGACGGCTTGAACGGGAACGCGCCGCGCCTA